>JAXDIE010000160.1:0-2746 GCA_034664165.1 Thermoleophilaceae bacterium | reverse complement strand
TTCTTCGCCCACGAGCGCCTGGATCAGGTCGCCGAGCGCCTCGACCAGCTGGGCTGGAGGGCGGGCGCGTGACCACCCAGATCGAATACTTCTTCTCCTTCCGCAGCCCCTACTCGTATCTGTCGGGCCCGCGGGCTTTCGCGCTCGCCGACACGCACGACGTGGAGATCGTGTTCCGCGGCGTGATCCCGATGGCCATGCGCGGCCAGGCGGTGCCCATGTCCAAGCGGATGCACACCCTGCGGGACACCAAGCGCGAGGCCGATCGGCTGGGCATGCCATTCGGCCGTATCCACGATCCGATCGGCGAGGGCGCGCGGCGCTGCCTGCTGGTGTCCGAGCACGCCATCGACGTGGGCCGCGTCCGCCAGTTCGTGCTGGAGGCCAGCCGGGGGATCTGGGCCGAAGCGATCGATGTCGCCTCGGATGACGGACTCAAGCTGGTGTGTGAAAGGGCCGGGCTGGACTGGGAAGGCTGTGCCGCCGCACTGCAGGACCCGGCGATGGCCGAGCGCATCGAGGCCAATACCTCGAGGCTCGTGGATGACCTGGGGCACTGGGGAGTGCCGGTCTTCGTGCTCGACGGCGAGATGTTCTGGGGCCAGGACCGGGTCGAGGACGTCGAGCGGGCGCTGCTCGCCACGAGCCAGCGCCCGCTCACTTAGTCCTCCCGATCAGGCAAGCGAGATCGCGACCCGCTCCAGGCGGTCCATCGCCTCGTTCATGCCACCTTCCATGCCCGAGTTGATGTGCATGTCGCGGCCCTCCTGCGTGCGGTGCTCGACCAGCGTCGTGAGAGTCGTCCGGCCGTCGACCTCGGTGAGGGTCGCCGTGTTCAGCGAGGCCTCCTCGTCGGGGTCCATGCCCTCGGGCAGGCCCTCGTAGGCCTCGGTCGAGACGATCCGCTCGTTCTCCACGATCTCCTTGTACTCACCGTGGAAGGCGACCTCGAAGCCGCCGCTCGAGGCGATCATCACGTAGCGCCACATACCGCCGACGCGCAGGTCGATCTCGCACAGGGTCATCTCGCCGCGCTCGCCGCACCACCACTGCCTGACCAGCTCGGGCTCGGTCCAGGCCCTGTAGACCAGATCCTTGGGCGCGTCGAACTCGCGCGTGATCAGGATCTGGTTGGGGGCCGGCAGGGTCACCGTCGCCTTTCCGCTACTTGCCATCATCGTCATCTCCTTGCTCCTTGTCCTTGAGGTCTTCCAGTACGGAGTCCAGCCGCTCGAACCGCTCGGTCCACAGGCGCTCGTAGTCCTTGACCCAGTCATGGATCGGCTTGAGCGCCTCCGCGTTCACGCGGTAGAGCCGCTGTCGTCCTTCTTCCCGCACGTCGACAACCCCCACTTCCCTGAGCACCCGCAGGTGCTTGGACACCTGGGGCTGACCCAGTCCGGTCTCCCGCACCAGGTCGTTCACCGGGCGCTCCCCGTCGGCCAGCAGATCGAGGATCTGCCGCCTGCGGGGCTCTGCCACCGCGTTGAACGCGTCGGCTGTGGTTGCTGCTCGTGCCATGTCTCGACTATATATACCGATATAGGTATATGTCAAGGGAAGGCGCCGGTCAGCTGATGCGCACCCGATCCGGATAGCGGGCGCAGAGCTCGTCGATCCACCCGGCCATGCGCTCTGCCAGCGCCGGGTCGGCGATCTCGAGCACGTTCTCGGCGTTGGTCTCGCCCGAGCGGGAGAGGTTGAAGCTGCCCAGGAAGACGACGTCGTCGGCCACCGTGACCTTGGCGTGCATGTAGTCGTGGACCGACCCGGGCCGGTAGGGCGTCGAGCGCTTCCCGCTGAAGCGCCCCTGGGTGACGATCTGCTCGAGCAGCGGGGCCTTCCAGGCGCTTGCCGGGTTGGAGCGCCACTGGCCGAAGACCTGGTGGAGCTGGGTGGCGTCGACCACGCCGGCAAGGTCCAGCTTCCCCTCGGCCACCTCCTGGGCAAGGGTGCCGATGATCGGCCCGGCGGTGATCACAGGCGAGGCGATCCGCACGCGCCGTTTGGCGCCGCCGATGGCGGCGGCGATCCGGTGTGACAGGGCGGGGCCGTGGCCGGGGCAGAACCAGGGCCTGACCTCCAGGCCTCCGACCTCGACCGGGTCCGGCCTGACGTCGCCCGTCGACTCCACGTGGCTCTCGGTCCAGACCTCCTCGAAGTTCGCGGCGAACGCAGAGGACAATGAAGCCGAGTCGACGGTGATCAGCACGTTCTCCTCGCGGGTCCAGGAGTCGGTGGTCCAGTTCGTGGATCCAGTCCATACCGACTCGCGGTCGCGCACCACGTACTTGTGGTGCATCAGGTCGGGCATCCCGGGAACTCCGCGGGTGGCGAAGGGAAGCGCCTCGATCAGCTCGGGGCGTGTTCCTGTCGGCGGCGGCACCGGCAGCTCCCGGGGAGAGTCCAGGTTGTAGGCCAGACGCACGACGACACCGCGTGCGTGGGCCTCCTTCAGCGCGCCCGCCACGAGGTCACCCGGCCGGCCCGGCAGCCGGACGTCATAGAGAGCGAGCTCCAGGGTTTCCCTGGCGGCGCCGATGAAGCCGGCCAGAGCCTCGGCGATGTCCTCCGCCTGCTGACCGCCGTCCGTGAGGGTCCTGACATCCATGCCGGGCGGAGTATGTCGCGGCTACGCGGCTCCGGCCAGCCGGATGTCCTCCAGGTAGTCCCCCAGCTCCTTGGCCACGATCTTGTCTTCCTCGCGCCAAGGGGGCGTCTTGTAGATGGTCGAGTCGAAGCCCCG
>JAXDIE010000111.1:0-2998 GCA_034664165.1 Thermoleophilaceae bacterium | reverse complement strand
GAGGTGCGCCGCTCCGAGGGGGGGTTGCGGGTCGACGTCGAGGAAGGCAGCCGCTCCCGCGGTCAGCAGCAGCGGAGGGAGATGCCCTGCGCTGGCGAATGACATCTGCCCCGTCGTGGGGTTCAGCAGAACGTAGAGAACCGTCACGATTTCGGACTCGCCCAGCGCGGTCTCAGCCAACGCGTCAATGCGCCGCAGGACGACGGAAGGCTCGGGCCCGGCGATGGCATAGGCGTTGACGGCGTGGCGCATGTGGCTCATGATCCCGGCGGCGCGCAGCCCTTTTCCGACGACGTCTCCCAGCACCAAGGCGACCGCGTCTCGGCCCGCGGGGATCACGTCATACCAGTCCCCGCCGACCGCGAGGCCAGCCGTTCCGGGCAGGTATCTGCCAACGAGCTCGAGTGCCGGCAGGTGAGGCAGGCGCTCGGGTAGCAGCTGGCGCTGCAGCGTCTCGGCCACGTCATTGCTGCGGGCGTACAGGACCGCGCGATCCAGCGCCTGCGCGATCTGCGTGGCGAGCGTTGCCAGGTATTGGTCATCCTGCAGTGTCAGCGCTTGCGGGTTCGGCAAGTCCACCGAAAGGGCTCCCACGCGACGGCCGGCAACCGTCAACGGAAAACACATGGTGGCCTGGCCCGATGGTGGCACTACATCTTGCTTGGACTTTTGGTTGGGGACCAGGCCCCCCGGGTCCTGCCGCGCGGGGTAGGGCTGCCCCGTCCGCGCGGTCTGTGCCAGGGCCGTACCGATCACCGACTGCTGGTTGGCGCCGACGCCGGCCACGTAAAGCCCGGCCGCCATCGCCGCCAGTCGCTTCAGGGCGCCGTCCTCGCCGAGCATCACCAGTTCGGCGCCGGTCGCGCCGAGCGGGCGGACCCCCTGGTTCAACGCTGCGTAGGCCACCTGCGCCGGGGTCTCCGCGGCGGCAAGGGCCGCGGATACCTCGAGCAGCCGGGTGCTGCGCTCGATCGCCAGTTGTCCTCGGGTGACATCCAGGACCACACCGGTCATGACGTCCGGATCGCCGACCCGGTCGAGGAGGCGACCTCGTGCCAGCAGCCATCGCGGTCCATCCGCCGTAGCCGCCAGGGAGAAACTCTCCTCGAAGTCCTCTCGTCGCCACTCGGCACGTTGAAGCGACTCCGAGACCCGCAACCGGTCCTGCGGGTGGACAGCGTCCACGAACGCGGCAATGGTGCTCCCAAAGGCTGCCGCTGGGACACGGAACAGGGCTGAACATTGTTCGTCCCAACTCATCCGTCCGCTGGACAGATCCCACTCCCAGCGTCCCAAACCGCCCGCCCGCAACGCCGCCCGCGCATGAGTTTCCGCAGCGTCCGGCCCGACCTTTTCCCGCCGATTCTCACCGGCGGGGAGATCCAGAGATGGAGAGTTCAAGGTCACCTGGGAAGTCTGGCGCGCAGTTTCATGTAGAACGCGTACTTTCAGGAGATTTTGCTCACCGCTGCCTCGGGACGCCGGACAAATTCGGGCGAACTATCGCCTATGGCGAGTTATGGACGAAAGTTTCCCTGGTCTTTGTCCGGACCTCAGGTGCATACCCTTGTGCCCTACATGTCGGCCTTCACGAAACAAGCTCGTGCTTCTCGCACCACGCATGGCATCAACGTCGAGCTCATCGAGAAAACAGAACTCGGAGGGCTCTTCTGGGCCAGGTGAGGGAGCTGCTTGATTGGCCACGGCCAAGACCTGCAATGCCTCCACGCGCCCCGATCAGCGGTCCAGGGCGTCACGGACCCGGGTGAGCAGGGCGTCGGCGGTGAAGGGTTTCTCGAGGAGGTCGACGTGCTCGTCGAAGGCGATCTGCTCCCCTAACACGGGTTGGGCGTATCCGGACATGAACAGCACCCTGATGTCTGGTCGGAGCTCACGGACCCGCTGGGCAAGTTCGCTGCCGAGCATGGTGGGCATGACCAGGTCGGTGAGCAGCAGGTGGATGCGCTGGTCGAGAAGGCTGGCCTGTTGCAGGGCTTCGACCACGGTCGGCACGGTCAGGACGTTGTAGCCGTTTCGGTCGAGGATTCGCACGACCATGTCCCGCAGGCTCTCTTCGTCTTCAACCACGAGCACGGTTTCGCCGAGGCCGATGGGATCTGTCGCCGGGGTGGCGGTCTGGCTTGCTAGGGCTGTTTCGTCGGTGACGGGGAGCAGCGCGGTGATGGTGGTGCCCAGGCCGGGTTCGGAGTAGATCTGGACGTGTCCTCCCGCCTGGATGACGATGCCGTAGACGGTGGCGAGCCCGAGACCGGTTCCCTGGCCCTGCGGCTTGGTGGTGAAGAACGGTTCGAATGCCCGCTGAACGACCTGCCGGTCCATACCCGCGCCTGTGTCGGACACGCGCAGCCGCGCGTAGCGGCCCGGCACCAGGCCAGGGCGGGCGGTTGCGTAGGCGTGGTCGACCTGGATGTTGTCGGTGTCCACGCTGAGCTTGCCACCGGCCGGCATGGCGTCGCGGGAGTTGACCGCGAGGTTGACTAACACCTGCTCCAGCTGTCCCGGGTCGATCATGACCGGCCAGAGGTCCAGGTTGAGGCTGGTGACCAGGTCCACGTGCTCGCCCAACGTGCGGCGCAACAACTGTTCGACCGCGATGACCACCTCGTTGATGTTGACCACCTCCGGCCTGACCACTTCGCGTCGGGCGAAGGCCAGGAGTTGGTGGGTGAGTCGGCCGGCGCGCGTCGCGGCCCCTTCCACCTGCGCCATGTCGGCCAATACCGACGCCCACCGTGGGTCCGTATCGGCCGCGCCCTGGACCTCCTGGGTGACGAAGGTGCTATAGCCGACGATGACGTTCAGCAGGTTGTTGAAGTCGTGCGCGACGCCGCCGACGAGCTGACCCAGGGTTTCCAGTCGTTGGGTCTGGGCCAGTCTGTTCTCGTATCGTTCGCGTTCCGCCTCTGCCATCAGCTGTTCGCGCTCGGCCTGCATGGCCAGCCGCTCGGTCACGTCACGGACCGCGGCCGACACCATC
>JAXDIE010000001.1:0-28492 GCA_034664165.1 Thermoleophilaceae bacterium | reverse complement strand
GATGCGTCGACCTTCCGCGGGCACGAGGGGGCGCTGGCCCTGCTCGAAAAGCTGAGCGAGGTCTTCCCAGGCATGAAGTTCCTGCCTACGAGCATCCTCGAGAATGGGGATGTCGTTCTCGTCGAAGTCACGTGGATCGGCCGGGGTGCGGCGAGCTCGGCCCCGATGGAGCTCAAGCTCTTCCACGTGTGGAGGTTCGTTGGAAACCGGGCTATGACGATCCATGCCTTCGTGGACGAGCAATCGGCGGCCGCGAACGCCGGCCTCCTCACCTGACTCGGGTGTGGCACCTGCGGTTTGGCAGGCGACGGCTCTTAGCGCCGGTAGTAGCCGAACCCGCCCCCAAGCAAGATCACTACAAGGACGATGATGAGAATTGTGGTCAGCATGTCGGTCTCCTTTGAATGGCTAATCCCCCAAGCTCGAGAGGACAGGGCGAATCAATGCTTGTCGGGTCCGAGATCCTCGCCCGGCTCGGCCAGATCCTTTCGCTGCTGATCGTCGGGGTCGTTGGAGAGAATCTGCGCCGTATCTCCCTTGATGTCCTCCTCGCGCCCCTCCCTGTAGGCATGGAGGGACGTATCCGTAGCTGTGTCCTTTCCCTCCGGCGTATCCGCGTGGGTGTTGCCCTTCTCGTCCGGCATCATCTACCTCCGATCGATTGGTCACAGGAAGCCTGCGACACGCACTCCTCGTTGGACGGATGCGTTTGGATTACCCACGAATCGGGCGCGCAACCGAGAGGCAGAGAACACGGTGGGCCAGCCAGAGCTCTTCAGAGGGGTCGCCCGCTCGTTTCCCCTGTCGTCCCTGGGGTATCGAAGTCGCCATCCCCGACCGGAGGTACCCGATGGCGACTTCTAGCGAGCGATCCATGTACGTCGAGTCTGACGCGCGCTACCGAGAATTCGGTGGCTTCAACATCGGAGCGGCATTCTTCGGCTGGTTGGTTGCCACCGGCGTCGCAGTTCTCCTGCTGGCGCTGCTCGGTGCGCTCGGGGTGGCCATCGGCTCGGATGAGCTGAACTCCATCGAAGCCCAGCAGAATGCCGAGACGATCGGCATCAGTGGGGCCGTTCTCTTCGTGCTGGTGTTGATGATCGCGTACTACGCCGGGGGTTACGTGGCCGGCCGGATGTCACGGTTCGACGGCGCTCGCCAAGGTGCAGGGGCCTGGGGATTCGGGATCATCGTGACGATCCTTCTTGCGGTCGCGGGTGCGGCTTTCGGCTCGCAGTACAACTTGATCGCGACCCTGAACCTGCCGAGCATTCCGGTCAGCCAGGATTCGCTGGCGACGGGAGGCTTGATCACCTTGATTGTGGTCATCCTCGCAACGTTGCTCGCAGGGGTCCTGGGTGGCAGGGTTGGCCAGCGCTACCACGAGCGGGTCGATCAGATCGTCGCCCCTCGGGTGTAGGCCCGGTTCGGAACTTCTTATCCGGGTAGCCATCCGAAGTCCCGTAGCAATCTGAGGAGGTTCCATGGACGCCCGCACACCCCCGCTCGGCCCTGCCATCGATCCGATCGAGACCAAGCCCGCGTACAGGACTACCGAGTTCTGGGTGTACATCGTGATGCTCCTGGGACTCTTGATTGCCGGGCTGGCCACCGGAGGCGATGGGCCCGAGGGCGATGCGCTCGGAGCCGGTCGGGTCTGGCTCTACGCGGTCATCCTGACCGTCGGCTACCTCGTCAGCCGCGGCTTGGCCAAGGTCGGGTCGGAAACGCGTGACATCGCGACCCGGGGTCGTGCGGCCAGCTCGATCACGGACCGGGTTCGGACGGCGGCACATGTCCTGACCGACGGGCCTGAAGCGGTACGTGCAGAGGCCCCGACCGAGACCGGGCCGCCGGTGCGCGGCCCAGTGCGTCCGCCCGGTTAGACGAGCTCGATCGGTGGGGTTGCGGCTAAGCAATCTGGGTATTAGATCTAAGTAACCAGGAGCCCAAAGGAGAATAAAAGTGGCCCAGACACAAGCAGACAGGCAGGCCGCTGCCAAGAAGGCGGCAGCCACCAGGGAGCGGAATCGGATTCGCGAAGAGTCCTCGGTCCGCGGCAGCAAGGCGGCGTCGAGCCGGCAGCGCCACAACGCGGGAGACGAGCTCCGCTCGGCGCGACGCTCCGCCTCAACCGGCGCTTCGCACTTCACGAACGCGGCCAAGTCGATCGGCAACGCCGCTGTCGAGGCGGGCAAGTCGGTCGTAACGCTCGGCGGGGTACTGACGAAGGACTAGCTTCCCCGAACGTGTTTCAGCAGCCCGGCCCAGGTCGGGCTGCTGTGCGTCCAGGGAACGCCGGTGCGGTGGTCAGCTAGGGGCGGCGGGGATCTGTGGCTTCGACGATGTGTCGGACGTCCGGATCCTTCTCGACCACCGACCAGTCGCCGTGGGTCGCGATCACCTTCTCGACGTCCGGGGTGACATGGCCGGTCACGATGACGAAATGACTCGAGTCGCCCCGCACCGCCTCGTACTGATCCCGGCTGAGCCTGACCCTCTCGAGGCACGCCCGATCGGTGCACTCACACAGGTACACCTCTTCGGCCGCCCCTGAGTGGCGCTCCTCCCAGGCCGCCATGCGCTCGTTCGCCTCGCGGAAGAGCGCTTCGTTCTTAGCCATGCGTTCCTCACGTGAGGTCATCGGTGGATCCTACGGAGTGCGCGGCCACAGAGGCCTCTCGATCCTGACGGCTGGCTCAGGGACGGAGATGCACGGCGACCAGCCCAAACCGGTCGACCAGGCGGTCGGCTATCAGCGAGCGGTGGCAGGCTTCCGGATCCCGCTCGACGCACATCAGTGCGGTCGCGGCGCCCGGCGGCATCGTCTCCACAATGGACTCGAGGTCGGCTTGGTCGAGAATCTCGCGGACGTAGCGCTCGACGTATTCGTTCGCAAGCTCGACCCGCGAGCGCTTGCCCACGCCGCGGCGGTCGTCCTCGCGGTACTGCAGTTGTCGCAGCTCGGTGGTCGGCGCGAGATCCCTGTGGTGGCTGTATCGGACGCCGGCGTCGGCGAGAGCCGCCTGGAGCCGTTTGGCGTTCGCCCACGAGTACTCGCGGCCCCTCACGCCCCGCCGCTGACGGACGTCGATCAGGAGGCCGACATGCGCACCCTTCAGGGCAGCGAGAAAATGGGGCAGATCGAACCCGTAGACGCCGATCGTGGCCAGCGCGGCTGGTCGGAGCATTCCAGGGTGTTACCCCGATTTCGCAGCCGCGAGGCGTGAGGTGTTGTCCCGGGTTGCGAGCTTGTCTACGGGGTAATACAAGCTGCAACAAAGGAAAGGAGTCCGATGATGTTCGAGACACCTGAGACGCCGAACGGCCCAGGCGAGCCCGAGCCGGGACCTGAGACGCCAAGCCCGCCTCCTACGGAGGCACCCGCCGAGCCCGAGGCTTAGCCAGGAACTGAACGACAGGCCGGCCCGCATCGGCGCGGCTGGCCTGTCACCGCTCAGGCTCGGAGGCACCCGCCGCCCAACCGCCTACGCTGCCGGTCGTGGCCACCCGAATCCTGATCTGCGGCTCACGCCAATGGACAGACCGTGCCGCGGTTGAGGCGATCATCGACGAGCTCCGGGGCGGCCGGGAGATTCTGATCGTCCATGGCGCCGCGCCCGGCGCTGACAGCATCGCCGCAGAAATCGCGACTGGGAAGGGCATCGAGGTGGACGCACATCCGCCGGACCTCGACCGCTATGGCGACGCAGCCAGGCCGATCCGCAACCGCGAGATGCTGGATACCGGACCGAGCCTGGTGGTGGCGTTCGGGTCCGACCCGGGGACCGAGGACACGGTCCGCGAGGCTGAGACGCGGGGGATCGCGGTGAGGCGGCTCGGCGTCCCTTAGTGCTCTCCAGTCCGACCGCGTTTTCAGCTTGATGCGGCGGGTAGCCGAGACCCATGGACGATCAACCCGCCCAGAGCCCGGAGGAGCAGGTCGACGGGATCAAGAAGTCGCTGGACGATCTCGAGGAGCAGGCCGACGAGATGGAGCAGGAACATCAGGAGCTGGAGAACGCGATTGAGAAGACGCGATCCAGCCATGAGGCGGCCGACGCCGACCTCTCGTCGCCGGGCGCTGCGTCGAACTGACGGGCCCGGGGGCCCGGCGGCTCAGCGGGAGCGGCGAACGGGGCCCATCGTGGCCGAACTCGCGTCGATCAGGCACGAGGCGGCCCGCAGGAGGTCTGCGATGAGCCTGGATGCCCGCCGGAGGCGCGCGTCGGCCCGGACGGTTGAAGTGGTACTGGACATGTGTTGGTATCGGTCATCCGGCCATGCGGCTTGAGGGGTCGTTAGGGTCGGCAAACATGACCAACATCGCTCTCATTGTCATCGCCGTGATTTTCGCCTTGGCCTCGCTCATAAAGCTGGCCAGCACCCAGATGGCGCTGGACAACTTCGAGCGCTGGGGGCTGCCCGATTCGGCGCGTTACGGGATCGGGATCATCGAGGCCGGCATGGCGGTGTTCGCAGTGATCGCCCTGATGAACCCGGTGCTGGCCGTCGAGGTGGCCATCGCCTCACTGGTGATCATGGCCGGCGCGCTGGCGACCCACATCCGGGTGCGCGACGAGGCGAAGGAATACGTGCCCTTCGTATTCGTGACCGCGGCGGCGGTCTACATCCTGGCGGTCAACCTCTAGCCTGGCGCGCGTGGAGACCGGAATCACACGTGGGCGCCTGGCCGACCAGGCGGCCGACCGCTTCGTGTCGCTCCGACGCGACCTGGGCGTGACCTCCTTCGGCATCAACCAGATCATCCTGGCCGCCGGGGAGCGGGGCCGGATCCACCGGCACAAGGTCCAGGAGGAGGTCTTCCTGGTTCTGGAGGGCACCCTGACGCTGGTCGTCGACGGTGATGACATGCAGCTGGGGGAGGGGGAGATCGTGCGGGTCGGGCCGGAGGTCCGGCGGCAGCTGGTGAATCACGGGCCGGACCGCCTGGTCCTGCTGGCGCTCGGCGGCTCGGCGGAGCACGTGGGCCGCGACGGCCTGGCCTATGCGGATTGGGACACGCCGGAGGAGGACGCCCGCGCCCCACAGGAAGTGCCGCTTCCGGAAGACCTGCCGGCCCGGGGCTAAAGCTTCGGGCCCTACGGGCCGATAACTGTTTGATGGGGACTCGTCTGGCCGGATTGCTGGTGTTGCTTGCGTCCTTGGCCTGCGCCTCACCCGCCTCCGCCACCTTCCCCGGCGCCAACGGCAAGATCATCGGCTTCGACTCCAACGGGGCGGGCACGGTTCGCAGCGTCGATGGAACCGGGCGCTTCGCGCTTCCCAAGCGCCTGAACGACTACTCCGCCTCTGCCGACGGGACGCAACTAATCGCGATTCAGCATCCGACCCGCAAGCACCCGGGCTGTGGTGCCGTGGTTTTGCTCGACGTGAACGGCGGCAACCGCCGGAAGCTGTACGAATGCACGGGCGTGGCCAACTCCTTCAGCCCGGGCGTCAGGGAACCGCGGCTGTCGCCCGACGGCCGGACCGCCCTCTTCGTGGCGTATGTCGATGACGAGTCGAGGCTGATGCTGGTCGACACTGATGGCAGCAACCCCCGTCCGGTGGGTGCGCTGGGGCAACCGGGTGCCGTGGCCCTCGAGCCGAGGTTCTCGGCTGATGGAACCCGGATATTCGTAGGTAGCGTCGGGGGCTCGGTCATCCTCGATCGCAGCGACCCGAGCACGGAACCGCCGCTCGACCCGGTCGACACGCTGGACATCTTTTCTGTCCGCTTGGACGGCAGTGACGCGGTGAACCTGACCAACACGCCCGACCGCAGCGAGGTCATGCTCGATGTCGCCCCCGACGGCTCGCGGATCATGTTCGGTGAGGTGGGCCAGCACAGTGGGGGAGTGGTGCTGGCCAAGCCTGACGGCAGCGACCCGACGGAGTACGCGATTCCGCCCGCGTTGACTCCCGGCTATGCCTATTACTCCGTCTCCCACGTCTCTTTCCGGCCTGACGGCCAGGGGCTGGCGTATGCCCTGCGGTACTACTGCCGCAGCGGCCCGAAGAAGTGCCCGCCGAGCACGCTGGTGAACACCGGCCTGGACTTCTCGACTCCGGTGGCGGCGGGTGCCGGACCGGTTGGGTTCCTGAGCGATTGGGCGCCGGCCGCGACCGATGTGACCTCGCCCGCGACCACTCTGGACCAGCCCCGGGTCGTTGACGGCACGCCGGTGACCCGCGCCCACTCGGACGATCCAGGTGCGCGCTTCCAGTGTCGCCTGGATCAGAAGCCCGATGAATTTTGCAGCGGCAGCCCACTGTCTTTGCCTGAGGTCCGCCCGGGCCGCCACCAGCTCTGCGTGAAGGCCGTGGACCCTGTCGGCAACGTGGATGCGACGCCAGCCTGCAGGGGCTTCAAGGCACCGAAGGACTGAACTAAGGTGGCGCGAGCCGTGCCCGCCACCCTGACAGTCCTCGACAACGGCCGTCCCCTCTCCTTCAGCTTCCAGGAACTGCTGGCGCAACACGGCGGCAACTCGCCCGCGGGCGTGGCCCATGCGTTCAAGGTGATGGAGCTGGCGTTTCCCTTGGTTTCGCCAGGGTCACCGCCGGAGCGGAGCGAGGTTCGGATTGAGGCCGCCTTCGGAGGCCCAGGTGCCCGGGATGCGATAGAGGCCGTGACGGGTGCGGTGAGCGATGGCCGTTACGTCGTGGACGCCGGCCTGGAACGCCCGGAGCTCGGGGTCGCGCGCGAGCGGTTCGTCTTTCGGCTGTCGTATCGGGACGCGTCAGCGACCCTTGTGGTGCGCGAGGGCTTCGTGACCGAGGAGTTCGTCCTGCTGGCGCGGAAGGAGCGCTCGCCGGACGAGGAGGGCCGGCTCGACCGCCTGAAGGCCGAGATGGCGTCCAACGTCATGGCACACAGTCCGGAAGAGGTCTACGAGAAGGCCTGAGCCTCAGGAGTGGGCGAGCTCCGGGTCCCCGCCATCGAGGCGCTGGGCTGCTGCCTTGAACGTCGGGCCCGGTTGGAACTCAGGCTCGCTCCACGACACCGACGTCACGTGGCCGCGCGGGCGGAAGTTCCGCATGATCTCCACGTGCGTGGGCCAGCGCACGAACTTCATCAGGTCCTCCTCCGAGCGCCAGACCGACACCGAGCCGGCGCGTTGCTGGAGCGGCTTGGCCCACAGCCAGAGGCCAAGAGACCCTTCGTGCCTGCGCCAGCCGGCACGCAGCCGCAGCCCCGTGACCATCGCGAGCAGGTAGTCCCGCAGGCGCGTCACCTTGAAGTCCGTGACGCTCACGTACACCGGCCCGTCGAAGCCGGCCTCGGACCCGGTCTTCCAGAAGTGCAGGATCACTGCTTCAGTGTCCTCTTCTGCGGGTGAACGGTCTCGCCGCGGGCCAGCATGGCCACGAACGTCTCGATCTTCGCCGCGCGTGTGGCTTCGCGTTTGACCTGCCCGATCCGGTAGAGGATCGCGTACCGGTTCTGACTCGTGAGGATCTCGAACATGGCCTGGGCTCGTGGATTGGCCGCGAGGGCGGCCGTCAGGTCATCCGGCATCTCGATGGTCGCCGGCCCGGCGTAGGCGACCTCCCAGCGCCCGTCCGCCTTGGCCCGCTCCATCTCGGCGACGCCGGCCGGCTTCATGCGCCCCTCAGCCACCAGGCGGTCGGCGATCTTCACGTTGCGCGCCGACCACGGGCTGCGTGCGCGCCTGGGGGTGAAGCGCTGCATGAACGTGGCGTCGTCCCGCCGCTTGGTCTGCCCATCGATCCAGCCCTGGCAGAGGGCTTCCTGCAGGGCCTCCTGGTAGCCCATGCTGGTGGGCTCGCTCGTGCCTTTCTTGGCCAGGACCAGCCAGATCCCGCGCTTGTCAGCGTGGTGCTCCTCGAGCCAGAGGCGCCACGCCTCGGTGTCGGGGAAGACCATCTCGGGCAGGTCATCGCTCATCGCCGCGGAGATTGACATAGCTTTCGGTCCGTGGACGTCGCCGCCTTCGTCATCAGCATCGTCGCCTTTGTCCTGGCCCTTGCCTCCTTCATCTGGCACATCGCCAACGCGGTGATCGCCTCCCGGCGACGCAAGGCCGAGGAAGGGCTGGACGAGGGGCCAGAAGAGGACGCAGCGGGTCCTTCTCGGCTAACGTGAGCGCCTGATGGGGAACCTGGGCGGAACAGCGACGACCGAGGTGGATGTCCCGATTGCCGACGTGTGGGCTGCGATCGAGGATGTCGTGACGGCACCCCAGTGGCAGAACGGGCTTCTTCGCCTCGATCCGGTCGAGCATGACGACCAAGGCCGCCCGACCCTCGTGGAGACCGAGAACGACGCCAAGGTCCGCACGATCAAGTCCAACGTGCGCTTCGAGTACACCGCGCCGACCCTGCTCGAGTGGAATCAGGAGAAGGGCGAGCTCAAGTCCCTCTACGGGAAGTGGGAGCTCGAGGACCTGGGGGAGGGCAGGACGCGCGTGACCTACCAGCTCAAGGGCGACCCCGGCCGGATGCTTGGGATGCTGGTGCGCGGGCCGGTGGAGGGGTACATCCGCTCGGTGCTGGTCGAGGGACGCCCCGAAGAGCTCAAGGACTGGCTGAAGACGCGCTAGCTCAAGGGAGGCCGAGAAGGGCCAGACCGTTCCTGAGCACGACCCCGGTGGGGCCTAACGCCCGGTGGCGACGTGCAGCTCGTGGTCGCCCAGGACGACCACGTCGCCGTGATGGAGCTGGCGCCCGCGCCGTGCATCGGGCTCGCCGTTCACCAGCACCCGCTCCGTCGCGAGCAGGCCCTTGAGCTCGCCGCCGCTGTCGACGATGCCCGAGAGCTTGAGCAGCTGGCCCAGGCGGATGGAGTCGCCCCGGATCTCGATCTCGCGGGCCTCGCTCACTTGCCCGTCCATTCGGTCCAGCCGCGCTCGGCCATTGCGGCCTCGACCTCGGCTGGGCGGTCGGTCACGACATAGGCGTCGATGATTGCTCCATCCATGTTGATCGTGATTGACAGCCCCGACTCGGTGTGTCGAACCTTCGATATCGGCGCCACCGGCCGGCCAGAGCCCATCCGGGGCTTGACCTTGCCCGTCGCGACGCTGTGCACGCCCTCCAGATCGGCAAGCCCATCCAGGAGGCGCCTGTAGCCCTTCTTGGACGAATGCTTGTGATGGGTCTTCTTTGCCATCTCAAGCAGTGTCCAGAACCAGGGCCCCAAGGCTATCGGCCACGCGATCCGGGCGAGGATCCTTCGCAGCGTCCGCCTCCTCCTGTGTGGTGCCCCCGCTCAGCACCAGCACCGCGTCGAGCCCCACGCGCTTTGCGGCGGCCACGTCGGCCTCGATCTTGTCGCCCACGGCCAGGGTGCGGCCGTTGCCCATCCGGTCGAGCGCCGTGAGATAGAGCTGTGGCTCGGGCTTGCCCACCACGGCCGGCGTGCGCCCGCTTGCGTACTCCAGGGCCTTGACGATCGCGCCCGTCCCCGGCCACAGGCCGTCGGGCATCGGATACGTGGGGTCGAGGCTGGTCACCAGGAAATCCGCGCCGCGGCGGAGCGCGAGCGTGGCGATGCGGAGGTCGTCGAAAACCAGGTCGCTGGTGCCGGCCACAACCACCACGTCGGCCTTGGGCGCCAGGTCCGAGCCGTTCATCACGGCCAGGCCGGCTGCCTCCACGTGGTCGACCATCGCCTGCGTGCCGATCACATAGGCGTTGCGGCCCTGCCGGGTCTCCGCCAGGAGATGCTGCATCGCGCCGCCAACGGTGACCACGTCATCGAGCGAGGCCTGGATGCCCAGCGTCCACAGCCGCCGGACGTAGTCCTCGCCCGAGCTCCTGGGGTCATTGGTCACGAAGGTGATGCGCTTGCCCGCGGAGCGCAGCTCGGCGATTGCCTCGACCGCGCGGTCGGTGGGGTCCGGCCCGATGTACACGCAGCCGTCCAGATCCAGAATCAGCTGGTCATACGCGGCTACGAAGGGGGAGAGGGGCACGCTCTTGATGGTACGGCCGGGGAGGCGCCGGCCCCGGGAAGCTCAGCCCGCTTTGCGTGCGGCTACTGCGTTGCTCTGGCGCCTGCGGCCCACCAGGGCCAGCACGCCGAGGATCACGACGATGAGCGCAAAGCCGAGCAGGACGCCCAGGCCGGTGGAGACTCCGCCGAACGGGATGGCGATCAGGCTGGCCAGCCCGAACCCGACTGCCAGCAGGACGGCGACAAGCGCCACAAGGATCAACAGGCCCTGGACCCGCTTGAGCACGGATGCCCCCGGAGGCGGCGCGATCAAGCCGGTGAAGCCCAGCAGCATCAGCTGCATGCGCGACGGTGCCTCCTGCCCGAGAGCCTCGACAGCGTCCTTGAGGTCGCCGGGGCGGCGCTCGGCCAGCGCCAGCGACGCCTTGGCCATCTGCCGGAGAGCAGGGCGCTCGCGTGGATGGCAGCCAGAAAGCGCCTCGTTGAAGTACTTACGGGCGGCGTCAGGGTCGTAGCGCTCGGCCGCGCGGGCGCCCAGGATGGCCCGCGCCGCGGCCCGGTGCTTGGACTCGCTGATCAACTGCTCGTCGGTGCGATCCTCGAGCTGCTCGATCGCCCCGAGGCTGCCGATCTGCATCTGCATGCGGGTTGCGCGTTCCTTGGCCACGCGCGGAGTCTGTCAAAGTCGCGGCGTGCCCGACGCCTTCTTCGTGCCGCAGGACGACGCATTCATGGCCACCGAGCTCACGCGCGGCCCATGGTCGCCGGTTCACCAGCACGCCGGGCCGCCCGCGGCGCTCATCGGGCGCCAGATCGAGCGGACGGTCGGCGCCGGCTGGCATATCGGCCGGGTGACGCTGGAGATCCTGCGGGCGGTGCCGATGGGGCTCGTGAGCGTCGACGCCGAGGTCGTGCGACCCGGCCGCACCGTGCAGCTGGTCGAGGCGACCCTGGACGATGAGACGGGCCCGGTGATCCTTGCGCGCGCGTGGGCGATCAAGCAGGTGCCGGTCGAATTCCTGGAGCCGAGGCCAGGAGTTGACATAACGCCGGAGCCGCCGGAGACGGGGGAGCTCAAGCCGTTCTTCCCGACCGGGAGCGACGTGGGGTACCACACGGCCACCGAGGTCAGGTTCCTCGAGGGGGCGTTTCGCGAACCGGGGCCGGCGCGGGCCTGGATCAGCGCGAAGGCCGAGCTGGTGGCCGGCGAGGGATACACGCCGCTGACCAGGGTGCTGCTGGCCGCCGACACGGGGAACGGCGTGAGCTCGCCACTGGACTATCGCCGCTACGTCTTCATCAACACGGACCTCACAGTGACCCTCAGGCGGCCTTTGGAGGGTGATGCGGTGCTCCTGGACTCCGTGACCTATCCGGACGCCTCGGGGGCCGGGCTGACCGACACCGCGCTGTTCGATCGCCGCGGCAGGATAGGGAGGGCCGTCCAGACCCTGGTGATCACCGCTCGTTGAGGCCTCTTCTTCTCCAGGTTTCCATAACCGTTGTTATCGAGCATTGGGGATGAATGCAGGTCAGGAAGGGGTCCGATCGCCCAGAAGGCCCGGCACCACGTCCCTCAGGACCCCCAGCATCGAACTGACCAGAAGCGCGCGGACCTGATCGCGGCTCAGGCGCCCGTGCACGAGCCATTCCACCGATGATGCCTCGGCAAGGCCGGTGAAGGCCCTGACGATGCCGTGCAGCTCCTCGAACCCGGGAACCGGGGCCCCCACTCCGATGGCCCGCAGGATCCATTGCGCCACCTCCTCGCGCGCACCGTCGATTATCAGCTCGATCTCCGGGTCCCGCCCGAAGCCGCCGGCGCCTATGGCCGCCAGCCAGGTCTCCCGGTTGTCCTCGGCCTGGTCGAGCCACATGTCGATCACCGCCTCCAGGGCCTCCTGAAGGCTCCCGTGGCTCCCCGGGTCCGGCAGAGCCGGCAGCTCCGGGTTGGCCAGCTCGCCGACAACCTCCAGGTACAGCGCCCTCTTGGTGCCGAAGTAATGATTGACCAGCCCCCGCGCCACGCCCGCCGCGTCCGCGACCTCGGCCGTCGAGACAGCCGCGTACGGCCGCCTGCTGAACAATTCGCGCGCGCAGGCCAGGATCTGGGCCCTGCGTTCGTCGGCGTCGAGCCTGCGGCCTTTCGGGGTGGTTGCCACCCACCCATCCTACCCTTATTGGCGTTCCGCCAACAAGCGTGTTATGTTCCCTTCCGATGGCTGTAGCCGCACCGCCACGAGTCAGCTCGAACCCTGCCCTGCGCGTGCTGGGGGACATCGTCAGCGAGCGCCGGGCCCAGGGCGTCTTCCCCCCCGGCCCGAACAACTTCAGCATCGCGCGGACCCAGCAGGTGGCCCACGACCCGCTTTCGGTGCTTCTCCCTCTCTACGAGGAGCACGGGCCGATCTTCAGCCTCCGGATCCTCCATGGCCGGGTCGTGTTCATGCTCGGGCCGGAAGCCAACCACTACGTGACCGTCTCCCACGCGAACACCTTCTCCTGGCGCGAAGGGTCGTTCGGCGATCTGATTCCCCTGCTGGGTGACGGATTGCTGACCATCGACGGCGATCACCAGAAGCGCGCCCGGCGGATCATGCTGCCGGCGTTCCATTCGCGCCAGGTGGCCGGCTCGATCGACGTGATGCTCGAGGAGGCCGGCGCCGCCCTGGATTCGTGGGCTCCCGGTCAAGTGGTCGACGCCTACGGCTGGATGCGCGAGCTGGCCATGCGGATCGCGATGCGCGCCCTGCTGGGGCTGGATCCCGACGACGGCGGGCACGGTCGCGAGGCGGCGCTGGCATTCGAGGAGGCGCTGTCCTTCTACGGCACCGACTTCCCCAAGCGGCTGATCCGCGGGCCTGGATCGCCCTGGCGCCGGATGACACGCGCACGGGCCGAGATCGACCGGATCGTCTACGCCGAGGTGGAGGCCCGCCGGGCGAACCCGGATTCCCAGGCCACCGACATCATGAGCATGCTGATCCAGGCCACCGACGAGGACGGCACGGGCCTCTCCGACAAGGAGATCCGCGACCAGGTGGTCACGCTGATGTTCGCCGGGCACGACACCTCGACTTCGACGCTCTCCTTCCTGCTCTATGAGCTCTCGAAGAACCCGCACGTGCTGGAGGGTCTATGGGAGGAGCAGGACCGTGTCCTGGGGCAGGCTCCGCCCACCGCGGAGAACCTCGTCAGGGACCTGCCGCGGCTGGACATGGCGCTGGATGAGACCCTGCGCCTCTACCCGCCCGCGTGGATCGGGCCACGGCGTGCTGTCGAGGACTTCGAGTTCGGCGGCCACCGCGTCCGGGCCGGCACCTACGTGAACTACTGCTCCTGGGCGAGCCACCGGATTCCCGAGGTCTTCCCCGAGCCCGAGGCCTTCATCCCCGAGCGCTTCACTCCGGAGGCCAAGGCCGCGCTGCCCAAGGGCGCCTACATCCCCTTCGGCGGCGGCTCGCGCACCTGCATCGGCATGCGGTTCGGGCAACTGGAGATCAAGGCGGTGGCGACCCTCCTGCTCCAGCGCCACCGGCTCGAGCTGATGCCCGGCCGCACGATGACGATCCGTCAGATGCCGACGCTGAGCCCCACGGGCGGGTTGCCCATGCGCGTCCGCGAGCGCGCCGCCGCCTAGGCCGGGCCCGGCGCCTCGAGCACGAGGAACCGCCCGCTCTCGAATACGGGCTTGTAGCCGAGGTCCTTGGCCCAGCCCTCCTCGGGCACCGAGGGCTCGGCGGGGATCGAGCGATCCACCACCAGGAGGTCGTAGCGGCCCGCCTTCACCGCCGCGTCGAAGCCCGCGCTGTCGGTCGGCCGGCGCAGCGTGGACTGGTCGAGGAGGCCGACATAGCCCACGTGGTTCTCGAAGCGCGGGCCGAAGGCGGGCAGGATCGGTGACGCGCCCTGGGGAACCCATGGCCCAGCGATCCCGATCGAGTGCCCCGCAGGGGCCACGTGGACCAGCCAGTTGACCGCGGGGTCCTGTGCCACGTAGCGCTGCGCCGCGAAGCGCTTCTGCAGGACCCATCCGCCACCGCCGGCCAGGACGGCCAGGACGGCGATGCCCGCCACGATGGTGATCGGCCGCAGCGGCAGCCGGTCGCGTAGCCGCCAGAGGGCCGTGGCCGTTGCCAGCGCCACCACGGCAATCACCCAGTCGCGCACATCCGGAAGCGGAAGCCCGAAGGGGAACGTGAGCGAGCCCAGGAAGGCCTGGACCGTTGCGACCAGCCCGATCACGGCCAGCACCACCGGGCCCCTCGCGTACCGGGCGGCCAGCCACGCGCACATCGGTGCCGCGATGAGCAGGGCGGGTGTTCCGTAGCGCGCGTCGGCGCCCACGGCCGGGCTGCCGATCGGGCCGGCGGTGTACGGAGTGATCGAATAGGCCAGCAGGATCAAGAGCGCGGCCACGCCGCCGGCAAGAATCAGGGCGCTGTCCGGCAGGGCGCCTCGGCCGAGCCGCTTGGCGAGCACGAAGACCGTGGTCGCCACCAGGCCAAGGGCCAGGACGAACCCGGGGAGCGCCAGGGCGATCCACCACTGCGGAAGGATGTGCCCGGTCCAGGCCGCCGGATTTCCGCCGTAGGAGGCGATCGTCGCCCCGACCGTGTCCCGGATCGGATCCGGCGGGGCGTCGAAGATCGTGATCCCGAACGGGGCCAGCTTGACCGGATAGAAGGGGTTGCCCGACTCCACCAGGTTCCGAAGCAGCCAGACGCCGCCCGCGGCCAGCACGAGCGCCACGAGCGCCGAGCCCCGGGCGATGACCTTGCGCAGGCCGGCGCCGTCGATCAGGCGGGCGATCGCCCACACGGCCAGGATGATCGCGACCGCGCTGACGGCGTACCACTTGGTCCCGAAGGCCAGCCCCAGACCCAGGCCCGCCATCGCGAGGTAGCGTCCCAGCCCGGTCCGCCATTCGCGGATCAGGAACAGCAGCCCCGCCCCGATGCCGAACATCGCCAGCGGGTCGACCTGCTCCAGCACCACCGCCGGGAGGACCAGCGAGGGCATGGCCACCAGCATCGTCCCCGTGACGATCGATGCCGAACGCGGGGCCCCCAGCTCACGTGCGATGGCACCCGCGGCCACAGCGGTGAGCGCGTAGAACGGCAGCTGCGCAAGGTGTGAAAGGAAGTCGCTGCGCCAGGGCAGGATCGCCCACGCCAGCAGCATGTCGCCGTTCATCGGGTAGTGGCCCGGCGACACTCCGGGCAGGAAGACATCGATCTGCCAGATCGACCCGGTCTGGATCCACGAGGCGACGCCCGGCAGATGGAAGCTGAGGGCATCGATGCTGGTGGGCTCGGTCACGATAAGGCCGATCACCGCTGCGCTCACGCAGACTCCTGCGACCACCGCAGCCAGCACCGCCGCCACCATCGCCGGCCGCGAGTCGGCGGCGGTGCTGGCGGGCTGCCGGTCCGGTTCGGGGCCGTTCTGAGGGAAGCGGGTGCAGGCCGCGAGCAGGAGAATCGATGCCGCCGGCACCGTCCAGCGGGTCATCACCCCGAGCATGGCCGGGACGATGTGGCAGATCAGCAGGGCTACGGCGAACATCTGGCCCAGGGCGACGAGCCGGGCCGCGCCGGAGATCCCCGGGAGCCGCCGCTGCACGACGATCCAGGCCGCCCCCGCGAAGGCGCAGGAGCTCAGTGTGAAGAGCGCGAAGCCGGTGACGTACTCGGCGGCGGTCATCTCAGCCGTCGGGGAACGGCTGCAGCGGGAGGCCGTGGTCGGTCTCGCGCATGCCCAGCTCGTACGTTGCGCCCCAGTCCGTCGCCAGCTCGACCGGAGGCCTCCCGGCACGCTCCGCGCGCAGCGTCAGGCGGGCGATCGAGCAGTTCGCGGTGTTGTGCTCAGGGCCGTCCGGGTCGGCGTAGACCCAGCAGACGATGTCCTTGCGCGGCGACTCCAGCACGCCGTGCACCTCGATGTCTTCGCCGGGAAGGGTGAACTCGCAGCGCTCCGGCGTCTCGATGACCTTCGTGGCACGAAGCTTTCCGGGGCCGCCCAGCAGGTGCCGGCGGCCATCCAGCACGAGGCAGGCGTTGCCGATCCAGGGGGTCGTCCACGGCCCGACCTTGATCCGGCCGAGTGCCCCGTCCAGCCAGGCCTCCTCGGCCTCGTGACCCTCGAAGCCCGTACCGTGCATCCAGATCCAGCGCTCGGCGTGCTGTGCGCCCCAGTTGTGTCCCACCATCCCCGGCCAGCCGGCCACTTCGATCCGCTCGCCGCCGACAGTCGCATGCCCGCTGTAGCGCGCCCCGGGGTGCGGTGAGAGCAGCTTGGTCTTCGGCAGACCCGCCGTGTACATCCAGGGCTTGGGCAGGTGCCGGTATGGCTCCTGGCTCGAATCGATGTTGAGGTCCCAGTCCACCTCAAGGCCGTCGACGCTGATCGAGCCCCGCAGCCCGGCCGGGGTGAAGGTGCTGTCGCCCAGGGCGATGTAGCCGCCGTCGGGCACGCGGAGGCCCTCATCGGGCACGGTCACCTTGGCGGCGCGGGGCCCAGCTGCATCGCGGTCGAACCACGTGAACCAGACCGACCCGTGCGCAGCCTTCCCCGGCGCCTTGTGGACCGTGTAGCGGATCCAGAGCCCGCGTGGCCGAGCCGGGTCGGAGAGCTTGGCGTAGAAGCTCTCGTAGTGACCCGCTTTGAGCGGTACGTCGGGGAAGCGAGGGCTGGTGGGCGCGGCCATGAGACGCCGACCCTACCCATCCCCAATGGGCCGGCGTCGCCGGAGTGCTAGAAAGGGTCCATCAGCAAGGTTCTGCTCATCACCGGGGCATCAAGCGGCATCGGCGCAGAGACTGCCCGCCAGGCGGTCGAGGGCGGGTGGCGTGTCGCGCTGGCCGCGAGGTCGCAGGACAAGCTCCAGGATCTTGCAGGCGACCTCGGCGGAGACGAGCACGCCATCGCCCTGCGCTGCGACGTCACCGAGTGGGATGACCAGCAGGCCATGGTCGCCTCCACGATCGAGGCATTCGGGCAGATCGACGCCGCGTTCGCCAACGCCGGTTTCGGGGCGTCCCGCGGCTTCCTGAAGGAGAGCCCCGAGCACTGGAAGGACATGGTGCTCACCAACGTCTACGGCTGCGCCCTCACCATCCGCGCGGTGCTCCCCCACATGCTCGAGCGCTCGGCCGGCCACATTCTTCTGACCGGCTCCGTCGCCGGACGCGTCGCGCTCCCGGGGTCGCTCTATTCCGCCACCAAGTGGGCCGTGACCGCCATGGGAGAAGGGCTTCGCCAAGAGGTCTCCGACACCCCGTTGAAGATGACCCTCATCGAGCCGGGCATGGTCGACACCCCCTTCTTCGACAATGGGGCGCCCAACGGCCTGAAGGCCGAGGACATCGGCAGGGCCGTGATGTACGCGCTTTCGCAGCCGGCGCACGTCGACGTGAACGAAGTCCTGGTCCGCCCCAAGGGCCAGCCGGTCTAAGCCCGCTCCAGCGCCGTGTCGCCGTCCGGTCCGCGCGGGATCCTGACGGTATGAGCGAACGTGTGATCGCCCACTTCGACATGGACGCGTTCTACGTCAGCGTTGAGCTGCTGAGGCGCCCCGAGCTGCGCGGAAAGCCCGTCGTGGTGGCGGGGAACGGCCCCCGGGCGGTGGTCACGACCGCCAGCTACGAGGCCCGCCGTTTCGGTGTCTTCTCGGCCACGCCCGCCGCCAGGGCGCGACGGCTGTGCCCGCAGGCGGTTTTCCTGACGCCCGACTTCAACGTGTACCGGGAGGCTTCCCGGCAGGTGATGGAGGTCATGTCGGCCCATTTCGACCGGCTCGAGATCGTGGGCCTTGATGAGGCCTACGCCGATCTGACCGGGATCGAGCGCCCCCGGGCCGCGGTCACACGCGCGCGTGAGGAAATCCGGCGCAAGACCGGCCTGCGCTGCTCCATCGGCGCCGGCCCGAACAAGCTCGTGGCAAAGATGTCATCTGACCTGGAGAAGCCCGAGGGCCTGGTGTTCCTCACCCGGGAGGAGGCACGGAGGCGGTTCTCCACCTCTCCGCCCCGTCTGGTACCCGGGATCGGGCCCCGTACCGCCGAGCGCCTGGAGGAGCATGGCGTGGTGATGATCGCCGACCTGGCCGCTACCGACGAAGCCCTGCTCGTGGAGTGGTTCGGGCCGCGGCTGGGGCCACATCTGGGTGATCTTGCGCGTTTTGACGACAACCGGGCCGTCGATCCGGTCCGCGTGCGCAAGTCGGAGTCCCGGGAGACCACCTTCAACGAGGACATCTCCTCGCGCGAGCGCCTGTCGGAGGAGCTGTCAAGGCTGGCCGGCGAGCTCTGCACCGAGATGAAGGCCCGGGGCCATTCCGGGCGGACGATCGGAATCAAGGTGCGGCTGGACGACTTCTCGACCCACACACGCGCCAAGACGCTTCCTGAGGCCACCTGCGACCAGCAGGTCGTGCTGCCGGTGGCCCAGGCGCTTCTGCAGGACTTCGACCCCCAGCGACCGGTGCGGCTGATCGGGGTTCGCGTGGCGGGTATGGACGAGGGGACTTCCGAGCCCTCCCCCACTCCGCGGGGTCAGCTCGAGCTGACGCTCTAGGTCGTCAGCGCGTCGACCAGATCTTCTCGACGCCGCTCACCTTGAGCTTGCGAGCCGTGGCTGTCGTCAGGTCCCAGTCGCGGCCGCCCACGTAGGGACCGCGGTCGATCACGGGCACCTTCACCGAGCGGCCCCGGTGGTAGAAGGTGACCTTGGTGCCACAGGGAATCTGCTTGTTGGCCACGCCGAGGGTGTTCTTGCCGAGCGTCTGGCCGCAGGCCGTCTTCGATCCATAAAAACCGTTGCCGTAGTGCGAGGCCACCGATTCCCGGTAGACGTTGGCCTTGTCCTTCTGGCGGGCGCCGCGATTCAGGTCGTCGCCGGCGAAGCGCGCGCGCAGCCTGTACTCGCCCGTGTCCTTGGGCTTCCAGCCCGACTTGAAGCCCTTGCCGTCGACGTCGGCCTTGCCTACCTTGTCCCAGCCCTTCTTCTTGTCGGTGCGCTCGATCACGACCTTGCGGTGGCCGATCGCGGGCTTGAGCTCGCCGCTGATCTGGACCTTGTCGCCCTCGAGGGTGTTCTCCTCGACGTTGAGCTCGATCAGGGGCTTCACCTCCACCGGCACGGAGTCGCTCGAGGCGTCCTTGACCTTGGCCGAGTAGGTGCCGGTGAACTTGGGCTTGTCCTTGAGGGAGAACTTCCCCTTCTTCCCCGTCTTGATCACATCGACCGGGTCAGCGCCCTTCTTGCCCGCCTCCGAGAACAGGACCTTGACCTTCTTGCCCTTCTTCTTGGAATCGATCTTCCCGGCCAGCTTGATCTCGTCGCCATAGGTGATCAGCTCGCCACCCTTGCGTTCCTCAAGCGAAACCCCGGCTTTAGGCTTTTCGGCCGGAGGCTGAGGTTCAGGCTCAGGTTGAGGCTCTGGCGCCGGGGTTGGCGCCGGGGCCGGCGCGCCAGGGTCCGCCGAGTAGCCCAGGTTGTCCAGATTCGGGACCTTTGGGACCCTGGATGAGGCCGGTGCAGCTGCCGGAATCGCCCATGCGAGGGCAGCCGCAACGAGCGTGCATACAAGGAAAGCTCGGTTTCGTTCAGTTCGTCCCATTGGGTGTCCGGGGCCCGGGGTGCCTACGGGGTTAGCTGTCGGGCTCGCGCCATATTTGGCGCTACAACCGGAACACCGGTTGACTCGCCCCCGCCACGACTGGTGGCAGTGGATCCCCCGTCTGCCGGAAAACCCGGCAGTTCGGCGGCCGGACGGCCGTCCGGACATACGAGAACGTAGCAATGCGGACGGCGGAACGGGGAAGAGTCCTCGCTAGTAGCGGGTTTTTTGAGGTCGATCTGCCCAAAATCGAGACAAATGCGTAAGCTCGGAGACCGATGGAGCGGATCAGACACCGATGAGCGACCGCGTGAAAACGGCCGCGCGCGAGCGTGGACTAGACCTTGAGGTTTGCCACCTGGAGGCCACTCCGCGCTCCCCCGATGAGGCCGCGAAGGCCCTCGGGTGTGCCATGGCCGAGGTCGCGAAGTCGGCCGTCTACGTGGTGGACGGCGAGCCGGTCGTGTGCCTCGTCGCCGGCGGAGACGCGGTGGACCCCGGTCTTGTCTGCGACGTGTTCGATGCGGCCGAGGCCCGGGTGGCCAGCCCCGATGAGGCCCGCGCAGCCACCGGGTTCCCGACGGGCGCCGTGCCCCCGATCGCACACGACCTGCGCGTGGTCTTCGACGAGCGGTTGCTGGACCATGGGCGCATCTACGCGGCGGGCGGTGACGGGCGGACGCTGGTCGAGATCGACCCGAAGGCCCTGGCACCGATGATCGACGCCACGGTTGCTCCCATAGCCAGACGCTAGGCCCGCCCCGGCTTCCCCGATACTTGGGGAGATGGCGGATTCCGTACGGATAGCCCTGGCCCAGATCGACACCACCGTGGGTGATGTCGCCGGAAACGGCGCAATGGTGCGCGAGCGGGCCCGCGAGGCCCATGGGGCCGGCGCGGCACTGGTCGTTTTCCCGGAGCTGACCCTGAGCGGCTACCCCCCTGAGGACCTGCTCCTCAAGACCCACTTCCTGGCAGCGGTGCGGGCAGAGCTCGAGTCGCTGGCACCGGATCTCGAGATCCCGGCTCTGGTCGGGTTCCCGGAGGCCGCCGACGGCGAGCTGTTCAACTCTGCGGCACTGATCCGAGGGGGCGTGGTGGAGGCCGTGTACCGGAAGGGAAGACTTCCCAATTACGCCGTGTTCGATGAGATGCGCTACTTCGCCTCAGGCACAGACCCGCTCGTGTTCGAGCTGGATGGGGTCCGCCTGGGGGTCACCATCTGCGAGGACGACTGGCTGCCGGGCGGTGCCGGCGCCCTGGCCGCGGCAGACGGCGCCCGGATGATCCTCAACCTGTCCGCCTCGCCCTACCACCTGGGCAAGGGGCTGACCCGTATCCAGGAGGTGCTCAGGCCCCGCGCTGCCGAGTACGGGATCCCGGTGGCCATGTGCAACCTCGTAGGAGGCCAGGACGAGCTGGTCTTCGACGGCGACAGCATGGTGGTGGCCCCCGCCGGCGACATCCGGGCCCGCGCCGCCCAGTTTCAGGAGGCGCTCCTGTTGATCGACGCCCCCGAGGGCGCCGGGGCCCTGACCGAGGCGCTTCCGGAGACGGAGGAGATCTACCGGGCACTGGTCCTGGGCCTCCGCGACTACGTGGAGAAGAACGGCTTCCGCGACGTCGTATTCGGGCTCTCCGGCGGGATCGACTCGGCGCTGGTGGCCCTGATTGCCGTAGATGCGCTCGGGCCAGAGCGCGTGCGGTGTGTGGCCATGCCGTCCCGTTACTCCTCCGAGGGAACGCGGGGCGACGCCGATCGCATCGCGGAGAACCTGGGGATCGAATGCCTGAGGCTCCCGATCGAGGACGTATTCAATGCGCTCGAGCGGACCCTGGCCGAGGCGTTTGCCGGCCGCGAGCCCGATATCGCCGAGGAGAACCTCCAGGCGCGCATCAGGGGGACGCTGGTCATGGCGCTCTCGAACAAGTTCGGCTCGCTGGTGCTCACGACGGGCAACAAGTCGGAGATGTCGGTGGGCTACGCGACGCTGTACGGCGACATGGCGGGCGGCTTCGCCCTCATCAAGGACGTGTTCAAGCAGACGGTCTACGAACTGGTCCGCTGGCGCAACGAACAGGCCGACCGGGAGCTCGTGCCGGCGTCGGTGATCGAGCGCCCACCCTCGGCCGAGCTGCGCCCCGATCAGACCGATCAGGACTCTCTCCCGCCCTACGACGTTCTCGACGCGATCCTGGCCGGCTACGTCGAGGAGGATCTCGGGGCCGAGGAGATAGTCGCCCGGGGTTACGAAAGGGCCGACGTCGAGCGGGTCCTTCGACTGGTCGACGCCTCCGAGTACAAGCGCCGGCAGGCGCCACCCGGCGTGCGGATCTCGGTGAAGGCCTTCGGGCGGGATCGGCGCCTGCCGATCACCAACCGCTTCGGCGGCTAGGCCCCGCGGTTCATCCCCCGGTCCGGTCAGCGGCCGGGCCGAATGCAGCTATCGGGCGCACGGCGATCGTCATGCGGCACACGGCGCTGAGGCGGTCGTGATCGTCCTTGAACTCGACCTCCCAGACCCACGTGGTGCGGCCGCGGTGAATGCGCCGCGCGTAGGCCGTCACCAGGCCCTCACTGACGGGCCGCAGGAAGCTCGTCTGGTTGGACATGCCTGTGGCGATAAAGCCGTCCGGGTAGACCGCTTCAAAGGTGGCCTGTGATGTCAGCCCTTCGGCCATGGCGGCGTAGACGCCCCCGTGGACGATTCCCATCGGCTGGCGGACGCGATCCTCCACGGCAAAGCGCCCGATTGCCGCTTCGGGTCCGCTCTCGACCGTTTCGAATCCCAGCACGCTGGCGAGTGTCCTGGCCGGATCCACCGGGGGTTGTGGCACCTCCGTCACCGGCCGCAGGTTACCCTTCGCGCGATGCCCACCCTGGACTCGCTCCCGGCGGATCGCCGCGCCATCATCGAACTCGTTCTCCGGCAGGCCAAGCCCTATGCCGAGATCTCGGACCTTCTGGGACTTCAGGAGGCCCGGGTGCAGGCTTATGCGCGCGAGAGCCTTGCCGAGCTCGCCCCACGGAGTGCCCGGCGGGTCGACGAAAAGTGGCGCGACCCGGTGGCCGACTATCTGCTGGGCCAGCTCTCCGCCTCCGAGGCCGCCAAGGTGCGCAACTACATGGCCGGCTCGGAGCCCGCACGCGCCTGGTCGCTCTCGGTGGTCGACTCCCTCGGCGACCTCTATGCCGAGGGCACGGAGCCCGAGATCCCGGAAGCCGGCGCGGCCCCGGCAGCTCCGGCTACCCCGACTCCGGCGCCGGCCGCGACCCCGCCCCGCAGGACACCGCCGCCCCGGCGCCCTTCCGGCGCTTTGTCCCCGGCAGCCCAGGCCGTCGTCCTTCGCCGGCGAATTGTCATCGCGGTGGCGGCCACGCTCGTCATCGGCCTGATCGCGTTCTTCGTGGGCCCCGGATTCAAGGGCAAGCCCCCTGCACCGACAGCCGCTGCGGCGTCCAGTGCCTCGAATGCCGGGCCGGTGATCCCGGTCGGGGCCCTGGAGCTGAAGCCTGAGACCGGAGAAACAGGCCAAGGCGTGGCCACGTTCCTGACCCAGGACGGCAAGCCGGGGATCCTCGTCCAGGCCAAGATGGCGCCCAACGCGAAGGGGCAGGCCTACGAGGTCTGGCTCTACAACGACCAGGGTGACGCCACCTCGATCGGGGCCGCCCTCACCGACAAGAAGGGCAACTACGTGGGCACGGGCCCCCTCCCCACCAACTTCGGCTCCTACAAGTACATCGACATCTCGCGCGAGGACATCAACGACGACACGACCCACTCTGGCGACTCGGTCCTCCGCGGCAGCATGAGCGCGGTCCAGCCCGTCGACCCGTCGGCAGCGGGTGGCGCGACCGGGTCCACCCCGGCGCCGACTCCGCCCCCTACAAGCACCTCGCCCTAGCCGACGGCCCGGGCCAGCCCCGACAGCGCCTCATCCAGCTGCTTGGCCGTCGCCCGGCGCACGAGCATCCCGCCGAACAGGGCCATGCCTCTGAGCTTCCGGGTGGCGACCAGCTCCACGCGGGTGCCACTACCGTCCTCGGAGAGCAGCAGCTCGGTCTCGGACCCGGCGAGGATCCGCTCGAACGGGGTGTCGACCAGCTCCTGCTGCCACTCCAGCCGTGATGGCGCGTCGCTGACCAGAACGGTGAAGTCCGCCCGGACCGGGCGGCCGCGCTCCCCCTGGAGCACTTCGGTCCAGCCAAGGCTGCTGACCTCCTCCACCCGCTGCACGTTGGGCCACCAGCGCGGGCGGTGGTGTGGATCGGCAGCGACGTCCCAGACGGTCTGAACGTCGGCCGCCACGTGGCCGCTGCGCCGGATCGTGGGCATTGACTAGGCCCCACCGGGGTCGTGCCTTGCGGCGCTTCGTCGACCCGGACGCCTCATCGGCTAGTTGGCTATCTGGCGGAGGTCGCGGACCAGCAGCAGATGCTTGAGGTGGGACGTGATGGCCGCGAGGTTCTCGAGTGCCTCGACGGCTTCCTTCCGGCGATCGGCGTTGCGCGAACGCAGTGCCGGCGCCAGGATCTGCTCCAGCAGCGCCGCCTCGCGGTCGGCCGAGGTCCTGAAGACGCGGAGGTTCCGCCCCGCCACGCCGAAGCGTGCGAGCTCGCAGACCGCACGGATGATCTCGCGCTCGGTCTCGTCGAACAAGAGCTCTCCGTTGCGCCGCTCACCCTTGACCACGCCGAACTCTTCGAGCTCCTTGACCAGCTTCGGGTCCGCATTGGTCTCCTCGAGGACGTCCTCGAGGCGGTAGAGCGTGCCGCCGCCCTTGACCTTGACCGTGGCGCGGCGCAGCGGGCGAGAGTCGGGACCAGACGGCGTGACCTCCGACTCAATCCGCCCCGCGGCCAGCTCCTGCCTGATCACACGCAGCGGAAGGAATTCGTCCCTCTGCAGGCGCAGGATCGTGCGGAGCCTGGTCACGTCAACGGGTGAGTAGAGGCGGTAGCCCCCTGGCGTACGCCGGGGGGTGACCAGCTTCTGGTCCTCGAGGTACCGGATCTTCGAGATCGAGATGTCGGGGAACTCCCGCTCGAGCTGCTTGCAGACGGCCCCGATCGTGAGCGCCTTCGGCGGGCGAGCCTGTGGCTGCTCCTGGGCGTTGGGCTGGTCCTGTTCGACCTCGGACGGCTCGGTGTTGATGCTCTGGGTCATCGCTCTAGATAGCTCAACTTGTATTTGCCGATCTGAAGCTCGTCGCCGTCCGAGAGCTTCTTGGATTCGATGCGTTGCCGGTTCACGTAGGTCCCGTTGAGGGATCCGAGGTCGTCGATGTAGACGCCATCGCGGCGGCGCACCAGGAGCGCGTGGTTGCGGGAAACGGTCACGTCGTCAAGGAATACGTTTGCGTCCGGGCTGCGGCCGATCGCGGTGCGCTCGCCGGCCAGGCTGAACGCCTCGCCCGCTCGCCCACCGCCGGAGCGGATCACCACGGTGGCCCCCTCCGACACGACCGCCTGGAGGTCCACCGCCTTCATCTCGCCGGTATCGGACAGCGCGTAGGACGCCGTGGTGCCATCGCCCTGCACTGCGGCCAGGAAGGCGCCGCATTTCTGGCAGTAGTTCGCCCCTTCGCTGTTCACAAAGCTGCATTCGGGGCAGTGCATGGCTACTCGTCTTCGTCCTTGCGGGCGGAACGGCCGGCCAGGATGTCACTCAGCTGCTCGACGTCGGCGCCTGTGATCAGGGCTTCGCCGCCCTCGCGCTTTGCGCGCAGACGGTTGACCAGCTCAGCGCGGAGAATGTCGATCTTGCCGTGCAGCAGCCGGCGCTCGTACGACACCTTGCGCTCCTGATCGGTGAGTTCCGAAATCAGGTCCTTCAGCTGCTGGTCGGCAAGCGTTGCGAGGTCGGGGAGCGTCTCCATCAGTCTCCTTAAGTGGACGGTGCGGCGAGCGTACCAGGGTTCAACCGCAGGTTGAGGGTCTTTTCGTCTAGTGCAATCCAGATCGCACGTAAAGGGCCGTGGCGGCGACCGACATGGCCACTCCGAGGCCCAGCATCGCTGCCGCGACCCAGGTCACGGACAGTAGCGCGAGGAAGATCGAGAACATCGTCGGCCACACGGCCCAGCGGCCGACCCAGTTCACGCGGACCTCCATCCCCCTCCGGATGGCGGCCTGGCTCAGGACAAGCATGAAGAGCTCACGGAGGGCAAGGATGCCGAGCAGCCAGCGTGGAAGCAGGTCGAAGTTCCAGGTCACGACCACGCCCGCCAGGACCAGAAGCCGGTCCACCAGCGGATCCAGCATGGCCCCGAGCCGGCTGTACTGGCCGGTCAGCCGAGCGGTCAGGCCATCGAGGTAGTCCGAGCCCGCGATCACCGCGTAGATCAGAGCTGCCTCGACCGAATGGCCGTCGCCCGTGCCGAGCGCGACCACGAGGAACACCGGGATGCCGGCGAGGCGGGCGAAGCCGATCGCGTTGGGGATGGTGAACGGCCGCAGGGGCTGGTCGCTGCTGGTCTCGGGCGGGGTGTACGAACGGTCGAGCCCGACCAGCCTGCGGAACGTCAGTCGAGGCTGCGCCACAGCTCCGCCAGCCGTTCAGCCGCACCCTCTAGCGGAACGTTGGACTTCTCGAGGCCGCGCCGGACCTGTACCTCGGCTTCGCCCGACTCGAGGCTCTTGCGCCCGATGGTGACCCTGAGCGGACAGCCCAGCAGCTCGGAATCGGCGAACTTCTGGCCGGGGCCCATGTCGCGATCGTCGTAGAGCACGTTGAGCCCGTGCGAGCCGAGCTCCTCGTAGAGCCCGTCGGTCACGCCCACCGCGTCCTCACCCTCCTTGCCGAGGCCCAGCAGCTCGACGTCGAAGGGCGCAAGCGCGCGCGGCCACGCGATCCCCTTCTCGTCGGCGAACTGCTCGACCGCCGCCGCAAGCACGCGCGCGGGACCGAGGCCGTAGGACCCCATGATCACCAGCTGCTCCTTGCCCGCCTCGTCCAGGTAGGTCGCCTCGAGGGGCTCGCTGTAGCGGGTGCCGAGCTTGAAGATGTTGGCCACCTCGATCGCGGTCTCGATCCGGATGGTCCCGCCCGCGGCGCAGGTGTCGCCGGCCTCGACAGACCGGATGTCGGCCCATTCCGGCTGGAAGTCGCGTCCGGGCTGCACGCCGCGGATGTGGGTGTCGGGGCGATTGGCGCCTGCGACGAGGCCTGAGAGGCCCTCAAGGGCCTTGTCGGCGACCACGGGAACCGCAGCGCCAACCGGGCCGATGAATCCCACCGGCGCCTTGAAAAGGCTCTCTATCTCCTCGACCGAGGCCTGTCTGGCGGCCGCGCCCAGCGCGTTGGCCAGCTTGGTCTCGTTCAGCCGATGGTCCCCGCGCACAAGGCACAACACCGGGCCGCGTCCTTCCACGATCACCGGCATGGCCTTGACCAGGGCGCCGGCCGGGACTCCGAGCAGGCCGGCCACCTGATCGACGGTGGTCAGGCCAGGGGTCTCGACGTCCTCGGGGGTCGGCAGCGGCGCGGGCAGCTCGACTTTCTGTGGGTTGGCGGTGGCCACCTCGACGTTGGCGGCGTAGCCGGCATCCGACAACGCCACGTCGTCCTCGCCTGCGGCGCAGGGCGCCATGTACTCGTGGGCCTCGGTGCCGCCCATCATGCCCACGTCGGAGTCGACCCGGTACCACTCCAGGCCGGTCCGCTCGAAGATCCTGTCGTAGGCGCCGATGTGGAGGTCGTAGCTGTGTGCCAGCCCCTCCTCGTCGCGGTCGAAGCTGTAGGCGTCCTTCATGATGAACTCGCGCGTACGGAGAATCCCGGCCCGAGGCCGCGCTTCGTCACGGCCCTTGGTCTGGAAGTGGTAGAGGATCTGGGGCAGGTCGCGGTACGAGCGGATTTCCTTGGCCAGGTGCCACGTCAGCGGCTCCTCGTGGGTCAGGGCCAGGACCATCTCCGCGTCACGGCGGTCCTTGAGCTTGAAGACCTCGTCGATGTCGTAGCGCCCGGTCCGCCGCCAGATCTCGGCGGGGTTGATGAGCGGCAGCAGCATCTCCTGGGCGCCGATCGCATCCATCTCCTCGCGGATCAGCGCCTCGATGCGGCGGTGCACCCTCCAGCCGGCCGGCAGAAAGGTCCACAGGCCCGCGCCCAGCTGACGGGCCATTCCGGCCCGGACCAGCAGCTTGTGCGAGATCGCCTCCGCGTCAGCGGGCGGATCCTTCAGCGTCGGCAGGAAGTAGTTCGACAGCCTCGTCATGAAGCGACGAGTCTATGCGCGCGTGAAGCGACGCCCGGCAGTGGGCGAAACGGCCTCGTCCAGCTGGACGGCTTCCCGGTCGGGCTTGCCGACCATCGGTAGCTTGGCTCCCTGAGAGAGGGCCTCCTCGGATGCGGCGGCGGCCTCCATGGCGGCGATGCGCTCCGGGGTCAGCTCGTCGGCGTTCTCCTCCTCGATCTTCTGCAGCCACTCGGCGCCCTCGGCGGCCTTGGCCTGGTCGATCACGGTCTGGCCCGCGGCAATCGACTTGTCGATCTCGGCGAACAGTTGATCGACCAGCTCGTCCTGCTTGACCTTCCGCAGCGGCTCGCCGTGGGCGAAGATCAGGCCCTCGTTCTTGGCTCCGGTGATGCCGAAGTCTGCCGCCGAGGCCTCACCGATGCCGTTGACCGCGCACCCCAGCACGGCCACCTCGATCGGCTCGTCGTAGGACTCCAAGCGCGTCTCGATCTCGGCGACGACGGTGTCCATGTCGAACTGGAGGCGCCCGCAGGTGGGGCAGGCGATCAGCTCCGGGCCGCGCTGACGCAGCTTCAGCGCCTTCAGGATCTCCCACGCGACCTTGACCTCTTCCTCGGCGTGGAAGGTCGACAGGGAGATGCGGATGGTGTCGCCGATGCCGTCGGCGAGCAGCGTCCCGAGGCCGACGGCCGACTTCAGCGAGCCCGTCCACTTCGTCCCCGCCTCGGTGATGCCGAGGT
>JAXDIE010000176.1:0-4827 GCA_034664165.1 Thermoleophilaceae bacterium | reverse complement strand
GGCTGGGTCGATCGGAGGTTCTTGACCGGCTTGACGCACTTGACCGGCTTCTCGGACTTCTTGAGGCAGCGCACCTTGCCCCGCGCCCCGTGGAAGGTCGCGATCCTCATGCGCCGGCCGCTGCTGGAATCCACCCGGACGTTGATCACACCGTCGTACAGAAACCCCTTGACAACCCAGTGCGATGTCTGGTCATAGCCATTGCCCTCCGCCGCCTCGCGCCCGCCGATCTTCAGCGATCGCACATGCCCGGTTGTCTTGGCCAGCGCCTCGGCTGTGGGCTTGACGACGTGGATATCGACCTGCCCGTTCGGGAAGACCGCCATCCGTCGCGGCGCGCTGAACCAGACATCGCCCGGCGTGCCACCGACAGCCTGCCACCAGTAGGTGCCGATGACCCACCGCCACAAGCCCCTCGCCGTCCCCTCGCCGTAGTTGTGCGGGAAAACCTCGACGAGATTGGACTCGAGCAGAATCCCGTCGGGGCCGACCTCGGGAGATCTCGCCACGTTGATGTAGCTGGGCGGTGCGGGCTGGTCCGGCCAGGTGTTTTCGTAGTAGCCACTGTCGATGAACGGATTGAATTCGTTGCCCTGCTGTATCCGCCAGCCCTCTTCTGGCATGAGTGCGCTGCCCCACGGCTCGGCCGCCGACGCAGGACCCGCCGCCACGAGGGCGAGCGCGCATGCAAGGAGTGCGATGGTCGGCCGGGCCATAAGGTTCTATCGGCTCTTGTCCGAAGCGCTTGAGCGGTTCAAGACTCGGGCTGCTGGCCCGTCACCCGCTCATCGGAGCGGATGGCCTGCCCGAACTCGGGACATGCCTCGTTCCGGCACTCCCAGCCCTCGGGTCCGCCTGCCAGCGACTCGCTCGCAGGCTGACGACACGTCGGGCAAAGCGGCTCGGTCACACCCGGTGGCTACCCAGCCCTGGTGGTCTTAGCCACGGCTCAAGTCGACCAGCCGCAGATCAAGGGTGGCGGGACGTCACCCGCCCGCTCACGCAGCGAGCAAGCCGACGCTCGAGCTGCCCACCTCCCACCCACGCCTCACTGCTGCTGTTCACGATTCCCCACAACCGGAGGTCCCGGGCGTGGAAGCGCCCCTGACCGGGTAGCCCTGGGTTGGTAAGCAAGCCCCAGAGGAGGAGCAGATGGACGATCAGGATCAGGGTCTCCAGAAGCAGAAGGCAGACGACGGCGCAAAGAACGACGACAACCCCCGGCCCGGCGAGGGAACCGGAGAGGGCGTTCGCGGCGCAGGTGAGCAGACCGGTGCTGCCGGCGGCGGCGAGCCGACAGAGCCGACCGAGCCCACGGATGCGCCCACCTCCGAGTAGTAGGTCGGCTATTTGAAGGACTGACCGGCCCGGGCCCACTGCGAAGTGGACCTGGGCTCGGTCTCAGGACAACGGCATCGCTGCCCCGGATACCAGAACACGCTGAGTTTCAGGCTGGCCGCCTAGGCGTTGTTGTCGGCCACCTTCTGCTTGCCCTTCTGGGTCTGGGTCCACTGAGCGGCAGCGTCGTTCTTGTCCCCGTCGGTTCCGATCAACCCGTGGGTCGCCGCATTGTCGAATGCCTTGGCGAAGTCCTTAGAGCTCGCGTCCTCGCCAAGGGCCTTGGCCACCTCTTCCCTGGTCCCCGCGCGCTCACCGACCTTCTCTGCAATCGCGTACTTGTTGAGGCTCACTGAGTTCCTTCCATTCGAGGCATTACGGGAGGGTTCTCCGGCGAAGGCCCCGCGCAAACCGGCGAGATCAGGAGGTCCTCAGCCCCGATCTCCCATTCCGCTACTTCCGGAGCCGGAACTTCGCGCTCTCCTTGCCGAGCTTTTTGGTCACGATGGTCTGGCGGGCCGGTGCCGTCTTCCGCTTCCGCAGAGCCTGCTTGACCTTGCCGCGCTTGAGGTGCACGCTGATCGGGAAGTGCTGTCCGCGTGGCACCTTGGCGTTGGCTTCTCCCAGGACGATCTTGTGGGAGCGTGACTTGTGGCCGGCGGCCTTCAAGGCGGTCGTTCCATCAACGGTTGCCGTGACATCCAGGGCGACGTTGCAGACGATGGGCCCATCCGCGGGGCACGCGTAGTCGACGAAGATGGCCTCGCAGTCGGTGTCGACCAAGTCACTCGCGCCGGCGTCGGCCTGGTCGCCGACGAAGCGGGGATCCGGCGGCGTGTCGTCGCCAGACCCGCAGGCGATGGTGTCAGGAGCATCCGGGGTAGCGCTACTCAGGTTGCGCGAATGGGCCTCAGCTCCGGTGACCTTGTCTATCCCGGGCCCGGCATCGATGGTGTCGCTCCCGGCGGTGCCGTTCGGAAGGGCCTGGTTCGAGTAGTACCCGTTGTCGATCTGGTCGTTGCCGGCCCCGCTCGAGATATTGTCGTCGCCGGGGCCCCCGTAAATGACGTCGTTCTCGTCGCCGCCGGTCAGCGTGTCGTTGCCTGGGACGTCGGGCGGGAACGTGAATCCAACGATCTCGAGGCCCAGAGCTCCATGCTGGGTCTCGCCGTAAAGGCCAACCGCCCGGTCGCCTGGGTTGGTGCTTGCCGGCGCGCTCGCCGACAGGGTGTCGTCGCCTCCCTCACCTGCGATCACCACGCTTTCCAAAGTCGTCCCTGTCACGGAGTCGTCGTAGCCGAGAGGGGTTGCCGACGCCACATTGGCCCGGTCGCTCCCATCGCCGAGATTGACGGCGACGTTCTGGACATTGCAGGTCGCGCTGTATGTACTGACGGTGCACCCGTCGGCAGCCCCAACCGGGGGCGGGGTGATCGGGAGCGCATCGGTGATGGAGAACTGGTTCGTCCCAGTCTGGGTGATCGCCACGTCGTTGGCCTCCCCCGGACTCCCACTGAAGACGGCACCATGCAGTCCGCTGATATTCAGGAACGTGCGCAGCTCCCCGGCCTGAGCCGTCCCGGCGGGGATGACAAGGAGAGAGATGCCGAGTACCAAAACCGCAACCCTGACCCTCGGATACCGCATCGTGCCTCCTCGTAGTGGTGAGCCGAAGAATAGTCCGCTGAACCCGACCTGGCCTTCCTAGAACCGGTGCCCGAAACCCACAGGCGCGCCAAGCCGACGGCTAGCGCGTCAGAACCGCCTCGAAAGTCTCGAATACCTGGGCGCTGAACAACCAGAACCGTACCTCGACCACGTCCGGACTCGTTTCCATCGCTCGATCGTCGCGGTGATCGCCACCTTCGCTGCAAGCGCGACCGGATAGCCGTACACACCAGTCGAGATCGCTGGGAACGCGACCCGGGCGCAACCATTAGCGGCGGCCAGCTCAATTGACCGCCGATGGCAGGAGGCGAGGAGCTCCGGCTCGCCCGCGTCTCCCCCGCGCCAGACCGGGCCCACCGTGTGAATGACGTAACGGACCGGCAGATCGCCGGCGCCGGTGATCTTCGCGTCCCCCGTGTCGCACCCTCCAATTAGCCGGCACTCCTCCAGGAGTCGAGGGCCAGCGGCCCGATGGATCGCGCCATCGACGCCACCGCCACCGAGCAGGCCCGAGTTGGCGGCGTTGACGATGGCGTCCGCCTCGGCATCCTGCGTGATGTCGCCACGGTGGAGCGTGATGCGGGGACGAGCGCTCATGCTCAACCGCGCCGGACTGGTGCGGACTTAGTCCTCGTGATCGGCGCTGTCGGCTTCGCCGTATTCCGCGTCGCTGCGATCGGACTCGGCCTCAGGGGTGAAGGCCGTGTTAGTCGGGCTCGGCGTGGCGTCCTCGTGTGAAGCTGCGCGTATGAGGTCGCGCTCGGCCTGCTCGAAGCCTTCAGACTCTCCTCCCCCGGCCTCCTCGACCGGTTGCATTGCCGGATCGGTCGGCAGATCGTCGTCATCGAAGTGCATGACTCAGCCCTACCCGGCCGGATCACCCACAAACGGCAGCCGGTCCCTCAAAACGCTTCCACCCCCGGAAAGCGGGTACGACAAGCGGAGTGTTCCTCTTCTTCTCCAACCGGGTCGGCTGCCTCGGGTCGCTGCTGATCTCGGTCGGGATCACGCTGGCGCTGCTGCTCCTGCTGGGCGTGATCGGGCACTAGCTCGTCGGGCGGCGGCCGTACCGTGATCGGATGCAGCACTGCCCGTTCTGCCACTCGAGCGAAGAGCCCCTCTGGGTGCGAAGCCACCTCCAGTGCGCGACGTGCCAGCAGGTGATCGAACCGTGCTGCACGGGTGAGGCGGTGTGGACGTGCGAGGCGACCGCAGCGTCGACCGGGGATGGCCCTGTGCGGCCACCGCCTACGGAGGTTTAAAGAACAAACCCCTTGCAGGCCTCGCGGCGCTCCCGCCGAGCCTTGGCGAGACGTTGCTTCGCCTTGCGTACCTTGCTGGGCGAGCCGTTCCTGCGGGCGGCATGAAGGGCAGCCTTGCGCTGGCCGATGGACTTCAGCGCCATGATGCACGCCGGTGGGCCGCAGTCGACAGGCGAGAGGCAGACGATCACCGGTGGCGCCCCCACAGCTACACGATCCGAGGCGCTCGCGGTCGAAGCCAAGATTCCATATGTGGCGGCCAAGGCGAGTCCTGTGGCAATCCGGCGCATCACTTCAAAGATACGACCAAGACGAGCATTCGTCCCCACAGGGGTGAATTCCCCGCGCCGCGCGGCGCGTCAGAGGTCGACGGCCGGAAGGCCGTCGAGGCTCGTCGCGTTCTTCTCGCGTTGATAGTCGAGCAGCGCCTCAGGGCCGCCTGTGCGGACCTTCTTGGCGGCCCACTTCTCCCCGTGCTCGCGGTCGGCCTCGAAGCTCATCAGCGGCACGCCGTAACCGCACGAGTCCGCGATCCGGGTGACCTCGACGAGGATGATCG
>JAXDIE010000102.1:0-10046 GCA_034664165.1 Thermoleophilaceae bacterium | reverse complement strand
TCGTCCAGGATCAGGATGCGCGGGTCCGCGATGGCCGCGCGGGCGAAGGCAAGCAGCTGACGCTGGCCGGCCGACAGGTGCCCGCCGCGCTCACCGACCTCGGTGTCATACGCCTCGGGCAGGCGCTCGATGAACTCATCGGCGCCCACGGCGGCCGCCGCTGCCCGGATCTGCTCGTCGGTCGCGTCGATCCGCCCGAACCCGATGTTCTGGCCGATCGTGCCGGAGAACAGGAAGCTCTCCTGGGGAACCACGCCGAGCTGTGAGCGCAGGGAGCGCTCGGTGACCTCGCGCAGGTCAGTGCCGTCGATCAGCACCCGCCCGCGTGTGGGGTCGTAGAAGCGGGCCACGAGCTTGGCGATCGTGGACTTGCCGGCCCCCGTGGCGCCGACCAGCGCCAGCGTCTGGCCGGGAGGCACCACCAGGTCGACGTCCTCGAGGGCCAGCGGGCCATCCTCGCCCGCGTAGGAGAAGGTCACATGGTCGAAGCGGATCTCGCCGCGGATGGCCTCGAGCTCCACGGCGTCGGGCGCCTCGACCAGATCCGGCTCCTCGTCCAGCAGCTCGAACACCTTGTCCAGGGCCGCCATGCCCGCCTGGTAGGTGGTGTACAGCTGCGACAGCTGCTGGATCGGGTCGAAGAAGCTCTGGAGATAGAAGACGAAGGAGGCCAGGACGCCGATGGTCACGCCGTTGGCATCGCCCGCGAGCACCTGGTTGCCTCCGTACAGCAGGATCGCCGCGGTCGCGAAGGCCGACAGGAATTCGACGCTCGGGAAGTAAGCCGCGTTGAGCTGAACGGTCCGCATGTTGGCCTCGCGGTTGGCCTCGTTGAGCTCGGCAAACTGCCGCTCGTGCCTGGCCTCCTGGCCGAAAGCGCGGACGATCCTGATCCCCGACAGGCTCTCCTGGAGGTAGGCGGTGACCAGCGCGATCTTCTCCCGCGTCAAGCGGTAGGCGCCGGCCGAGACGATTCGGAACACGACGCTGCCCACGGCGAGGACCGGGAAGGTCAGAAACGTGATCAGTGCCAGCTCGGGATCGAGGAAGACAAGGATCACCGCCGTGCCGATCAGCGTGAGGCTCGAGGAGAACAGCGTCACCACGCCGTCGGTCACCAGCTGGTCCAGGGCCTGGACGTCGTTGGTCATCCGCGAGATCAGGACTCCCGCCCGGTTGCGCGAGTAGAAGCCGACCGACAGCCGCTGCAGGTGGGCGAAGATCCGCAGGCGCAGGTCCTGGAGCGCCCGCTGGCCCACCCAGCTGACGAGGAACGTCTGCGCGGCCGTGGCCAGCGCGTTGACCAGCGCCGCACCGATGAACGCACCCACGATCAGTGTCAGCGTGTTGACGTCGCCGCTGCCCGTGACCACGTCCACCGCCTGCCCCGCCAGGTAGGGCGGCGCCAGCGCCGCGCCGGTCGCCAGCACGAGCGCCGTGAACATGAGAACGACGCGGGTTCGATAAGGCCTCAGCAGCTCGAGCAGCCCGCGGAGCTTTCGGCCCCGCTCCTCCGGGCCCCGCAGGGTCTTCCAGAGGGAGCGTGCCCTGGAGTCCACGCCTGCCGCGCTCACAGTGCCACCTCCCGCGGGCGCTCCTCTTGCGGCACGCACTTCGCGGGCCGGCCGCCCTGCTCGGCGATCTGCCGGTAGAGCGGCGAGTCGCAGAGCAGCTGCTCATGGTCACCCTCGGCGGCGATCCCTCCGTTGTCCAGCACCACTATGTGGTCGGCCAGCCGGATGGTCGAAAGGCGGTGCCCGATCACGAAGGTGGTCCTGCCCTCGGCAAGCCGCGCCAGGGCCTCGAGGATCTCACCCTCCTTCGTCGCATCCACACTCGACGTGGCGTCGTCGAGAATCAGGATCCGGGCATCGCGCAACACCGCCCGCGCGATCGCCAGGCGCTGGCGCTGGCCGCCCGAGAGCGTCAGGCCGCGCTCGCCGACCCGCGTCCCGTATCCCTCGGCCAGCGCGCTGATGAAGTCATGTGCCCCCGCGGCCCTCGCTGCCTGCTCGACCTCCTGGTCGGAGGCATCGGGCCGGGCATAGGCGATGTTGTCGCGGATGCTGGTGGAAAACAGGAACGCGTCGTCGGACACCAGCGCCACCTGTTCGCGCAGCTGCGCGAGATCAACGGTCTTCACATCGACCCCATCGACGCTGACGGTGCCCGCTATCGGGTCATACAGGCGGGGAACCAGGCCGGCGAGGCTGGTCTTGCCCGAGCCGGTGGTGCCCACCAGCGCCACGGTGCTGCCCGCCTCGACCGTGAGGTCGATGTCCCGCAGTACCGGCTCACCGGTGCCATAGCCCACCGTGGCGCCGCGGATCTCCACGCGCCCGCGGCCGGCGGGCATGGGAACCGCATTGTCGGGCGAGCGCAGCAGCGGCTCCCGGTCCAGGATCTCGAACACCCGCGCGCCGGAGGCGACTGCTCGCTGGGCCATGCCGAGGGACACACCGAGAGTGCGCAACGGCCCCACCAGCATCAACACGTAGCCGTAGAAGGCCACGAAGTCGCCGAGGTTGATCGTGCCCGCCAGGACCTGACGGCCGCCCACCACCAGGATCGCCGCCAGGCCGATCTGGGGCAGGAACCCGATCAGCGGCTGGTAGAGCGCCCGGATCCTTGTCGAGTACATCGACTGGTCGAAGACCCGTACGACCTGCCCGGTGAAGCGGCTGAACTGGCGGGCCTCCTGCGCAAAGGCCTTGACCACGCGGACCCCGGAGACGTTCTCCTCGGCCTCCGCGGTGAGCTCGGCGATCCGCTGCTGGACCTCCTGGCTGGCAGGCCGGTTGAGGCTTCCGTACCGGGCTGCTGCCCAGATGACGAACGGCACCGGTGCCAGGGCCACGAGGGCCAGCTCCACGTTCACGGCGAGCATCACGATGGCCGCGACCACCAGGCTGAGCAGCGACTGCGCGATGAAGATCAGGCCATAGCCCAGGAAGAAGCGAACCGCGGAGAGGTCGACGGTGGCCCGGGACATGAGCTGCCCGGTCTGCTGGCCGTCGAAGAAGCCGAGCTCGAGCGCCTGCAGGTGGCCGTACATCCGGCTGCGCAGGTCGAACTCGACACCCAGCGACACCCTGCCGGCAACCAGCCGGCGCGCGACGCTGAACACGAGGCGGAGGACGCCGGCGCCGACGATGGCGGCGGCGTACGGCCACAGGTTCCCGGCGCCGTCCTGAATGCGGTTGACGGTCATGCCGATCAGGGCGGGCAGGGCGATCCCGAACCCGGTGGCGATCGCCGCGAGCAGGAAGGAGGCGATCACGCCCCTTCGATAGGGCGACAGGAACCCCAGAAGCCTCCAGAAGATCTGCATCCAGCTTCCACTTTACTTTATGAAGTAGGTCCAGCGGCGCGTCGGACGGGTAGCCTGCGCTCATGCGCCTCTACGCCGTCGCGGCCGCTTTGATGCTGGTGGCCAGCACCTTCGTCAGGGCGAGCCTGCGAAACGACCCCGGTCCGATCCTGACCGTGGCCGAGGTGCTGTTCTGGGCCTCCGGTGTCGTCCTCGTGGCGCTCGCGGTCATCGCAGTCGGTCGGCGCCTGGGTGTGTTTCGCAGCTCAGCCGGGTAGGTGATCCGAGTGGGTCGAAAGCTGGGACTGGCCACCCCGTTGTTTCTCGTGGCAGGCGCCCTGCTCTTCACGCCCGTTGCGGCTGCGATCGACCTCACCGGAGTAACCGATGTGGACATCGACGGGCACTCGGTGGCTTATGGCAACGGTCCGGGTGGCAGCGGGCCCCTGTCGCTCGTCACCCGTCAACTCGGCCTGACCGAGCACAACTACGCCATCCCTGGATCGACGCTGATCAGCGGCCCCGGCAGCGACGATTGGGTCCAGATCATGTCCCACACCCCGCGGGCCGATGCCGGCCCCCCATACACGCGCGGGTCACATATGGCCCTGGTCATGCATGGCGGGAACGACATCGCCTACAGCGGGGCGGCGTTCGCGACTCCCTTCAGGGAGCTGTTGCGGACGATCGTGAGCCGGTACCGGTCGGCCACCGTGCACGAGGAAGGCGATCCGAGTGTCTCCTTCGTGCCGGGTACGTGGTCGGCCACCACCGTGCCGGGTCAATCCGGATCCGGCGTGCTGACCACGCACACGAACGGGGCGGCCCTGACCGTCCAGGTCGGGCCCGGCCAGGTTCCGGTCGGCGGCGGGACCCTCGCGCTCGGGTTCTACACCTACCCGGGGCAGGGCGCCTTCAACGAGATCTTCGTGGACGGCGTTGGACACGGAACCATCGACACACGTGGAATCGCCCCGGTCTGGAGCCCGGTCTCGATGGTGTACAGGATCGGCGGGCTCAGCACGGGGAGCCACACCATCACGATCGTGCCCACCGGGATCGCCACCGCTGCCTATTTCGATTACTGGCAGATCGAGCCGCCGAACCCCGAGCCGGTGGTGTTGGTGGAGCAGTATCGGTTGCCCAACGGCGATGCCCAGGCCCGCCCCGACTCACGGGTTCTCGAGCTCAACGCCATCCAGGAACAGGTGGCGTCGGAGTTCGACAGCCAGGTGGTCACGGTCGACACGGACTCCGTGATCAACAAACAGGCATCCCTGATGGGCGATGGGCTCCATCCAAACCAGGCCGGGAGCGATGCCATCGCCCGGGCGATCCTCGTCAGGCTCGGCTATCCGGGCACCCTTCCCACCGACCCCCCCGACGACCCCCCCGACGACCCCCCCGACGACCCGCCGGACGTCCCGCCCACGCACGATGATCCGGGCTCTCCCCGCAACGGAGGATCGGGGAGCCAGAGCCCGCGGGTGACGGTCCGCATCCACCGCGGCCCCGGTGACGGGACGACCCGGCGCAAAGCGCGTTTCCACTATGGGCCACAGGATCCGCTGATCGACTTCACCTGCCGCGTCGATGACGAGCCCTTCGCACCCTGCGCATCACCGGCCAGGCTGGTGAACATGCACCCTGGCAGGCACCGCTTCACACTGCGGGCCAGCGACACGGTCACCGGAATCGACCAGGTCCTGTTCTATCGCTGGACGATCGCCCGCCACTCGCACTAGTCGCCGTCCGGGCTTTTCGCCGATACTTTCGCCGGGGGCTCAAGTTTCGGCGGTGGCTCAAGTTTCCGATCGCCGGAGGCCGATGTAGTACTGATGGAGAGCCGCAGCGCGTGAGACGCAGCCCCAAGAGCCTTTTGGCGGGCTGGTTCCTCACGGCCGTGATCGCAATCCCGGTGATCGTGGCCGGGATCTGGCTGTTCGTCGAGGCCTTCCTGGTCAGCCTGCCCGTCGGCCTGCTCCTGTTCGCGGCGCTTCTGGCCATCACCGGGATCGGACTTCTGCCGATCGGGTTCGCGGCCGGTGCCGCCGGCGCCGTGGCCCTTGCGCTGGGCGCCCGCCGCCTGGCGCAGATCGACGCGCAGCGCCGGAACGCGGAGCAGGCTCGCGCGGAGACGGAGACCCACCTTCGCCAGATCCTCGACGCCTCACCCGATGCGTTTGTGGCAATCGACTCCGAAGGGCTCATCATCGACTGGAATCACGCCGCCGAGGCCATGCTCGGGTGGGCACGCGCCGAGGCAATCGGCCGGCCGCTGGCCACCACGATCATTCCCGAGGCTGAGCGCGCGGGGTTCCTGCAGGCCCTGCGTGCTTCCGCGAGCAACGGCGATGGCCCGGTGATCGGGCGTGCGCTCCAGATCGCCGCGGTCCGCCGCGACGGGCACGAGATGCCCATCGACCTGAGCATCTCGCCGACTCCGGTCGATGGCGGCTACGCCTTCCAGGCCTTCCTCCGGGTCGCAGGCGACCCACGTCTGGCCGAGGAGGAGGCGGAGCGAAGCAGGACCCTCCTTGCCGACCTGCTGGATTCGGCCCCGGACGCCGTCGTGATCGCCGACGAGAACGGCAGGATCACCCTGGTCAACGAGCAGACCGAGAGGCTGTTCGGCTACAACCGGACGGAGCTGGTCGGCGCGCCGGTCGAGACGCTTCTGCCGCGCCGGGTCCACAAGCGACATGTTCGTCATCGCGGCGGCTACCTGGAGGCTCCCGGAACCAGGCCAATGGGCGTCGGGATCGACTTGAAGGGCCGCCGGAAGAACGGGACCGAGTTTCCGGTGGACATCAGCCTCAGCGCGATTTCGACCGACAGAGGACGCCTGGTCACCGCATTCGTCCGCGACATCACCGAGCGAAAGCAGACCCAGGATGAGCTCGCGGCGGCCCACGAGAGGGCTCTGGAGGCCTCTCGGCTCAAGTCGGAGTTCGTGGCCAACATGAGCCACGAGATCCGGACGCCCCTCAACGGCGTCATGGGCATGGCCGGCCTGTTGCTGGGGACCGACCTGAGCGAGGAGCAGCGGGAGTACGCCGAAGCTGTCAGCACCTCCGGTGACGCCCTGATGGCGGTCATCGAGGACATCCTGGACTTCTCGAAGATCGAGGCGGGGAAGCTCGAGCTGATGCAGGACGCCTTCAGCCTCCGCGAGCGGGTCGAGGACGCCTGCGCCATGCTCGCGGGCACGGCCGACCAGAAGGGCCTGGAGCTCGTGGCCTGGGTCGACGACGAGATCCCCGACGCCGTCTGGGGCGATGGCCCGCGTCTTCGCCAGATTCTCGTGAACCTGCTGTCTAATGCGGTGAAGTTCACCTCGACCGGTGACGTTGTGACCAAGGTGACCGGCGGCATCGACGCGACGGGCCGGCTGGCACTTCGCTTCGAGGTCTCCGACACGGGCGTCGGAATCGACCAGGCGGCACTCGGCCGCATCTTCGAGTCGTTCTCACAGGCCGACAGCTCCACTACCCGGAGCTACGGAGGGACGGGCCTTGGCCTTGCCATCTCGAAGCGGCTCGTCGGTCTGATGGGAGGCGAGATCGGAGTCGACAGCGAGCCGGGCCGCGGCAGCACCTTCTGGTTCACGCTTCCGCTGAGCGTGGTCCGGTCGGGCGGCACTGCGCGTACCCGCGCCCACTTCGGTGGTGTTCGCGCCCTCGTGGTCGATGACAACGCCACCAGCCGTGAGATCCTCGAGCGGCGCCTCCAGGCCTGGGGGATGGACTGCCAGGCCGTCGACGGGTCCGGCCCGGCTCTGTTCGCGCTGGAGGAAGCGGCAGCGCAGGGCAATCCGTTCCGCATCGCCCTGCTCGACGCCAAGATGCCGGGTCGCGACGGCGTACAGCTGGCTGCTGACATCAGGAGTAACCCGAACCTGGAGGACGTCCGCCTACTGCTGCTCGCGTCATCAGGCCACGAGCGCGGAAGGGCACGGCAGGCAGGGATAGAGAGCTTCCTGGCCAAGCCCGTCCGCGATTCACGCCTCCTGGAGGAGCTGGGCAGGATCCTTGGCGGGTCGCGGCCCGTCCCGGTCCAGGCGGAGCCCGCGACGCAGGGGGTCGAGCCGACTGAGCACGCCCGGCGGGCCGTGCTCGTCGCGGAGGACAACCCCGTGAACCAGCTTGTGGCCACGCGTCTGCTCGAGAGGCGCGGCCTGAGCGTCGACCACGCCGCAGATGGCCGCGAGGCCGTGGCCAAGTACCTCGAGGGCGAGTATGAGCTGATCTTCATGGACTGCCAGATGCCGGAGCTCGACGGATACCACGCGACCGCCGAAATCCGCCGCCTGGAAGGCCCCGACCGCCACCCCCGGATCATCGCCATGACCGCGAACACGATGAAGGGCGACCGGGAGCGCTGCCTGGCATCCGGGATGGACGACTACCTGGGCAAGCCGTTCAACTCCGACGAGCTCGACGAGGTGCTGGCCAGGGCGCTGCCCGCCCATGAGGGTGGGCCTGCCGACGAGGGCGAGCCGGCCGAGTCCGCCGAGCTGCCGCCACTTCTCGATCCGGCGCCGCTCAGCGAGATCTGCGAGCGGGACCGGGGCCTGCGGGACCGGCTCGTCACGATGTTCGTCGAGCGGGGCGCGACCTCGGTGGCGGAGCTGGAGGCCCAGCTCGAGGCCTCGGACCTGGAAAGCGTGCGAAAGACCGCCCACACCCTCAAGGGAAGCGCCGCGGTGCTAGGCGCCAGGCAGGTCGCCGAGATAGCCGGCCGGCTCTCCCTTGCGGCCGACGCCGGGCGCATCGATGACGCCGTTGCCGACCACCGGGAACTGGCCGCCGCGTACGCGATGACCGCGGAGGCGCTCACCGAGATCGTCACCTCTCCCTCGTGAGCGCAGAATCAGAAGGGTGAGGTGATGCACCCGGCCGGGATGTGGCCCGGGTAGTCCGGGAACAGGCGGCGGGCCAGCTTCCCTGCGGGCCGCTCCTCGATCCCGGGCCGGATGTCCTCGACGTTGAGAAGCAGCCGGACGCTCGACCCGATCTGCAGGTCGGCCACATTTGGCTGGTGACCTCCGATGACCCCGCGCGCGATCAGGTCGTCCACGTGGTCGAGCGTGGCGGGCAGCGCCGGGATCCATTCGTTCTTGACCTGAGCACCCGTGTAGCCCAGGAGCCGCATCTCCAGGTCGGCGCCCGCTCCCATCCGCTTGGTGACCCATGAGGGGATCGATGGCACCTTGTAGCCCGCGGTGAGTGACTCGAGCGCCTCGGGGGCCTGGCGCGCTGCAGTGAGCACGATCCAGCGGGCGTGCTCCTGGAGCACCAGGTCGCCCCATTCCTCTGCCTTGTCCACCTCCGCGCTCAACGCTGGGTCGGCGGGTCGCAGGGACGGCTCAGGGACCAGCTCGTCAAGGGCCCGCAGGATCGGCCGCGAGCCCACGATCTTGCGCTCACCGATCGTGATGCCCGGGACCGTACGGGCACGGAAGCGCACGAACTGGTGCACGTTGGACAGGCCGAACATCAGGTCATGGCGCTCGAACTCGAGCCCCTTCATGTCCAGCCCGGCCATGACCGCCATACACGGATGGGACGCGGGCACGACGTAGAGGGTGATCGGCTCGTTCACGCGGCCGAACCTACAAGAAGTGTTGCCCGACGCTGCCCGAGCCCCTCCCCCGTACGGGCGATTTTTCTACTGTCCGCGCGCCGGGCGGTCGACACCCTGAAGTAACCGGGTTACTGGGAGACCCACTCGCGGGACCGGGACATGAGAGGGATTGTCATGAATGGATTCCGCTGGTTCGGCCGCCACTACGTGGCGCTGGGAGCTCTCTTCGTTGCCCTGGGAGGGACCGCTTTCGCGGCGGAGCAGATCAGCGGGACGCAGATCAAGAACAGCTCGATCACGTCCAAGGACGTCAGGAACCAAAGCCTTCTCGGGAGAGATATTGCGCCCGATTCCCTCAATGGCGACGACATCGACGAGGCCACGCTTGCCTGTGGCGGACCGCGGGGAATCCCAGGCTGTGGAGAAGCCAATGTGAGCGGCTCCGGGAATGAGCCCGGCCCGAAGGGCGACCGTGGGCCGGCCGGCGCGCCGGGTCCCGATGGTGCAAAGGGCACCGCGGGCGCAACGGGCGACGCCGGTCCCGACGGAGCGAAGGGGCCAGCTGGTCCTGACGGCGCGAAGGGGAACGCCGGATCGAAGGGCGACGCCGGTCCCGACGGTGCGAGGGGAGACGTCGGCGCCAAGGGCGCAGACGGCACGAAGGGCGACGTTGGAACCGCAGGAGCGCGGGGTCCGGACGGTGTCAAGGGCGAAGCTGGTTCTGACGGCGCCATAGGTCCCGATGGCTCAAGGGGCGACGCGGGCGTAACGGGTCCTGATGGCTCAAAGGGCGACCCGGGCGCCACTGGCACTGATGGAGCAAAGGGCGACGCGGGCGCCACTGGCGCTGATGGCTCAACGGGCGACCCAGGGCCCGATGGCGCGCGAGGACCTGACGGAGCAAAGGGTGACGCCGGTCCTGACGGAGCAAAGGGTGACGCCGGTCCTGACGGAGCAAAGGGCGACGCCGGTCCTGACGGAGCAAAGGGCGACGCCGGCCCTGACGGAGCAAAGGGCGACGCGGGTCCTGACGGAGCAAAGGGCGACCCGGGCACTGATGGCTCAAAGGGCGACCCAGGTCCCGATGGCGCACGAGGTCCTGACGGAGCAAAGGGCGACCCGGGCACTGATGGCTCAAAGGGCGACCCAG
>JAXDIE010000158.1:0-2993 GCA_034664165.1 Thermoleophilaceae bacterium | reverse complement strand
CGCCCCCCGAGGTGCGCCGCCGTCTCAGGTGTGGTGCCACCGGCCGTGGCCGGCGCGGTTTCCGGCTGCTCCAGGTCCTCGAGCAGCCAGTAGGCGAGGAGCAGTGCACCCAGCGTGCACATGACGCTGAGGATGCCGCTCGGCAGGGCCAGCAGGGCGAGGATGAACCCGACCATGGGCACGTGAAAGCTGACCTTGCCGATGACGGCGCTCTCCGGCACGGGCGACGCGTCCGCGCTTGGGTTCGCGTCACCCTGGATCTGGTAGTACCGCTCCGGCCCGCTGGCGTCGATGGCGACGATCCGGTGGGTGTAGACCACATCGCTGGGCGTCTTGATCGTGATCACATCGCCGACGGCCAGCGTCGTGGCGTTCACGGGCACGTCCGCCACGACGGCTCCGAGAGGAATGCTGGGCTCCATGGAACCGCCGCGGATGATGTACGTGGTCAGTCCCAGGCCGGGCGCGATCGAGGACAGGCCGACCAGCGCCAGCAGCGCGAGAAGGAGCCCGAGCCAGACCACGCCGACGGTTCGGCGCATACGCCGGATCCACTGTGCTGCCATCGAGCTCTGTCCCTTCCAGGTTGGTGCGCTGGGTTAGTTGTTGCGGGTCTGCTCGGAGTCGAACGTGAACGTCGCCGTCGTCGTGGCGCCCTGGAACGCATTGCCGGTCGCAAGCGGCAGGCTCACGTTGAAACACAGCGCCTCGTTGGCGGAGGGGGCCAGGAGCCGGTCGGAGCCCGATGCGCCAACAGTCCCGTTCTGCCCGGTTGCCGCATCGCCGACGAGCTTGCCCGCTGACGAGTCGAGGTCGCCCGTGTACTGCACCGTGCCGGTCGCGCCATAGGCGGCGTTCGTGCATGTCGTCACGCCGGACTTGACGGTCAGGACCAGCTGGTCCTTTAGTCCCTTCGAATCGACGTTCGTGGCGACGGACGCGATGGCGTAGCGCAGGTCCAGGCTGCCGCCGTTCGTGACCGTGATCGGCGCCGTCACCTGGTCTCCGGGTGCCATCGCCGAGAACGTGATGAGTGCCGTGGCAGGGGTCGTCGTGATCGATACGGTGCCGGTCGAGAACGTGTTCGCGCCGACCGTTGCGGCGCTGGTGAACAGCGCCAGCGAGCTCGCCCCGGCGCTGAGGCCGACCGAAGCGAGGCCCACGACAGCCAGGGCCATCAGGGCGGTGCGCCGTCGTGCGGCCCTACGAATGTGCATGCGGAGATTTCCCCTGCCTGATGCCAAGAGACCACGTCGGGCGGCGAGGGTGCCTCGCCCGGCCACCGGAGGACCGGGTTCAGAACGTGGGTTCGGGCTGGAATGACACCCCACGGTCCATGGGTGGGGTCATGGGCCAGAAGGGTCAAAGTGAGGGGGGACTTTCTACCCTGGAGTAGTCCTATCCACACCGATCCCGCCCCTGCGGGGAAGCGCCGGAATCAAAGAAGACCCGGCCTCTCGGCCGGGTCTTCTGCGTCGACGGAGAAGGCCTAGTTGTTCTTGGTCTGCTCCGCGTCGAAGGTGAGCGTTGCCGTGGTGGTCGAGTCCTGGAAGGCGTTGCCGCTCGCGCCGGGAAGGCTCACGTGGAAGCACAGCGCCTCGCTGGCCGAGGCCGCAAGCGTTCGATCGCCCGTGTCCGCGCCCGTCGTCGAGTCGCCAACGAGCTTGCCGGCGCTCGAGTCGAGGTCGCCGCCGTAGAGCTGCGTGCCATCCACGGCGTAGGCGGCGTTCGTGCAGGTCGTGACGCCGGACCGGATGGTCAGCACCAGCTGGTCCTTCAGGCCCTTGCTGTCGGTGTTCGTCGCCACGGACGAGAGGGCGTAGCGCAGGGCCAGTGAGCCGCTGTTGCTCACCGTGATCGGCGCCGTGACCTGGTCGCCAGGGGCCATGTTGGAGAACGTTACGAGGGCCGTCGTCGGGCTGGTGCCGATCGTGACGGTTCCAGTTGTGAAGCTGTTCGAGTCCACGCTCGCCGAGCTCGTGAACAAGGCCAGGGAGGTCGCGCCTCCGCTCAGGCCAACGGCAGCGAGCCCGAATATCCCAAGGACCTGTAGCCCTCGGCGTCGTCCGATCGACCTGGTCGCATCCATCTTGTCGTCCTCTTTCCGCCACCCGTCCGGGGCGGCTGGCTCGATGCTCGACTCCGACGTGGGCACACGGAGGGTGAATCGGCTCGTGTGGTCGGCGACGGGTGCAATGGCACCAGACGCGGCCGACCGGCGAGCATCAGCCAGACGAGGGATGAGGCGCAGTACCTTCGCTGGCCCCGGAGTGCCGAGAGGTGCGGTTGAGTGCAGTCCAGTGCGCGGGCCCGGTGCGGTGCGGTGCCGAAGGGAGGTCATCCGGACGGGCGGACGAGGGTCCGGCGCGGGCGCGCACCACCGCGTCGAACGGCACACTCACCCGCACCCAGGCTCACACTGCGGCCCTCCGCCCGTCTGGCGTGCACCTGCCTACCGCGCAGGTACGCAACGGAGACCGGACCGCCCAGGCTCGGTCGTGGCGGCTACCTGGGCGCGGCAGCCAGCTTCAGGATGCTGCCGCCGAGGTCGACGACGTAGAGCTCCCCTGCGTCGTCCTCGCCGAACGAGGAGACGGACAGGCCCGTCTCGCCCGCGAGCGCCAGCGGGGCGGACCCGGTGGCGATCGCATCGGCGGCGGAGAGGACCCAGAGCGAGCCGGTGCACGCGTCGCTGAGCACATAGCCGCCGCGGAGCGCGGGGAATGCCGAGCCGCGGTACACGTAGCCGCCGGTCACCGCGCAGCCTGAACCGTGGTCGTACTCGGCGACGGGCAGCGTCAGGCCCTCCTGGTTGCAGCTCGAGGAGCCGAAGCAGTGCGTGCCTTCCATGACGTTCCACCCGTAGTTCCGGCCACCGGCCAGGGCGGGCTCCGCGTCGATCTCCTCCCAGGCCCCCTGGCCAACGTCGCCGACGAACAGGTCGCCCGTCTCCCGGTCGAACGAGAAGCGCCAGGGATTGCGCATGCCCAGGG
>JAXDIE010000147.1:0-13359 GCA_034664165.1 Thermoleophilaceae bacterium | reverse complement strand
AGGCCCGCCGCCGACTCCCCTACTTGCGTCCGTCCACCAGCACCCTGACGGTCTTCGAGCGGCCCGGCAGGTACGGGTACCCGACCTCGCGCGGCACGCGTGCGCGGAACCGGTAGCGGACCAGGCTCGACGTGGCGCCGAACTTGTAGCGGCGCTTCCAGCGCCCGCGGGTGTCGGTCCGGGGCAGGGCGAAGGTCCGCCAACGGCCGCGGTAGTAGGCCTGCAGGTCGACCAGCTTGCCCGCGGCCGGCACCGGGCCTCCGCGCACCCGGCCGCTGAACACGACGCTCTTGCCGCCGTCGACCCGGCGTCGGCTGGGCTTGAGCGACGTCGTGGCCGGGACCGACACGCCCACCGTGGCGCTCGAGCCCAGGTGGTGCTCCGAGCCCGCGTAGTCGAAGCGCAGGTCACGGCTCGGGCCGACGGGCAGCTGGTAGCTGAAGCGGCCGTCCCCGTCTGTCATGACATGGCCCTCCACCTCCCAATCCGCGCCCGACGACCTGCGGCGGGCCATGACGGTCACCGGGGCAGTCGGCACCGCGGCGCCGCTGAGGGTGCGGAGCGTTCCGCTCGCCCGCGCCGAGCGCCCGTAGCGCACCCGCTTGCTCTGGACCTCGCGACCGTGCTTCCCGGCCAGGGCTGCGGTCATCCGGGTCGAGCCCGGGACCACGAACTCCGCCTTCGTGCCGTCGTACATGCGGTCGACGAGAGTCGAGTTGCCGGCGTGGTCGGCGATCGAGGCGCGGAACTCGTACGTGCCCTCCTCGAGGTCCTCTGTCGGCAGCGTGCCCATCAGGCGCGTTGACTCCACGGACGTAGGAATCTGGCGCCAGGTGCTGCCACCCAGGGGTCGCATCTCGATCTGGCCGCCGGCCACGCCCGAAGCGGTATCGGAAGCCGACACGGTTACCTGCGACGGGTTGCCGCGGTCCCGTGCGTCGAAGCTCGCCACCGGGGCGTTGTTGTCGACGTTGATCGTGCGGGTCTCGTGACCCATGTTCCCGGCGGCATCCACGGCCTGCAGCTCCACCTGATGGTGACCGTCCGATAGCTCGCCGGTGTTGATGCCATACGCGGCGCCGGCTGGCTCGGTCGAGCACGGAATCGGCCGGGTGTAGGTGCAAGGGCGGGTCGTCTCGAACCGCACAATGCCGTCTACGAGCATCCTGGTGGTGCTGATCCCGGTGTTGTCATTCGAGGTGAAGCGGGCGTCCTGGGGCCCACGGATCCATCCGCTCGACAGCAGCCCGCCCGCGACCTCCGACACGCCGGGGTCGAAGTTGTCGCGCAGCTCGATGACCGTCCAGGCGAAGGCGGCGCGGGCACGCAGGCCGGCCTGGGCCACGTCCCCGCTGTTGTTCGTCGCGCAGCCGTCCTTGTCGCCGCAAGTGGCCTCGATCCTCACCGTCGCGTGCCCCGCCAGGCCCACATGCCTGGCTTCGGTTCCGTTGCGGCCGACGTTGCACTCGCCCTGGCCGTCGTTCGCGCGACACCCGGTGAGCCATTGGCCGTCCGCTGCGAGGCCGATGGTCCAGTTCTCGGTCTTCCGGTAGCCGTCCCAGGCGTAGTCCATCCCCCACAGCTCTGTGCCGGCGGGCGCCGTGAAGGTCAGGTTGGCGGTTGCACCTTGGCCGACCCGGCCGTCTTCGGCCTTGTTGCGCGCGATCAGGCCGCGCTTGACGTCGCCCTGCCAGGGGCAGAGCCGATCGGCGTCCATGCTGTCGACGTTGTGCGCCACCCAGCCGGCTGTCGACCGGTCAGGCGCGGCGTCACAGCTGTAGACGCGGTAGGTCCCCCCACCGTTGGCGAGGGCACCCTGGGGTAGGAGGAGAAGGAGAAGCGCTACCCCCGCCCGGATGATGGTTCGGTTCTGTACTTGTCTCACGGCCAGCTCCAATTCGGTTCATTGATGGTCTGAGCGGGACCTAAGGCCAGCCGGCCAGATCCTCGCCCCTGCGCAGACACCGATGGCGCTCTCCTCGTCGCCCCGGCCTGCTCGAGATGGGTGCCCGGCCGTCGTCCACGGCGGGCCCCCGGTCATGTGGGTAGCAAGCCCTGCGGGCCGATGCGCCGGGTACCACCATGCGCTTGGATCGGCGGGGACGGGCATCCGGCAAGGAGTGCCCGCAAATGGGCGGATTCGAATCGCCTGGCGACGGCTGGGTGTGTCGCAAGGCTGGACGACTGTTCGACGAGAGATGGGCGATCCAGGATTCGAACCTGGGACCTCTTCCTTATCAGAGAAGCGCTCTAACCGACTGAGCTAATCGCCCGTGACCGACGGCGGATTGTAGCCGGATGGGCCGGGCGGGCGTGGCCCAGGAGCTCCTCAGGCGGCCTTGCGCCGCAGCAGCCGCTCGGCCAGCTCCAAGCCCTCCTGGACGTGGGCCAGCTCGAACTCGCAGCGGAAGCCCGCGCGGGTGGACCGCACCCGCACCGAGTGCCCCAGCGCGGCGCTCAACGCATCCTCCGCAGCGGCCATGGCATCGACCAGGTCGGGGTGGATGGTCACCGTCCCTCCGTGCGACCCGGGAGCGGCGCCGGCGGCTTCGGCCTCGCCGCGCGCGTGACGCTCGGTCTCGCGAACCGACCAGCCGGCTGAGCGCGCCGCGCGGGCGAGCTCCAGGCGGGAGCGCTGGTCCTGGCACATCAGGATCGCCCGGCCGTGGCCTTCTGTGAGCTCGCCGGCCTCGATCATCGAGAGCGCCTCGTCGGGCAGGCCCAGGAGGCGGACGAGGTTGGAGACCGCAGCCCGGCTCTTGCCGATCCGCCGGCCGAGCTCCTCCTTTGTGACGCCGAGGTCCTCGACGAGCGTCGCGCAGGCACGCGCCTCCTCGACGGGGTTCAGATCCTCGCGGGCAACGTTCTCCATCACCGCAAGCTCCAGCCGCTCGCCCTCCTCGGTTACGCGGACGAGCGCGGGGATCTGCTCCAGGCCGGCCTGGCGGGCGGCGCGCAGACGGCGCTCGCCGGCGATGAGCTCATAGCGGCCACCCGCGAGCGGGCGAACGACGATCGGCTGAAGCAGGCCGCGCGACGCGATCGACTCCGAGAGGGCGGTCAACGCCTCCTCGTCGAATTCCTTGCGCGGTTGGTTCGGGTTTGCACTAATCAGCTCGATCGCAAGCGAACGCAGCCCTTCCGGAGATGCGCTCTCGTCCGGCCGGGGCAGAATCGCCGCCAGCCCACGACCCATCCCGCGCCTCTTCGTTCCAACGGCCTGCGCCTGCTCAGCCACGTGCGGCCACCTCCTTCGCCAGTTCGGCGTATGCGATTGCCCCAGCGCACTCAGGATCATGGCGATTCACCGGCACGCCGTAACTCGGCGCCTCGCCCACCCTGATGTTGCGGGGGATGACTGTGTCATAGACAAGATCGGGAAAGTGGCTGCGCACCTCGGCCTCGACATCCTGGCCCAGGCGGGTGCGGCCATCGTGCATGGTCAGCAGCAACCCGGCCACGGCGAGCCGGGGGTTGAGCTCGCGCTGTATGAGGCCGAGGGTGTCCAGCAGCCCGGCGAGGCCCTCGAGCGCCAGGTACTCGGTCTGGACCGGGATCAGAACCCGATCGGCGGCAACCAGGGCGTTGACGGTCAGGGGCCCGAGCGCAGGCGGGCAGTCGAAGAGGATCAGGTCGTACTTGTCGCGGACCTTCCCGACCGCCTCCTTGAGGCGGTTCTCGGAGTCCGGAAGCCGTGGGAGCTCCACGTTGGCACCGGCGAGGTCCGGAGTCGAGGGCACCAGGTCGAGCAGGGGCACTCCGGTCGGGATCGCTGCGGCCTTCAGCTTGAGGTCGCCGCTGATGCAGTCGTAGATGTTGGGCTCGGTGTCGCGCGGGATGCCGAGTGCCGCGGTGGCGTTGCACTGGGGGTCGAGGTCGACCAGAAGGGTCGGGCAGCCGTTGTCGGCCGCCGACGCGGCGAGGTTCACGGCGGTGGTCGTCTTGCCGACGCCGCCCTTCTGGTTGGTGATCGCGTAGATCGTTCCCATACCCCGAAGTTAGCCACGTTTGCGGTCGGAAAGCGTTGCGATCCGGGTGGCCTCAGAAAGGCCCTGCAATGGGGCTTTTCGGGGTGGGGGCGCTTTGCGGCGTACGGCAACGGCGGCAATGGGGAGGCGGGTCTGAGGGGTCAAGGCGGGCCCGCGAGGCCGAGGTTGGATACGTCTGCGGTGTCCAGGTTCGGTTTCGCAGCGGCGCGGTGGGTCCCTGACGAATGACACCGAAGTTCGACACACCCATCGGCCTCAACTTCGGGTTCGTTCGAGCGGGCCACCCTCATTGCCGCCGTTCGCCCGAGCCCGGATCGCGCAGCTACGCGAGCGGACGCTTGGAAGGGATCCCGGGGCGCCTCGGAAACCGCTCCGGGGTCTCGGAGGTCTTCCGGAACACGTGCAGATGGCGGCTGTGCGAGCCCGGAAACGGGGTCACCGCAAGGACATCGGTCGCCGTCAGGCCGACCAGCTCGGCGGCCTTCCGGCCCGCCTCCGCCTCGGCTTCATCCTGGCCGCCCTTCCACGCAACGAAGATCCCGTCCGGCTTCAGGAGCGGAGCCGCGTACTCGACCAGCACGGGCAGCATGGCGACGGCCCGGGCGCTCGCCACGTCATATGCCCCGCGCCCGGCTCCCCCGGCCCAGGTCTCGACGCGCTCCGCTATCGCGAAGGCGTTTCCGATCCCGGCCTGCTCGGCCAGCTTCGTGATGACTTCGCACTTTCTCGCCGTTGCCTCGATCAGATCGACGCGGGCCGCCGGAAGCGCAGCCGCCAGAGCGAGGCCGGGAAAGCCGGCACCGGAGCCGATGTCGCCGATCACCGCCGCGTCCCGGACCCCGGAGATCCCGAGAGCGGAGAGGGAGTCGGCGATGTGGCCCTCCAGGATGTCCTTGGTCGTGACAAGGCGGGTGGGGGGCGCAGGGGTGCTCTCGAGCGCCGATACGAGCCGCGCCAGAAGCGGGAACGCGGTGTCCGGGACGAACTCCGTCAGGCCCTGACCCGCGGCCAGAGCGGCGATCCGGGCTTGGAGATCACTGGCCACAGCTCGGCAGCGTTCGCCGTGAAACGCTCAGTTGGCGGCGGCGAGCGGGCTGACGACCAGGCGCCTGTCGGGCTCGTCGCCCTCGCTGTGCGTCTGGATGTCGGTGCGGTCGGTCAGGTAGCGGTGGACGACCTTGCGCTCATGGGCGCCCATCGGCTCGAGCTCGACGGGGCGGCCGAAGGAAAGCGCGTCCGTCACGGCGTCGTCGGCCATCCTGCGGAGCGCCGCCTCACGCCGCTCGCGATAGCCGGCTGCGTCGACGACCACCAGCTTCCGCTCCTCGTGCCCACGGAAAGCGATCCGCGAGGCCAGGTGCTGGAGCGCGTCGATCGTGCTGCCATGGCGGCCGATGAGGATCCCGAGGTCCTCGCCGTTGACCGTCGCGCGGATCTCATCGGCTGTCTCGACCACATCCACGCTGGACCTCAGGCCGAGCGCAAGCGTGACCCGGCCCACCATCTGGCGGACCCGTTCGGCCGGCTCGTCGGGAAAGGCCTCCTGGGCGCCCTCCCAGGCCACCACGTCGACCTGGGCGACCACGCGGGCATCGACCTCGTCACCCGCCTCCTCGAGCACCTCGAAGGTCACGAACTCGGACGTGATCCCCGGAAACGTAGGCTCGAGAGCCTTGACGGCTGCCCACTTGGCCTCGCCCAGAGTGGCGCCCTCGGCCTCGATCCGGGCTGGTTCCTGGCTCACGTGTACCCGCTAGCGCCGGCGCCCGCTGCGCTTCTTGCGCTTGCGCGGGTTCCCCGGCGGGGCCTTGGAGGAGCCGTTCCCGGACGCCGGCGAGGCCGCGCCGGACGCCGGCGGCTTGCCACGGGCCGGTTTGGATTCCGGATCGGGCAGGTCGAGTGCCGGCGGTTTGGGATAGATCTTCCGCACGGCGAGCTGCTGGCCGACGGTCCAGAGGTTGGTGGTGATCCAGTAGACGAGCAGACCCGAGGGAAACGGCGAGATGATGATGAACACGCCGAAGACGATCGGCAGGGCCAGGAAGATGCGGCGCTGGGTGGGGTCCGCGGTTGCTGTCGAGACCAGGCTCGAGCCCAGCTGGCTGCCCACGTAGAGCAGAACCAGGACCGCGAGCGTGATCCCCGTGGCCGAGGCGGTCAGGTCGGGGATGAAGAGGAAGCTCGGATCGGGCGCGTTGGGAACCTGCGAGCACGACACGTTGGCCAGCTGCAGATGGTGCTCGGCGATGTACGGCGTGATCCCGGGGCACATGTCCGCCTTCAGGTCCGTGCGCAGCATGTAGAAGAGCGCCAGGAAGAACGGGAGCTGGAGCAACAGGGGGAAGCAGGACGCAAGCGGGTTGACCCCGTGCTCCTTGTACATCGCCATCGTCTCCTGCTGAAGGCGCTGCTTGTCGTCCTTGTAGCGCTCCTGCAGCTTCTTCATCTCCGGCTGGAGCCGCTGCATCTCCTGCATGCCCTTCACCCCGCGGAAGGTCAGCGGGAGGATCGCGAGGCGGATCGTGACCGTCATCAGGATGATCGCGACGCCCCAGCTCCCGACCAGCCCGTGGAAGAAGACGAGGATGACCTCGCAGAGGTCGATCAGCGGCTGGAGAACTGGAATGTCGGCGAAGATCATCGTTCCTGTGCGGGGTGGTGATGGTGTGAGGCGAACAGCGTCTGGTCGCCCGGGTAGTCAAAACCCCCGCGGCTCCACGGATTGCACCGGAGGACCCGCCATGCGGCCAACACTGAGCCCCGGAACACGCCGAAGGAGCGAATCGACTCGACGGCGTACTCGGAGCAACTCGGATAGTACTTGCAGCGCGCGCCCAGGAGCGGCGAGATCAGCAGTTGGTAGATCCGGATCGGCAGCACCGCCGCCTCTCTCAGGGCGCGGGCCATCAGCCTGCACCCGGCTGGCGCAGCCCGGCGCCCTCCAGCACTTCCCCGAGGGCCTCCTGCACTCCGGCCTCGCCGCGATCCCGGGCCAGCTCACCCACATCGGGCCGGGCGACGATCACGAAGTCATGCCCGTCGGGCAGGTTCTCCGCGAACTTCCAGAAGGACTCCCGCAGGAGCCGCTTGACGCGGTTGCGCTCGACGGCGCCGCCGATCTTCCGGCCCACGGAGATGCCCAGGCGCGGCTCGGCCGACCCCTCGCGCGGAAACGAGTAGACGACCAGGTAGCGGGTGGCGTGGGAGTTGCCCTGCCTGAAGACGCGGTCGAACTCTCCGCTGCGGGACAGGCGCCCTCGGCGTGCCTTCCGCCCGCGGCCACCGCCCAGGCCGCCCGGCCCGCCCATCGCTAGGGCGTCAGGCGCTTGCGGCCCTTGGCGCGCTTGCGCTTCAGGATGCGTCTGCCGGCGCTGGTGCGCATGCGCTTGCGGAACCCGTGGCTACGGGCTCGCTTGCGCTTCTTGGGCTGGTAGGTGCGCTTCATTCAAAGGTCCTTCCGGGCCGGGAAGTATACGAATCTCGAGCCTCGGCCGACCACTCCTTCCGCGGGCCGTCGACAGGTTGTCCACAGGATCGACCGAACGTCCATGGCGCCGGGCGGCTTCTTTCGCGATTTGCGGGCTTGTCCTCCAAAGGCTCCCGGCAGCCCGAGCCGGCGTATGTAGACTCGCTCACGCCGAGGACGACGGAGCCGCTGGGAGTTGTCGCCCTACCTCTGAAGAGCCGTTTTTCAACCGACCCTGGAGGCCTGGTCGACCACGCATGCCCCAAGAGCTGGATCAAACCTGGAACGCAGTGAGAGACGAGCTCCGGCAGGCGGTAACCGACCTGACGTTCCACGTCTGGCTCGAGCCGCTCGAGCTGGTCGGTGTCCTGGGCGACCGGCTCTTCGTCCGGGCTCCCGACCACGTCCGGACCCTCGTGGAGGAGCGCTACCTCCCCGTCCTGAAGGCCTCCGCCAAGAAGGCGACCGGCACTGCCGCTACGGTCGAGGTCGTCGGGGACGATTGGCAGCCCCTTCCCGACTCCAGCGACCCGAGCCTCGATCAACCATCGAGCAGCCTCAACGTTGACCTCAACCCGAGGTACACGTTCGACCAGTTCGTCATCGGCGATGGCAACCGGCTGGCGCATGCGGCCGCCCTGGCGGTGGCCGAGATGCCGGGTCACGTCTACAACCCGCTCTTCATCCACGGCCCGCCCGGGCTCGGCAAGACACACCTCTTACACGCGATAGGGAACTTCGTCAGCGCCCACAATCCGTCCCTGGCCATCACCTACGCGACCGTCGATGACTTCACGGGCGACTTCGTCGGCGCTCTCCGGCGCGGCGACCCCGATCCATTCCGCGACCGCTTCCGCGGTGCCGACGTCCTCCTCCTCGACGACGTCCAGTTCCTGGCGGAGAAGACGCGGACCAAGGAAGAGCTCTTCCACACCTTCAACGCCCTGTATGAGTCCGGCAAGCAACTCGTCCTCAGCAGCGACCGCTCACCCACCGACCTCAAGGACTTCGAGGACCGCCTGCGCGAGCGCTTCTCCTCGGGCCTCGTCGCCGACCTCCACCGCCCCGACTTCGAGGTCCGCCTGGCAATCCTCCGCAAGCGGGCTGCCCGCGATCTCACCGATGTCGCCGAAGAGGCGCTCGAGGAGCTGGCGCGCAGGGTCACCACAAGCGTCCGCGACCTCGAGGGTGCCTTGATCCGCGTCGTCGCCAACTCGTCACTGCGCGGAGTCGCGCCCTCGCCTGACCTCGTGCGGGAGCTCATCGGCGGCCTCCAGCGCCAGCCGGCCGTCGTCACGATCACCGACATACAGACCGCCGTGGCCGACAGCTTCGGCGTGCCGGCACGATCGCTGCTCGACCAAGACCGCCGGCCGCCCATCGTCATGGCCCGCCAGGTGGCCATGTACCTCGCACGCGAGCTCACCGACGAGAGCCTGCCGGCCATCGGCCAGGCCTTCGGGGGGCGAAACCATTCGACGGTGCTCAACGCCGTTCGGCGCATCGCCCGCGCCATCGAGGACGACCCGCCCATCGCCGCCACTGTCGACAACCTTCAACAGGCCCTGACCCACCGCGCATGACGACCGCAATCACTGAAAGGATGCGCACACCCGCTCCACATCCGCACGACCTGCTCGAACCCGCTTCTCAAGCCGCTTTTGCCCAGGTCGTCAACATCTCCACAGCCCCCAACACAACAAGAGGAACATGAAGATCACCGTTGCCCAGGAAGTTCTCCTCTCCCGCCTGACGATTGCCACGCGCGCTGCGTCCCCGCGCAGCGCCGTCCAGTCCCTCGGAGGGGTGCTGCTCGAGAGCTCGGACGGCAAGGTGGAGCTGCGCGCGACCGACATGGAGCTCGGCGTTCGCCTCAAGCTGGATGCCAAGGGCGAAGGTGACGGGGCGATCGTCCTGCCCGCGCGTCTGCTCCTCGACGTGACCCGCTCGCTGCCGCCGGGTGACGTGACGATCGAGCAGCGCGCGGGGCGCGATGACGTCGAGGTCCTGGCCGGGTCCTCACGGTTCGAGCTCCGCCTCCTGCCGACCGACGAGTTCCCGCGCCTCCCGGAGGCCGGCGACGCCCCGACCGTCACCGTGCCGACGGACGTCTTCGTCGAGACGATCGAACGAGTTGCCCGCTCGGCCTCGCGCGATGAGACCAGGCCGCACCTCACCGGCGTGCTCGTGTCGGCCTCCGGCACCGAGTTGCGGATGGTCGCGACCGACTCCTATCGCCTCAGCGTCAAGGAGACGAAACTCGAGAAGGAGCTGGATGGAACGCTCGAGGCCAATGTCCCGGCGCGGACGCTCCAGGAGCTCGCCCGCATCGCCGCCGGCGAGGGCAGCGACACCATCGCCGTCACCTCACTGGAGAACCAGGTCGTCTTCACCTGCGGCGACGTGGTGTTGTCCTCCCGGCTCGTGGAAGGTCGATTCCCGAACTATCGTCAGCTGCTCCCGGAGACCTACGAGCATGAGCTCCGCGTGAGCCGGCGCGAGATTCTGGACGTGGTCCGCCGCGTCGGTCTGCTCGCCCAGAAGAACGTGCCGCTGCGCATGGCCTTCAGCGACGGGCAGCTCGAGGTGTCCGCGCAGACACCCGACGTGGGCCAGGCCACCGAGACGATCCCGATTCCGTTCAAGGGCGAACTATTGGAGATCGGCTTCAACCCGGAGTTCATCCGCGACGGGCTCGAGAGCGCGGAGACCGACGAGCTGGTCCTGAAGCTGATCAGCCCATTGCGCCCCGGCCTGATCGAGTCGGGTGACCAGGGGGGCTTCGTCTACCTGGTCATGCCTATCCGCCTCAACACCTGACGACGCCCGGGCCGTGCTGGTCACATCCGTCTCGCTGCGCGACTTCAGGAACTACGAGCGCGCCGAGACGCCGATCGGCGATTCACTGACGGTCATCTGCGGAGACAACGGCTCGGGAAAGACCAACCTGATCGAGGGCATCTACTTCGGCCTCACCGGCCGGTCGTGCCGCACGCGCAACGAGCGGGAGATGGTGAGGCATGGCGCCACACTGACCCGCTCGACGGTGTCCGCCCGCGATGGCGACGGAGCGCACGTGTTCGAGGTCGGGTTCGAACCGGGAGAGCCGAAGAAGACGCTGGTCGATGGCGCCACGCCGGATGCCTCCACGGCCACCGTGCGCCGGCCGCTCGTCAGCGTATTCGTGCCCGAACGCCTCGAGCTGATCAAGGGCGCGCCTTCGCTGCGGCGCGCCCACGTCGATCAACTGGTCACCGCGCTCTGGCCGGCGCGCACCGAGACCCGCGCCGCCTACAACCGCGCCCTTGCACAGCGCAACGCCCTGATCGCGCGGATCAGGCAGGGGTCCGGCTCTCCGGGTCTGCTGGACCCCTGGGACGCGACGCTCGCCGCCCAGGGGGTTGCGCTCATGGCCGACCGCCACAGCGCCATCGACGCGATCAGCACCGCGTTCCAGACCCGCGGGGTGGATCTGGGCCTGCCCGAGGAGGCCCGCCTCCGGTATCGCCCTCGCTCGCGGGCCGAGGACGCCGACGGGCTGCGGGCCGAGCTGGAGGAGCGGCGCGCGTCCGACCTCCAGCGCGGGTTCACGGCCCACGGGCCGCATCGTGACGAGTTCGTGCTCGAACACGGCGGGCGGGCGCTGCGGGCCTACGGGTCACAGGGCCAGCAGCGCGCCGGCGTGCTCGCGCTGCTGCTGGCGGAGCGTGATGCCCTGGCCGACGCCGGCCGGGCTCCTCTGATGCTTCTTGACGACGTGATGTCCGAGCTCGACGCCCACAGGAGGGAGCGGCTGGCGGTGGCCATCGCGGCCGGGGGCCAGGCAATCGTGACGGCGACCGAGGCCGAACACGTGCCCGCCGCGTCGTTCCCCGGGGTGACGGTGCTGGACGTCGGCGCCGGCGCCGTGAAGGTCCGCTCGCGGCTCGAGGCCGCGTGAGGCGACGGGGGCTGCGGCCGCTGTCCCCGGCCATCGACACGGTGCGTACCAGGGTTGCTCCGGCCACCCTTCTGGCAGGCGTCCAGCGGCACTGGCCCGAAGTGGCGGGAGAGCGCCTTGCGGAGGAGGCCGAGCCGGTCTCCGAGCGCGCGGGCGAGGTCACGATGGCGTGCCGGTCGTCGGTCTGGGCGAGCGAGCTGAGCCTGATGGCGGACGACCTGCGGGCCCGGCTGAACGCCGCGATCGGGGGGCCCGATCCCGAGGCTCCCGTCCGGGGTCTCAGGTTCGTCACCCGCAGCGCCCGGCCCTAGCCGCCCCGATCCTCCGCAAGCCCACTGTTTGTCCGCGATTTGCTGGTATTTCGTGGCAGTTGACGGCAGTTATGGAGGTGCTCCGTTTGGTAGTATTCATAGGGCAGTTACCGATGGCCCCGGCCCGCGCCGTGTGTCGCTCCCGCCGGGGCTTCCTTATGTAACGACGAGAGGCAGTTCACCTTGGCCAAAGAGGCCCAGAACAGCGAAAACAAGTCTGCGTACGACGCCAGTGACATCACCGTGCTCGAGGGCCTCGAGGCCGTCCGCAAGCGCCCCGGCATGTACATCGGCTCGACCGGCCCGCGCGGCCTCCATCACCTCATCTACGAGGTCATGGACAACTCGGTCGACGAGGCCCTCGCGGGTGAGTGCGATCACGTCGAGATCACGGTCCACCCGGACAACAGCGTCACGGTCATCGACAACGGGCGAGGCATCCCCGTGGCGATCATGGAGAAGGAACAGCGCCCCGCCGCCGAGGTCGTTCTCACGGTCCTCCACGCCGGCGGCAAGTTCGGCGACGGTGGCGGCTACAAGGTCTCCGGCGGCCTGCACGGCGTGGGCGTCTCCGTGGTCAATGCGCTGTCGGAGTGGCTGGAGCTGCGCATCCAGCGCGACGGCTTCGCCTGGACCCAGCGCTACGAGCGCGGCGCCCCCCAGGCCGACCTGGTCAAGGGCGAGGCCACCCAGGAGACCGGCACCAGCATCACATTCATGCCCGACCTCGAGATCTTCGAGACCGTCGACTACGACCGCCCGACGCTCGAGCAGCGCTTCCGGGAGATGGCGTTCCTCACCAAGGGCCTGCGGATCGACTTCGGCGACGAGCGCGGCGAGGGCTTCAGCGACAGCTTCAAGTACGACGGCGGCATCAGGGACTTCGTGGCCCACATCCACTCACAGGGCTCGAAGGACCCGCTCCACAAGAAGGTCGTCTACATCGAGGGCTCCGACGAGAAGATCGGTGAGGTCGAGGTCGCGATGCAGTGGAACAACTCCTACCAGGAGGCCCTGCTCAGCTTCGCCAACAACATCAACACCCACGAGGGCGGCTCGCACCTGTCGGGCTTCCGCTCGGCGCTGACGCGCACGGTGAACGCCTACGCGCGCCAGAAGGGCCTGATCAAGGAGAAGGAGGACAACCTCCAGGGTGAGGACATCCGCGAGGGCCTCACGGCGATCATCTCGGTCAAGATCGGCGAGCCCCAGTTCGAGGGGCAGACCAAGACCAAGCTCGGCAACTCGGAGGTCGAGGGCGCGGTCAAGAGCGTCGTCAACGAGCACCTGGGCAACTATCTCGAGGAGCATCCGCCCGTCGCGCGCGCCATCATCGACAAGGCGGCGCAGGCCGCGCTGGCGCGCGAAGCGGCGCGCAAGGCGCGCGAGCTGGTGCGCAAGAAGAGCGCGCTGGAAGGCGGCGTGCTGCCGGGCAAGCTCGCCGACTGCTCGCTCACCGACCCGTCGCTGTGCGAGATCTACCTGGTCGAGGGCGACAGCGCCGGCGGCTCGGCCAAGATGGGGCGCAACCGCTCGTTCCAGGCGATCCTGCCGCTGCGCGGCAAGATCCTGAACGTGCAGAAGGCGCGCATCGACAAGATCCTCTCCAACGAGGAGATCCGGTGCATCATCACGGCGCTGGGGACCGGCGTG
>JAXDIE010000145.1:0-13768 GCA_034664165.1 Thermoleophilaceae bacterium | reverse complement strand
CCGCCGCCCACCAGGAGGGCGCGCCCGAGCCCGCCCGGATCGAAGCCGATCCCCAGCGGGCCGGTCAACCAGAGGCCGTCGCCGCGCGCCAGCTCGGCAAGCCGCCTGGTCCCGGGGCCGACGTCCTCGAGGAGGAAGTCCAGCTCGACGCCGCCCTCGACCCGGCGGGCCTGGGCAAAGGAGAACGCGCGCGGCAGATACGGCCGCTCGTCCTGGCCCCCACCCCACCGGTCGACGGAGCTGAGCATGTAGAACTGGCCCGGCCGCGGGTGCACCGGCCCAGAGGGATCCAGGGCGGACAGCACGACGTAGGCCCCCACCTTGCGGGTGGCCGACACCCCCGCCCGGCGCCGGCCATACGGGGCCAGCGTTCGCTGCTCAGGCATCGGGCCTCACGCCGGGGTCTCGCGCTTCTGGCCGTGGAGCTCCTGGAGCGAGGTCACCTCGAGCTGGCCCGCCTGCATGGCCCTTATGGCGCGCTGGGCGGCGGTCGCACCGGTCATCGTGGTGATGCAGGGGATCGAGCGCGACCAGGCGGCACGCCGGATCTCATAGCCGTCGCTGCGGGCACCGGACCCGGTCGGGGTGTTGATCACGAGCCCGACCTCGCCCGACTCGATCAGGTCAACGACATTGGGTGATCCCTCGGCCACCTTGGCCACGGTCTGGACGGGCACGCCCATGCGCCGTATTGCCTGGGCCGTGCCGCCGGTGGCAAAGACGGTGAACCCCAGGTCGTGGAGCGCCGCCGCCAGCTGGGTGGCGGTCGGCTTGTCGGAGTCCGTGACGCTGATGAACACGCCGCCGTCGGCGGGAAGGGACGCGCCGGCCGCGGCCTGGGCCTTGCCGAAGGCCGCTGGATAGTCGGCTGCCACACCCATCACCTCGCCGGTGGACTTCATCTCGGGGCCCAGGAGGGCATCGGAGTGCGGGAAGCGGTCGAACGGCAGCACTGCCTCCTTGACGCACACGTGCTGGAGGCGGCCCGCGCCCAGGCGGCTCAGGCCAAGGTCCATGTCGGCCAGCTTCTCCCCGAGCATCAGGCGGCAGGCCACCTTGGCCAGCGGCACGCCAACGGCCTTCGACACGAAGGGCACGGTCCGCGACGCCCGCGGGTTAGCCTCGATCACGTACAGCTCCTCGTCGGGCGAAACCGCGAACTGGATGTTCATCAGACCGACCACGCCGAGGCCGAGCGCGAGCCGGGTGGTTGCGTCGTGGACCTGGTCGAGCATCTCCGGCCCCAATGACATGGCAGGGATCACGCAGGCGGAGTCGCCGGAGTGGACGCCTGCCTCCTCCACGTGCTGCATCACCGCTCCGATCTGCACGTCGGTGCCGTCGCAGAGGGCGTCGACGTCGATCTCGATCGCGTTCTCGAGGAAGCGGTCCAGGTAGATCGCGGTGCCGTCCTTCGCACCCGTACGCTTGAGATAGTCGGCCAGCTGGTCCTTGGAGTAGCAGAGCTCCATGGCCCTCCCGCCGAGGACATAGGAGGGGCGCACGAGCAACGGGAACCCGATGTCGGCCGAGGCCTCGAGCGCGCCGGCCGGCGTGTCGGCGGTGCCCCACGAGGGGCCGCGGAGGCCAAGCTCGTCGAGCAGCGCGCCAAACCGGCCCCGGTCCTCGGCCAGGTCGATGGCCTCGGGCTGGGTGCCGAGCAGCCGGACCCCGGCCTCCTCCAGGCCGCGCGCCAGCTTCAGCGGCGTCTGACCGCCGAACTGGACGATCACGCCCTCGGGCTGCTCGTGGCGGATCACTCCCAGCACGTCCTCCAGGGTCAGCGGCTCGAAGTACAGGCGGTTGGAGGTGTCGTAGTCGGTCGAAACGGTCTCCGGGTTGCAGTTGATCATCACAGCGTCGCGGCCCGACTCGCGCACCGTCATGGCCGCATGGACACAGCAGTAGTCGAACTCGATTCCCTGCCCTATCCGGTTGGGCCCGGAGCCCAGGATCACGACCGCCGGGTTGTCGCCCGGGTTCGACTCGTGCGTGGGCCCATCAGGGCCCGGCCGCTCCCAGCCGGAGTAGAAGTACGGCGTCTCGGCCGCGAACTCGGCGGCGCAGGTGTCGACGGCCTTGAAGGTTCGCTCGAGCCCTTCTTCCGGATCGAAACCCAGCGCGATGGGCCCGATCTCGGCCAGGAACCAAGGGTCGATCTTGGTGGCCTCGTGCAGGTCGGCCTCGGACACCCCGCGCCGGAAGGCCTCGAACAGGAGCTCGTAGCGGTCGTGAGATGGCCGCCGGAGGCGCTCGATCAGCTCTTCGGTATCGGCGGGTGCCTCCGTGATCACGTCCAGCTCGCGCGAGCGGTTGGCCTTGACGAAGGCCTGCTTGAAGGTGCGGCCGATGGCCATGGCCTCGCCGACCGACTGCATGTGCGTTGACAAGAGGCCGTCGGCATCCGGGAACTTCTCGAACGCGAAGCGCGGCCACTTGACCACCACGTAGTCGATGGTGGGCTCGAAGCTCGCCGGCGTGACCATGGTGATGTCGTTGTCGATCTCCTCGAGGGAGTAGCCGACCGCCAGGCGGGCCGCGATCTTCGCGATGGGGAAGCCCGTGGCCTTGGATGCCAGCGCGGAGCTGCGGGAGACGCGCGGGTTCATCTCGATCACGATGATCTCGTCGGTCTCGGGGTTGACCGCGAACTGGATGTTGGAGCCGCCGGTCTCGACCCCCACGGCGCGGATGCAGGCGATCGCCTGGTCACGCAGCAGCTGGTACTGGCGGTCGGTCAGCGTCTGCTGCGGGGCCACGGTGACCGAGTCGCCGGTGTGGACGCCCATCGGGTCGATGTTCTCGATCGAGCAGATGATCACCACGTTGTCGTTGTGGTCGCGCATGACCTCGAGCTCGAACTCGCCCCAGCCGGCCACCGACTCCTCGACCAGAACCTGGCCGATCGGGCTCGCGGCCAGGCCCTCGGCGATCCGCTGTCGGTACTCCTCCTCGGTGTCGGCCGATCCTCCGCCCTCCCCGCCCATGGTGAAGCCCGGCCGGACGATCACGGGGAGGCCGACTTCGCGAAGGGCGGCCTCGCCCTCGGCCATGCTCGTGACCGACACCGATCGCGCCACCCTGAGGCCGGCCTTCTCCATCGTGTCCTTGAAGATCAGGCGATCCTCGGCGCAGGTGATCGCGTCGTAGTCGGCCCCGATCAGCTGCACCCCGTACTTCTCGAGCGTCCCGTCCTCCGAGAGCTCACGGGCCAGGTTCAGCGCGGTTCCCCCGCCGAGGGTCGGCAGCAGGGCATCCGGGCGCTCCCGCTCGATCACGCGGGTCACGGAATCTGCCAGGAGCGGCTCGATGTAGGTGGCGGTGGCGAACTCCGGGTCGGTCATGATGGTCGCCGGGTTGGAGTTGACGAGGACGACCTCGTAGCCCTCCTCCAGCAGGACCTTGCACGCCTGGGCGCCCGAGTAGTCGAACTCGGCGGCCTGGCCAATGACGATCGGGCCCGACCCGAGCACGAGGATCCGGTCGATGTCGTCGCGGCGCGGCATCAGGCGGCAACCTCGAGCCGGCTCTGCAGGTTGGCCTTCACCCTGGCCCACTCGTCGTCGATCACGCTGAAGTAGGCGGAGTCGCGCTGTCCCACACCGGGAACGATCCGATGCTTGCGGAAGACCCCCTCGAACTCCGCGGGCAGGGCGGCCAGCGCCGCGCGCGAGCGCTCGTTGCGCGCGTCGGTCTTGAACTCGACGCGCACGCAGCCCAGGGCCCCGAAGGCGTGGCTCATCATCAGGAGCTTGGCCTCGGCGTTTGCGCCCGTGCGCCACGCCGCGGGAGTGAGCCAGGTCCACCCGATCTCGAGCGCGCGATCCACGGGGCGCAACGCCAGGTAACGGCTGGAGCCGATCGGCTGACCCGTTCGGGCATCGACGGTGACGAAAGCCACCTCGGACCCTTCCGCGCTTGCCTCGAGGGCCTGATCCATGAACTGGGCCCAAAGCTCGTCGGTCTCGGCCATGTAGGGGCCGAGCCACTCCCAGATCTCGGGGTGTGACGCGGCCTCGCGCAGGCCGGGTCCGTGATCGGCGCGCAGGGGCTCCATCACCACTCCCCTGCCTTGGAGCGTGGTGGCGAGCGGAGCGGGCCAGCCGGTCACGTGAGCATCTCCAGGAACTGGTCGAACACGTACCGCGAGTCGTGCGGCCCCGGCCCCGCTTCGGGATGGTGCTGCACGGTCGCGCCGTTCACATCGCGGAGGACAAGACCCTCGACCGTCCTGTCGTACAGGTTCAGGTGCGAGAGCTCGGCCACGCCGAAGTCGGTCTCCCAGCGCACCGGCTCATCCCCGGTGATCGTGCGATCCCCACCGGGGCCCAGCACGGCGAAGCCGTGGTTCTGGGAGGTGATGTCGATCTTGCCCGACTCGAGGTGCTTGACGGGGTGGTTGGCTCCCCTGTGGCCGAACGGGAGCTTGTAGGTCTCGAGCCCCACCGCGCGGCAGAGCAGCTGGTGCCCGAGGCAGATGCCGAAGACGGGAACCTTGCCCACCACCTCCCGGACCGTGTCCACCACGTAGCCGAGGGCCGCAGGGTCCCCGGGGCCGTTGGCCAGGAAGATCGCATCGGGATCCCGCGCCATCAGCTCTCCTGCCGTGGCCGTGCACGGGTGAAGCTCCAGGCGCACGCCGCGCAAGCGCAGCTGCTCGACTATCGAGTTCTTTATCCCGGTGTCGATGGCCACAACGCGCGGGCCTGTGGCATCCGGGTCCAGCATGATCGGCTCCGCGGGTGTGACCTCGCGCGCAAGATCCAGGCCGGCCATGTCGCGCTCGGCCATGACCAGCTCCATGGCGGCCGCAGGGGTGTACTCGCCGACGAAGATGCCGCCGCGCATGGCCCCCTTGTCGCGGATGTGGCGGACCAGCGCCCGCGTGTCGACGCCCTGGATCGCCGGGATGCCGCAGTCGCGCAACCAGGAGGTCCAGCCGCCCTCGGCCGAGGGCGCATCCTCGCGATCCACCGCCTCGCGCATCACCACACCGCGTGCATGCACGGCGGTCGACTCCTGCGCCTCCGCGGAGACCCCGTAGTTGCCAATCAAGGGGTAGGTGAAGACGATGATCTGGCCGCGGTAGCTCGGGTCGGTCACCGCCTCCTGATAGCCGGACATCGAGGTGTTGAACACAACCTCGCCGGTTGCATGCCCCGGGATCCCGCCCGCCGGGTCCCCGGCGAAGATCGAGCCGTCCTCCAGAAGGACGAAGGCGCTCATTTGACCAGCCCCTGGATCGTCTTGAACTCCGGGCCGCCGGCGGCGCCGAGCATCTCGAACAGGGCGGTCTCGGTGCTTGTGAGCACGGCACCGGCCCGCTCCATCTTCCTCAGGCCCAGGTCGCGGTTCTCCGCGGTCCGCGAGCTCACCGCGTCCTGCGCCACATGGACCTCGATGCCCTGGGCGATCAGGTCATGCGCGGTCTGGGACACGCAGACGTGGGTCTCGATCCCGCAGATCAGGGCCTGCGTGCGCCCGCCCAGGTCGAACCCCTCGGCCCGCGCGGCGGAGAACGCCACCTTCTCGAGAGCCTCGATCCCGGCTATCTCATCCAGCTCGGCGAGCTCGGTAACTGTGTGGCCCAGGCCCTTCGGGTACTGCTCGGTCACGACTATCGGCACACCGAGGGCTCCCGCCCCCAGGGCCAGCGTGCGAACCGAAGCCACGACCTCGTCAAACCCGAGCACCGCCGGGCGGAAGGCCTCCTGCATGTCCACGACCACCAGCGCGGCCCGCTCCCTGTCGAGGATGCCCGCGCTCACGCCAGCCCGATGGCGAACGACCGCTCGCGGTAGGCCACACAGCCGGCGGCGATGGTCATGCGTACGCGCCCGGTGAGGCCCCGGCCGGCGAAGCAGGAGTTGGCCGAGCGGCTCTCGTAGCCGCCCTCCCCCACCTGCCACATGCCCTCGAGGTCGACCAAGCAGATGTCGGCTTGCGCGCCCACCTTGATCGCGGGCGCCGGGAATCCGAAGAGCGCCGCTCCCGAGCTCATCTTGTCGACCAGCGCCGGAAGGCCCAGCAGCCCGGGCAGCACGAGCTCGGTGTTGAGCACCGCGAACGATGTCTCCAGCCCGATCACCCCCATGGGCGCCGGCTCGAAAGGCTGCTCCTTCTCCTCACGGGAATGCGGTGCGTGGTCGGTTGCGACGCAGTCGATCAGCCCGGACCTGAGCCCGTCGATCAGCGCCTGGCGGTCGTCCTCCGATCGCAGCGGCGGGTTCATCTTGAAGTTCGCGTCCAGCGAGCGCACCGCCTCGTCGGTCAGGGTGAGGTGATGGGGCGATGCCTCGCAGGTGATCTGGACCCCGGCGGCCTTGGCGGCCTCGATGACCTCGACCGACCGGCGAGCCGACAGGTGCTGGATGTGGATCCGCCCGCCCTCGTAGCCGGCCAGCTCCGCGTCGCGGGCGATCATGGTCGACTCCGATACCGCCGGTATGCCCGCCATGCCGAGCGTGGCCGAAACCGACCCCTCGTGCATGACCCCGGCGCCCGACAGGGCCGGGTCCTCCTCGTGAAGGGCAAGGACGCCGCCGCACAGCCGCTGGTACTGCAGCGCGAGGCGCATCAGCCCGGCGCTCCGGACCGGCAGGCCGTCATCCGTGAAGCCGATGGCGCCGACGTCGGCCAGCTCGGCCATCTCGGTCAGCTCCTGGCCCTTCTGGCCCTTGGAGATCGCAGCCATGAACCCGGTGGGCACCCGGGCCTCGGCCCTGGCGCGCTCGCGGAGTGACATGACCACCGCGGCCGAGTCGACCACGGGGTCGGTGTTCGGCTGTGCCAGCACGCCGCAGAATCCGCCCGCGGCGGCAGCGCGCGTGCCCGAGTCCAGGTCTTCCTCGTCCTCGCGCCCAGGGGTCCTCAGGTGCACGTGGGGATCGAAGAAGGCCGGGAACACGTGGAGCCCCTCGGCATCGACCACCTCGACGCGGGCGCCGGCCTCGATCGATCCGGGCTCGCCGATCTGGACCACCTGCCCCCCGGTGACCAGGACATCGCCGGGCTGATCCAGCCCTTCGCGGGGGTCGAGCAGCCGCCCTCCCTTGATGAGCAGGTCTGCAGGGACGGCGTCGGCGCGCCGATCGAGTACCGGGGTCACGGGGCTCACGCGGGCAGCGGCTCCCCGGCTTCCGGGCTCTTGTGCTCGGATGCCGCACTGCCCAGGCCACCGGTCAGAAGCTCGTAGAGGACCGCCATGCGGACCACCACCCCTGACTCCACCTGGTTGACGATCAGCGCCTGCGGCGAGTCGATGACGGCCGCGTCCAGCTCGACCCCTCGATTCACCGGGCCGGGATGCATGACCAGCTGGCTGGGCGAGAGCCTGCGGGCGTTCAGCTGGTAGTTGGCCGCGTATTCCCGCAGCGATGGAACGAAGGCGTCCTTCATCCGCTCGCGCTGCATGCGGAGCGCGTAGACCACATCGGCCTCGCCGACGTCATCAAGCGTGTAGCGGACCCGGCAGCCAAGGGACTCGGCATCGCGCGGTATCAGCGTGGGCGGGCCGCAGACCGTGACCTCGCAGCCCATCCGGGCGAAGGCCATGATCCCCGAGCGGGCGACCCGGCTGTGCAGGACGTCGCCGACGATCCAGAGCTTGAGCCCCTCGAGCGTCTCGACGTGGTTGCCCAGCGTGTAGAGGTCGAGCAGCGCCTGGGTCGGATGCTCGTGCTTGCCGTCGCCGGCGTTGATCACGGAGGCCTCGGTCCAGCGCGACACCAGCTGGGCTGCGCCCACGTCGGGCGATCGGATCACTATCGCCGCCGGGTCGTAGGCCGAGAGCGTTTGGATGGTGTCCTTGAGCGACTCCCCCTTGTCCACCGAGGAGCCGACCGACTTGATGTTCAGCAGGTCGGCCGACAGGCGCTTGGCGGCGAGCTCGAACGAGGTGCTGGTACGGGTCGAGGACTCGTAGAAGAGGTTCACGATGGTGCGGCCGCGGAGTGTCGGCACCTTCTTGATCTCGCGGCCCGACACCTCGGCGAAGCGGCCGGCCGTCTTGAGGATCTGGTCGATCCCCTCGCGGTCCAGGTCGTCGATCGAGAGCAGGTGCCTCATGGCGTGTCGCCCCCGTTCATCGCCGCCGGCACTGGCGCCGGGCTGATCGTGACCTCGTCGACCCCGTCGATCTCCTCGACGCGGACGTTGACCCGCTCGTCGCGGGCGGTCGGAAGGTTCTTGCCCACGTAGTCGGGGCGGAGTGGCAGCTCGCGGTGGCCCCGGTCGGCTATCACGGCCAGCTGTACCCGGCGAGGGCGGCCGTAGTCGAACATCGCGTCGATCGCGGCCCGCACCGTCCGGCCCGTGAAGAGGACGTCGTCGACCAGGACCACCGTCAGGCCATCGACGGGGAACTCGACGTGCGAGGCGTGGACGATCGGGTGGCTCGTGCGCGAGCGCTCCGCCACGTCGTCGCGGTAGAAGGAGATGTCGATGTCGCCGAGAGGCACCTCGGCCCCGGTCAGCTCGGCCACCTGATCGCGTAGCCGTGCGGCCAGAACGGCTCCGCGGGTATGGATCCCCACGATCGCGATGCCGTCATCCCCTCCGCGCTCAACGATCTCATGAGCGACGCGCACCAGTGTGCGCCGCATGTCATCGCGGTCGAGGACGACCCTTTCGCTCACTTCGCTCCTTCTGGTCTCTCAGAACCGGGTTAAAGGAACAGACAAGCCGAGGCTAGCACTGCGCACGGATGAGGGTTGGGCGCCTCCTGGCAGGCCCAGACCCGTTTTTGGGCGCGAACCTGCGCGCTAGCAGGGGCTTTGCGGCTAGGGTTCCCCGGCGATGAGGCTTGGCGTGGGCAACTTGGGACTGACGGCTCTGTGCGTTCTCGCACTGGCCGCGTTCGGCGTGGGCGGAGCACTCGCCAAGCGCCATCACGATCACAGCCGCAACCATGGGCACGGGCACAACCGGAACCACGATCACGGGCGACACGGCCACGATCGCAATCGCAACCGCGACAGGCTGATCCGCTGCGACGGCGAGCCGGCCACCATCATCGGCAACCGCCACAACAACTTCCTGCGCGGAACCAATGGCGACGACGTGATCGTCGGCTTCAAGGGCAAGGACCACATCAAGGGCCGCGGCGGCGACGACCGCATCTGCGCCGGCGATGACGTCGACATCATCCAGGCCGGCGGCGGCGAGGACCGCGTCTTCGGCGACGACGGCCGCGACAAGATCTTCGGCGACAACTCCGACGATTTCCTGTTCGGCGGCGACGACGGCGACTTCATCTACGGCGGCATCGGCCAGGACAACCTCAAGGGCGGAGGCGGCCGGGACTTCTGCGACGGCGACGACGCAGGCAGCACGCTCGATGACGGCGCCCCCGACTTCGCCGACTGCGAGCGCAAGGTCGACATCGACCAGTTCTGAGCCGGCTGCCGGCTCTCAGTCGTCCGCTCGAATGTGCTCCGGCGTGCCGCGCTCGGCAAACGGGATGACGATGCGATCGAAGTCGCGCGGGACGATCGCCTCGGGGAACACCTCGCGCGCCTCGTCCTTCAGCTCGCCGCCGCCGTAGCGGGGCGACACATGGGTCAGAGCGAGCATCTTGACCTCGGCGGCCAGCGCCAGTTCCGCAGCCTCGCGCGCGGTCGAGTGCCCGGTCTCCTTCGCCCGGGCGAGCTCGTCCTGGAGAAGCGTGGCCTCGTGGACCAGTAGCTCGGCCCCGTGGGCCGCCACCTTGGTCGACTCGGACGGGCGGCAGTCCCCGGCGAGGACTACCTTGCGGCCGGGGCGGGATTCGCCCACCACCTGCTCCGGCGTGACCGGTCCGTCCTTGCCCGGCACCGCCTCGCCGCGGTGCAGGCGGCCGAAGTCGGGGCCGGGCTGCACCCCCAGCTCGAGTGCCACCGCCTCGTCGAAGCGGCCGAGCCGGTCCTCCTCGACGATCGCGTAGCCGTAGGCCAGCCCCCTGTGCTCGACCGGGAACGGCGCGATCACGTAGCCGTCCCGCTCAACGGGCTGCGCCGGCTCCAGCTCGTTCAGCTCGAACGGGTAGGGAAGGCGGCCCACCAGCGGCCCGATCGCGTCGGTCCAGAGCTTCTTCAACCCGGGAGGCCCGTGGATCGCCATCGGCGCCTCCCGGCCGCGGAGCGCAAAGCTCTTCAGCAGGCCTGGCAGGCCAAGTATGTGGTCGGCGTGGAAATGGGTCAGGAACACCTCGGGCAGGTCCACGAGGCCAGAGGACTGCAGCAGCTGGCGCTGCGTGCCCTCGCCGCAGTCGAACAGCATCTGATCGCCGCCGCGCGTGAGCAGGAACGCCGGCAGCCCGCGCCTTGCCGTGGGCGCTGCGCCGGCGGTGCCGAGGAAAAGAAGCTCGAGGTCCATCAGGACATTCTGGAGCGCGCGGCTATGAACTGGGTGTTGCCCCGGTCCGTCAGGGCCGCAAGCGGGTAGAGCACCACGCGCAGCAGCCGGGCGATTGCGCGCGCGATACGGGCCCGGGTGCCGCGGCCCGCCAAGGTCGTCGTGCGGTAGTGCTCGAAGGGCGTGTTGGAGGTGGATTGGGCCACGACCTCGAGTCCGGCCTTCTTCATCAGCGCCGTAGCCGTTTCGGGCGCGAAGTCGTACAGGTGCACGGGAAGCTCCGGGTACTCCCAGATGCCGAGCGGCCCACCGATCAGCGCATGTGTGGCCCGCGGGTAGAGCCCCTCCACGTTGGGGAAGGTCACTGCGATCACGCCGCCCGGCGTCAACAGCCGCGCTGCAAGCTCGAGTTCGGCGACCGGATCGGGCAGGTGCTCCAGCACATCCCAGAAGGTGATGAGGTCGAAGCTCTCCGCCGAAAGATCGTTAAAGGACTCGGAGAGGGTCCCCGTACGCACATCGAGCCCGTGCTCCCTCGCTGTCTCGGCCGTGGCCGCCCCAAGCTCGACTCCCGTCGCGAGCCAACCGGCGCCGGCCGCGACCTCGAGCCACGCACCTGACGAGCAGCCCACGTCCAGCGCACGGCGCCCCGCCCCCATGCCGGCCACGCCCTCGACCAGCGGCAGCTTCTCCCGAGCCCTGGCCAGCGTGACCTCGCGCAGCGGGCCGAAGAGCATCTCCGTGAAGGCCGGGTCGTGGTAGTAGGCCGCAGCCAGCCCATCGGGGCCGGGCGGATCTGGCTGGAACACCAGCCGGCACTCCGGGCAGCGCACCAGCCGATAGGGCCCTGAGGCGAAGACCTGCTCGAAGGGCCCGCTGTTGCCGCAGAGCAGGCAGGCCTTGGTGCTCAAGACCCCTGGCGCATGTGGGCGTGATGGACCACATGGGGAACCGACCACCCGGCCCGGGCCTGCATCTTGAAGCGTCCGTGCTCCTGCACGTCGTCGAAGCCGGCGGTCCACAGCATCGCTTTCCAGGCACGCGCGTTGGGGAGCCAGAAGACCACCGAGGCCTCGCGGTCGGCCAGGTAGCGCGATGCCGGGAACGGGAGGAACGCCATCCGGCGGTCGTACTCCTCGGCCGAGATGAAAGTGCCGTGGCACAGGCCCGCGATCCGCTCGAGCGCCAGCAGCTGGTCGCGCAGATGCATGATCACCGAGCCGCAGAAGACCAGGTCGAAGGTGCCTCCCAGGTCCTCGGGGTAGGTCTCGTAGATGCTCTGGTTCACGCGCTCGACCTTGGAGGCGAGCATCTCCTTGGCCAGCACGAAGCCCGATCCGCGAGCCGTCTGGCGGTAGGTGTCGGGCCGCCGGCGGGGCGGCCAGTCGAGGTTCTCCTCCTCGTCCACGTCGAGCGCGGTCACCGTCGCACCGCGCCGCTCGAACTCGAAAGCCCAGAAGCCATCCCATGTGCCGACCTCGAGCACGCGCATGCCGTCCATCCGCTCGGGCAGGCCGTACTTGTCGACGTACGGGCGCAGGTCGAAGATGCCTTCCGTCACACGCTCACCCGGTAGCTCGAGCGTGTGGTACCAGGTGACCGCCGCGTAGCGGTCCTCGATCGAGGCCGCAGGCGTGGCGGCGCCAGGGCCGTTCGTGGTCTCGCCCGTCACGCGCTGAAAGCTAGCGGGTGCAGGTATGTATCTAGACTCGCCCGTTGATGCCCGAGCCCCCGGCGACCACCATCTCCAGCGGGGCCGCCCCTGCTCTGGACCGGCTCACCGGCCGGATCGAGCGCCGGGCGCGCGGACGCTCGCCGCTTCTGCGGATGGCCCGCACGGCCGGGGCCGCCGCGTGCGTACGCGAGTCGGCGCGATTTGCGGCCAACGAGCTCTTCCGCAGCGGAACCAGGACCTACACGCTGCGCCAGCGGGATCTCCAAGCCCTCATCCGCCACCCGTTGCTCGATGCCTTCGTGCTCGAGGAGATCTTCCGCGCCCGCACATACGAGCCGCCGCCGGAGGTCTCGGAGCGGATCGCAGGCCTCGGCCGCCCCCCGCACGTCCTCGACCTCGGCGGCCACGTGGGCCTCTACGCGCTCTACGCGCTGACCTTGTTCCCCGATGCCGACATCGTCTCCTGGGAGCCCGACCCCCGGAACGCCGAGATCCTGGAGCGCGTGCGGAGCCTCAACGGCCTGGAGCTCAGCTGGCAGGTCGTGCGGGCTGCGGCGGGCACCGAAGAGGCCGAGGTCGACTTCGTCTCCGCGTTCCAGCTGTCAGGGCTGGCCGACCAGCATGCGGCCACCGCCGTGGACCACCAGGCGCTGGTCGATGACTCGCTGGCATTCCTGGGCGCCAGCCAGATGATGCAGCCGGTGTCCGTCCGCGTGGCCCAGCGCGATGCCCTGCCCGACATGTGCGCGGCCGACCTTGTGAAGATCGACATCGAGGGCGCCGAGTGGCACCTGCTGGCCGACAACCGGCTGAAGGGCATGAAGGCTCAGGCGCTGGTGCTCGAGTACCACCTGGAGGCCTGTCCTGCCCCCGACCCGATGGCCCACCTCGAACAGCTTCTGAGGGCCGCGGGCTACCGGCTGGTCCCTCAGGGCCACGCCTACCACGGCGCCGGCACGGCCTGGGCGGTGCGGGCCGATGCTTGAGGCCAGCCTCCAGCGGATCATCGAGACCGTGCCCGACGACGCGGTGGTGCTCGACATCGGCGGCTGGGCCAAGCCCCTCCCCCGCGCCGACTGGGTGCTCGACCTCATGCCCTATGAGACGCGCGGCCTCTACGGCAGCCTGAGCCCCGACCAGGAGCGCTTCACGCCCGACACCTGGATCGAGCGCGACATCTGCGACCCCGAGCCCTACCCGTTCGCCGACAACGCCATCGACTTCGTGGTCTGCTCGCACACGCTGGAGGACATCCGCGACCCGATCCAGGTATGCCGCGAAATGGCACGGATAGCCAAGGCCGGGTACATCGAGGTGCCCTCACGGCACGAGGAGCAAGCGTGGGGCGTGAACGGCAAGTTCGCCGGCTGGTCACACCACCGCTGGCTGGTCGACCCGATCCCCGGCGGGCTGGAGTTCGTCTTCAAGTTCGGGGTCGTGCATGGCCGGCAGGCCAACCACTTCCCCGCCGGCTACAGCGAGGCGCTGAGTTCCGAGCAGCGCGTGCTCCAGGTCTGGTGGACCGGATCGTTCGAGTTCCGGGAGCGGATCTTCATGGTCCCGGCCGAGCTCGACGCCTATCTGGCGGAGTTCGTCGAGCGCGGCCTGCGGGAGAACGGCCCCGCTCCGGGCGGCCGTTCCCGCCGCCTGCGCAGACGCAGTACCTAGCGTAGGATCAGCCGGGCTTGCGCCCGTAGCTCAGTGGATAGAGCGCTGCCCTCCGGAGGCAGAAGTCGCTGGTTCGAATCCAGCCGGGCGCGT
>JAXDIE010000141.1:0-8141 GCA_034664165.1 Thermoleophilaceae bacterium | reverse complement strand
GATCAAGCCGATCACGCCGGGAGCTTCGCAGGCCGTGGTGTCGGCGGCCCGCCCACGGCCACGTTCTCTACACTCGCTGGCCTCGGGGCGTGGCGCAGCCTGGTAGCGCGCACCGTTCGGGTCGGTGTGGTCCCCGGTTCAAACCCGGGCGCCCCGTTTGCGCGGCCGTTTGGCCGCGCTGACTTTGTCGCTGGTCCGGGAGATGTGCCGAGCACTATCTCCTGGACCGCTCCTCGTCAGCCCGGCCTACCGGCATCCGCAATCGGTGCGCCTTCGGCGCCCCTTTTTTCAGCCGGCTGCGAAGGTCTTTGCTTCTTCGAGCTGGTCCTGGCCGAAGATCTCCATTTCGCCCGGGATCATCCAGGCGAAGGCGTGGAGGGCGTGGGCGACCCAGGTTTCGTCGCTGACGACGGCTATTCGTTTCCAGGCGCCGTGGTGGTGGAAGAGGGCCTCGAAGCCGATCTTCAGGTCCTCGAGCAGGCCGCCTGGGCCGAAGCCCTCGTACCCCGGATCGATGATCTCCACGATCCGGATCTCCTCGGTGTTCATGACCTTTTCGATCTTGCTCTTGAAGGACTGGAGGTCCTCGCCGCTCAGCTTGCCGGACACGCGGATGCCGGTGACGCCTTCGGGCATGTCGGGGACGATCTCGATCATCGGTAGTCGTTCTCCTTCAGTTCGCTTTCGCCAACTGTACGCCCGCGATTTGTGAGGCCCCTCAGGGAGCAGGAGCGGGAGCGGGCTCCGGCTCGGGAGCGGGCTCGGGCGGCGTCAGGTCTCCGCCCGCAAAGCCACCGGTGAGGAAGGCGAACGCATCCCAGCCGGGCTTCTTGGCTCCTGCGGCGGTGAACAGCCCGGCGTGCTGGTCCCAGGTGCCCCGGCTCGACGGCGCCAGGATGTCCCGGAAGCTGTACCAGAGGACCCGCTGGATGCCCAGGGCCCGGGCGTGCTTGGCCAGATCCGTGAACGAGTAGTAGAGCTTGTTGGCCTGGCCGGCCGGGTCCACCACCAGCGGGTGGGGGCCCTTTTCGCCACCGGTGCCCCAGCCGAGCTCCGTTATCCAGATCGGCCGCTTGGGGTCGCCGGCGTTCCTGAGTGTCCTGCGGAAGCTCTTTGCGATCCGAACGGGGTCGGTAGCCCTTCCGCCGTAGGGGTGCAGGCCCACCAGGTCGATGTTCCGCTTGACGCCTCTCACCTCGTACAGCTGGCGCAGGAAGTTGGTGGCGGTCACCGACAGCCGGATCTTCCGCTGATTCATCCCCCCGACCATGATCTTGGCCTGGCGATCGCGCTCGTCAAGGGCCTGGCGGGTCGTGGACAGCAGCTTCGCGTAGAGCTTCGCCCGGTTCCCCTTGGGTGCCATGTCGGCGCGGTTCTCCTCGCTCCAGACCTCGTAGGTCGTGATCGGGTGATACGGGAGAGACGGGTGGATTCGCCAGAAGTCGCCCTTGCGCCCGTAGCGGCCCACCAAGGCCTTGACGTACTTCCCGTAGGCCTTGAGACCCGGCTTGCTGCTGGGCCACCCGCGCTGGTGGTGCGGCACCCAGTCGGGGACCCCGAGCAGGATCGGGAGCACGTCCAGCCCGGCGGCCGCAGCGTCGGCCATCGTCTGGTCGTAGTCGTCCCAGTCGTTTGGAACGTGCTGGAACGGCCGGATGCGACCCCAGCCGAACTGGATCCGGAGGGTCGTGGCCCCGCCGAAACGCATGCGATAGGCCTCGTCGAGGGTCAGCGGCCCGTCGAAGTGGTCGAGAAAGTTCAGACCGAACTGGATCGGGCCCGGCGCGGCGATGGCCGCCGGGGTGAACGTCATGCATGTGACCACGGCGAGGGCGGTCCAGACCACCGCTCGCGAGCGGCGATTCGGGAGAAATCCGCGCACTCCCACCAGTATTGCGAACGGCAGCCCTCAGCCTGCCGGTAGCGCGGAGGGGGGCGGAGGTCCGGCCATCCGGCCTTGGTCCTACCTTCGTGGTGGCGATGGAGGTCCAGACCCAGATCCTGAGCGTCAGCGCCTATGCCGCGCTGATCCAGCGCGCCGCCAAGGGCGTGGGCTCCGCCGTGGTCGAAGGTGAGGTCCAGAAGCCGCGCACAACCGGCGGCGGGGCGCTCATGTTCGACCTGACCGATGGCGACTCCCGCTTCGTCTGCAAGGTGCTGCCCTGGGTGGCAAAGCGGCTCGAGTACAAGCCCTCCGCCGGGGAGCTCGTGCGGGTGGAGGTCGCTTATCCCGACTTCTGGCCGCAGGGCGGATCCATCAGCGTCGTGGTGGAGAAGGTCGAGCTGGCCGGGGACGGCGAGCTGCTCAGGCGCCGTGTCGAGCTGATCACCAGGCTTCAGGCCGAGGGTCTTACCGACCCCGCGGGCTTTCCGCCGCTTCCGCGCTTTCCGGGCAAGGTCGGCGTGATCGCGGGCGCCGATTCGGATGCGCTGAAGGACGTGTTGCGCTGCTTGGGCGAGCGCTTTCCACAGGCGGTGGTGATCACGGCGTGCTGCCCCGTCCAGGGAGCTGCGGCGCCCCGGGCCATGGTCTCCGCCCTGGCCCGGCTCGAGACCGATCCGGCCGTCGACGTGATCATCCTGGCCAGAGGCGGGGGGTCGGTACGGGATCTGGCTGCCTTCGACGATGAGTCGCTGTGCCGCGCCATCAGCGCGCTGGGCACCCCGGTGATCACGGCTATTGGCCATACCGACAACGACCCCGTCTGCAACCGGGTCACCCACGCCGCCTACGTGCCCCGGCACGCGGCGGAGCTGGTGGCTCCGGACCGCCTGGACCTCCTGAGGGATGCGGATGACGCGCGCCAGGCGCTGGCCCGCGGCACGGCGGCGTTCGCAGACCTGCGTATCGCGCTGGACGCCCGGCAGGCCGCCCTGCGAGGCGTCGACCGCGTGCGGGGGCTGCGCGCCCGGGTCGCCGACAGTTCGCGTGTCCTGGATCAGGCCAGCAACCGCTTCGTCAATGCCCATCGGGACGTGGTCCGCGACTTCACCCGGGCCTCGGAACGCGTCCTCGAAGGCCAGCGCAGCAACTGGCTGCGCGCGTTCGACCGGCACGCCGCCTCCATGGAGCTCGCGGGCAGGCGGCAGTTGCGCGACGCCGGGCGGCTTGTGGATCGGCTCGCCGCCATCATGGACGCGGGGGATTTCCGCCGCCGCGGATGGCTGCTGGCCTCGGGTGAGGACGGCCGGGCAATCCGGTCCGCCGCCGGGGTTCGCGCCGGGGAACGACTTCATCTTCACTTGAGCGACGGCCGTATCGAGGCCGTCGTCGACACCACTGAGACAGCAACGGAGGAGCCGTGATGACCGAGCCGACCGAGATCACCTTCGAGGCCGCATATGACGAACTGAAGGCGATCACCGACATCCTGAACGGCACCGAGCAGGTGCCGGTCGACCAGCTGGTGGAGCTGCTCGGCCGTGGCAAGGGCCTTGAGCAGGCGCTGCGCGCGCGCCTCAACGACATCGAGCAGCAGGTCGAGGACATCGAGGCCGGCAAGGGGGTCCGCGCCTACAAGATCGTCAGCGGGCAGGACGCGGGGGCGCCGGAGTCGGTACCGCCCGTCGGTGACGAACTGCCATTCTGAGTCCACAGTGAGCGGCCTTGTCTATCTGGAGCGCCCACCCAGGGATGAGCCCGAGGGGCTGCTGGTTCTTCATCACGGGCGTGGCACCGATGAGTACGACCTGCTGGGCCTGGCCGATGTCCTCGACCCGCAGGGCCGCCTGCATGTCGTCACGCCCAGGGGGCCGCTGACCCTCCCCGGCTCGCCCGGCTACCACTGGTATTTCGTGCCGCGGGTCGGATATCCCGACCCCGACACCTTCCAGGCGGCGCGGGCGGCGCTGGCCGAGTTCCACGACTCGCTGTGGGAGCGAACCGGAATCGGCCCCGCCAGGACGGTCCTCGGCGGCTTCTCCATGGGCTCGGTGATGAGCTACACGATGGGCCTGGACGCGGAGCGGCCGCTGCCTGCCGGAATTCTTGCGTTCTCCGGGTTCATCCCCCAGGTCGCCGGCTGGGCCCCCGATCTGGAGGGCCGTCGGGGCCTGCCGGCCTTCATCGCGCACGGCGCGGCGGATCCCATAATCGAGGTTGGATTCGGGCGCCTGGCCAGCAAGACGCTGGAGACCGCCGGGCTCGTCGTGGAGTACCACGAGACCGGCGTGGGCCATCAGATCGACCCGGCGAACATCCCGGCTGCGCAGTCGTGGCTGGCCGCCCTCTGAGCCCCACTTCCCGCCAGGCGCGCTTTGGAGATAGCCTGCGCGCTGGGGAACCGGATCAACCTGGAGGGAGAGGGTCGATGGAGGAGACAAACGTGAGCGCGCCGGGCGGCTTGGCCCATCGGCTCGCGAGCGACCCCTCGTCGCGCAAGCGTTTTCTGAAGATGGCCGGCGGCGTCGGGACCGCCGGCGCTCTGGGCCTGTTCCTCGCGGCGTGCGGCGGCTCCGCTGAAAAGCAGGCCGACAACCACATTCCGCCGGCCGATGACCTGGGGATCGTGAACTACGCCCTTCTGCTCGAGTTCCTCGAGGTCGGGTTCTACGAGGACGTGCTCGCCTCGGGTCTGTTTGCCCAGAGCCCGCTCCTCAAGACGATCAAGCTGATCCATTCCAACGAGCAGGAGCACGTCGATGCGCTGGCCTCCACGGTCGAGCAGCTCGGCGGCACGCCCGTGAAGGACCCGAAGGCCGACTTCGGCGAGGTCATCAACAAGGGCGACAAGGCGGTTCTGGCCCTGGCGTCGACGATCGAGAACCTGGGCGCGGCCGCCTATCTGGCGCAGGCCCCCAAGATCCAGGCCCCGGACATCCTGGCCCTGGCCCTGTCCATCCACTCCGTCGAGGGCCGGCACGCCGCGGCCCTGAACAGCGCCGCAGGCCTGCCGTTCGAGGTGCGCGGAGAGCCGCTGCAGGGCTCGATCCCCAACGGCCCGTTCGCCCGCCCGCTGGACCGCGACGCCGTGATCAAGCTGCTCGACCCCTATCTGCCGAAGGTGGCAAACGAGGTCAAGGAGGCGCCCCAGTGAGCCCCCTGACGCGCGAGGCCTTCCTGCTGCGGGGCGCACTCGCGGTGGGTGCCACGTACGGAGCCGGTGCAGTGTCGCCCTTTGTCGCTGCCGCGCTGGGCCAGCCCCTGACCACCGACGTCACGATTCTGAACTTCGCGCTGAACCTCGAGCAGCTCGAGGCGGCCTTCTACGCCGACGCCATCGACATGGCCCCGCTCTCTGGAGATGTGCTCCGCCTGGCTCAGAAACTCGCAGCCAACGAGCAGGCCCACGTGGAGGCCCTGACCAGCGCGATCAAGGGCCTCGGCGGCGATCCCGACCCCGCGCCGGCCTTCTCGTGGGGAGGGGCGCTGGACAGCCAGGCTTCATTCGTGAAGACGGCGGTGCAGCTGGAGGACATCGGCGTGAGCGCCCACAACGGCGCCGGGCCGATGCTGCAGGACAAGAAGCTGCTGGCCACGGCGGGCTCGATCGTCCAGGTCGAGGCGCGGCACGCGGCGCTGGTCAGGGCGCTGGACGGACAGCCGCCGACGGTGGCCGCCTTCGACCAGACGCTGACGCAGCCGCAGGTGCTCGAGCTGGTCGCCCGCTACATCCAGGATTGACTCGGTAGGGTCCGCCGCGAATGGCCATCGAGACCGGCGCAATTGGAAAGACGTTCGAGCCTGTCGAGTTCGCCGTCGAGGCGGATCGCATCAGCCAGTACGCGTCCGCGGTGGGGGCCGAGAATCCGGTGCATCACGACGCCGACGCCGCCAAGGCTGCCGGCTTCCGCGACGTGGTGGCCCCGCCGATGTTCGCCGTCGTCTACTCCGCGCAGGCGCTCGGAAACGTGCTCATCGATCCCGAGGTGGGGCTGAACCTCATGATGATGGTCCACGGCGGGCAGGAGTTCGTCTGGTCCGAGCCCGTGTGCGCCGGCGACACCATCGCCACCACCGCGACGGTCAAGGACATCGCCGAGCGTGACGGCAAGGGCTTCTACATTTTCGAGTCCGTCTCGGTCAATCAGGACGGGCAGGAGGTCGTGCGAGCGACCTGGACCAACATCGTCAGGGGGGTTTGAGATGGAAGTCGGCGATCAGATCACTCCACGCACGGTCACGCCCGACGCGGGGCTGACCAAGCGCTATGCCGAGGCCTCCGGTGACCCCAACCCGATCCACGTGGACGAGGAGTTCGCCAAGTCGGTCGGGCTGCCGGGCGTGATCCTCCACGGCCTCTACTCGATGGCGCAGGTCGCCCAGGCCAACGCAGCGGTAGCGGGTGGCGATCCGCGAGCCCTCCGGCGCTTGAGCGTCCAGTTCCGGGGCATGGGCTTCCCCGAGCAGGAGATCACGGTGACCGGGACGGTCAAGTCGAAGGACGGCGACACCGTCGTCATCGACACGGTTGCCGAGCAGGGCGGGAACCAGATCATCCGCAACGCCGAGGCGGAGGTCCGCCTCACCTAAAGTCTGTCGGATGGATCTGACCATCCGACAGCAGTTCGTGCTCCGCAAGGTCGTCGAAGGCCACCTGGCCTCGGGCGATCCCGTCGGGTCGCGCTGGCTTGCCGAACAGGCGGACGTGGCCTGGGGGCCGTCGACCGTCCGCGCCGAGCTGGCGACCCTGGAGGACCTGGGGCTGCTTCAGCATCCGCACACCTCGGCCGGCAGGGTGCCGACCGACACGGGCTACCGCTTCTTCGTGGATGGGCTGCTGGAGTCGGGCACCCTTCCCGAGCCCACGGGCGGCCTCAACCTCTCCGACATGCAGCGTGAGGTCGACGACGCCATGCGCTCCACCACCGAGCAGCTGTCCCAGATCACGGACCTCCTGGCGCTGGTCTCGGCGCCACCCATCACCACCACCTCGATCCGCCGGGTCGAGATCATCCAGCTTCAGCCCCAGATCGCGATGGTCGTGATCATCACGTCGACCGGCGGTGTGTCCAAGCGGCTGTTCCCGTTCGACCACCCGCTCGACCCCGGACTGCTGGACTGGGCCGCCAGCTATCTCAACGAGCGGCTCGGCGGCAGCCGGCTGGGAGCCAGGATGCTCCAGTCCAAGCTGCGCGACCAGCACCTGTCCCCGGGCGAGCAGGGCTTCCTGGACATGATCGCCCCGGCGTTCACCGATTTGGCCGAGACGGCCGAGGACACGCTCTACGTGAGCGGCACCCCGCGTCTTCTTGCCGAGGATCGCTTCCAGGAGCTGAGCCAGCTGGGTGACCTGGTCCAGGCCCTTGAACGCCGCGTCGCGCTTCTGGCCTATCTACGTGGCGCAATGACGGAGCCCAACGTCTATCTGCGCATCGGCAGCGAGAACCCGGCGCCCGAGCTGCGCCAGGTGTCGCTGGTTGCGGCCAACTACGGAGTCGCCGGCCGCAACCTGGGGGCGGTCAGCGTGATCGGCCCGATGCGGATGGATTACACGCACGCCATCGTCTCGGTCCGGCAGGCCGCCGCCGAGTTGTCGCGCTTCGTGGGCGAGCTGTACGACGAATGAAGCGGGACGCCTATGAGGTTCTCGGCGTGGCGCGTGGAGCGTCGGAGACCGAGATCAAGAAGTCGTTCCGCAAGCTTGCCCGCGAGCTGCACCCGGACGTCAACCAGCACGATGCGGCGGCGGAGGAGAAGTTCAAGGAGGCGGGCGAGGCCTATGAGGTCCTTTCCGACGCAGAGCGCCGGTCGGTCTATGACCGCTACGGCTGGGAGGGCCTGGATTCGCGTGGCTTCGCGTCCTCGGCAAGGAGCGCCGGCGGCTTTGCCGACATCTTCGACGCGTTCTTCGGAGACGGTTTCGGCGGGAGCTTCAGGCGCGGCGGGCCGGCGCAGGGAGGCGACATCGCGGTTGCCGTGGAGATCTCGCTGGCCGAGGCCGCAACGGGCGTGAAGGTCGATGTGGCCTATGACGCGGTCGAGGCCTGCGAGCGCTGCCATGGCAATCGTGCTGAGCCGGGCACGCCGATCGAGACGTGCACGACGTGCGACGGGCACGGCCAGGTTCGTACCGTCGCCCAGTCTGCGTTCGGGCAGGTGGTGCGCGCCCAGGTCTGCGGCACGTGCGGAGGCGATGGCAGCCTTGCGGCCACTCCGTGCACCAAGTGCAAGGGGCAGGGGCGCCAGGCGTCGGAGCGGG
>JAXDIE010000138.1:0-8987 GCA_034664165.1 Thermoleophilaceae bacterium | reverse complement strand
CTCAGCGCCCGAGAGCTCGCCGGCGCGAATGCGCTCCACCGCCTCGACCACCGTGAGACCCAGGCCGCCCATGGCTTCAGGCACCGGGGCTCGGCACGCCGAACCCTCCGTCGACCGCGTTGGGCGCGTTCTCGAGCGCCTGCTCCGGGGCCAGGCTCGGCTCGGGCTTGTCCGGGCGGAGCACGTTCTCGACGTTGACGACGTGCGAGGTGGGCTCCACGCCATCGAGGTCAAGGCTGCTGATCCGCGCGATGTGGTCGAGCACGGTCGACAGCTCCTCGGTCATGCGCGACACCTCATCCTCGGAGATACGCAGCCGCGCCAGGCGGGCCACGTACAGAACCTGTTCGCGGTCGATCATCGGCCGCGGAGTGTAGGCCCCACCGGCGGCGGGCGTCTGACTCCGACATCCGTCCAACCCGCCCGAATTGCTATCGAAAGGCCGTCCAACGGCCGATTCATCAGAGACGGGTAAGGGGACCGGCCATACGTGCCGGGCACCGGCGTCGGCGGGCAACCGCCGGCGCCGGCCGTCTGTTAACTGCTGGTCCTACCCCTAGTTCGGGTCCCCGGGGGACCATTCGGCGCCCGGGAAGAAGCTGGTGCCCTCGTCGCGCAGGCCGACGAAGAAGCCGACCAGGATGCAGACGATGCCCGCCAGCCCCACGGGCGCAAGCTGAGCCGCCGCCAGGGTCCAGATCGCGGTGATCAGCGCCAGAGTCACACCCACCGCGCTTCCGGCAAGCGACAGCGACGAACCCCGCTGGGTCATCTCCGCAAAGACCACGAACAGAGCCAGACCGGCGCACAGGACCAGCAGGATGTTCAACACCCCCACGCCGTCCCAGCCGGTCAGCAGCGAATACAGGACGGCTACTGCGCCGAGCCCTGCCAGGGTTTCTCCGAGTCGCGGGGCCTTGAGCCTCATCGGCCGCCAGCGTACTGTGCCCTGGCGGCCGCCAGGGTGTTCGAGAGCAGCATGGCTCGGGTCATGGGCCCCACTCCTCCCGGCACAGGCGTGATCGCGCCGGCAACCTCCGCCACGGCGTCGAAGTCGACATCCCCGACGAGCCCTTCGTCCAGGCGGTTGATCCCCACGTCGATCACCGTCGCGCCCGGGCGCACCATGTCGGCGGTGATCATCCTCGGCACCCCGACCGCTGCCACCAGCACGTCGGCGCGCGAGCAGACGGCCGCGAGGTCCCGGGTGCGCGAGTGGCAGGTCGTGACCGTGGCATTGCGCCCCAGGAGCAGGGCCGCCAGTGGCTTGCCCACAAGCTCGGACCTGCCGACCACGACGGCCTCGGCGCCCTCGAGCTCGACCCCCGCGCGATCCAGCAGGTCGATGCAGCCGGCGGGCGTGCACGGCACCAGGCCGGGCCTGCCCTTCATCAGCAGGCCTGCGTTGACCGGGGTCAGCCCGTCCACGTCCTTGGCCGGATCGATCAGAGCGGTCATGGCGTCGCCGTCGATGTGGCCGGGGACCGGAAGCTGGAGCAGGATCCCCTGGACCTGAAGGTCCTCGTTGAGCGCGGTTATCAGCGCGGCCAGATCGGCCTGGCTGGTGTCAGCCGGCAGCTCGTGGTGAATCGACGCGATTCCCACCTGCTCGCAGTCGCGCCGCTTCATGCCCACGTAGACATGCGAGGCCGGGTCGTCGCCCACCAGGATGGTCGCCAGGCCCGGCTGCCGGGCGCCGCCCTCGACCATCGCCGTGACCTCGGCCGCGACGGTCTCCCTCACCGCGGCGGCTGCAGCGTTGCCATCGATGATCCGGGCGCTCACGGCTACCTCTTTTTCAGCGGGGCGTAGTCGACCATCAGCTTGCGCTCCGATCCATCGGATGCGAATCGCACCATCACGACCCCCGCACGCAGGTCCAGGCCGGTGACAACTCCCTCCCCGTGCATCGCATGGATCACATCGTCGCCCATGTGGAAGGAGGCGCCCGTCCCGGCCGGCTGGGCGGGCTGCCCGTCGCCCCAGCTGGTGGACTGCGCAGCGGGCGGAGCATCCTCCTCGCGATCGGTCAGCTCGATCGGGATCTCGGAGAGAAAGCGGCTCGGCAGGTTCCAGTCGCGGCCCCCATGCAGGCTCCTGGTCCTGGCGAAGGTCATGTAGAGCCGCTCCCGGGCACGGGTGATGCCGACGTAACAAAGGCGGCGCTCCTCCTCGATGTCGCCCTCCTCAACCGCGCGCTGATGCGGGAACACGCCGTCCTCGCAGCCGATGATGAAGACCAGCGGGTACTCGAGGCCCTTTGCGTTGTGAAGCGTCATGAGGGTGACGATGCCCTCGTCGTCCTGCATGCCGTCCTGGTCGGAGAAGAGCGAGATCTGCTGGAGGAACTCCTCGACCGTCGGCTCCTCCCCCTCCGTGGCGCCGCTCTGGTCGTACTCCCGCGCCACCCCCACCAGCTCCTGGAGGTTCTCGAGCCTGCCCTCAGCCTCGATCGTGCGCTCGGCCTCCAGGGCCTCGATGTACCCGGACTCGTTCAGGACCTCGTAGAGCAGATCGCCCACTGACCCGGAGCTGACCCGCTCACGCAGGCGCTCCATCACCGACATGAAGCGGCCTACCGACTTGATGGCGGCTGCGCCCAGGCCGGGGATGTTGCGCGTATTGGCTGCCACATCCCACACGTCCTCGCCGATCGTGTTGGCGTAGCTGATGATCCGCGCCTGGCTGGTGTTCCCGATTCCGCGCTTGGGCGAGTTGATCACCCGCTGGAAGGACACGGCATCACTGGGATTGATGATCCAGGTGAGGTAGGCCAGCGCGTCCTTGATCTCGGCGCGGTCATAGAACTTCGTGCCGCCGATGACCTGGTAGCCGACCCCGTAGCGGACCAGCGTGTCCTCCAGCACCCGGCTCTGGGCATTGGTCCGATAGAAGACCGCCACCTCGTCGCGGGAGCGGCCCTGGTCCACGAGCCGTTCGATCTCGCCCGCCACAAAGCGCGCCTCGGCGTGCTCGTCCTCCGCCTCGCGAACGTGGACCGGGTCGCCGGCGCCGGCGTCGGTCCAGAGCGCCTTGGCCTTGCGCCCGCGGTTGTTGGACACCACCGCGTTGGCTGCCGACAGGATGGTCTGGGTCGAGCGGTAGTTCTGCTCGAGCTTGATCACCTGGGCGTCCTCGAAGTCATCTTCGAAGTCCAGGATGTTGCGGATGTCGGCGCCCCTGAAGCCGTACACCGCCTGATCGTCGTCGCCGACAACGGTCAGGTTCCGGTGCTCCGAGGCCAGGATCTGCAGCCAGCGGTACTGGGCGCGGTTGGTGTCCTGGTACTCGTCGACCAGGACGTGCTGGAAAGAGTGCTGGTAGCGCTCGCGCACGCTTGGGAACAGCTCGAGGAGGTTGACCGAGCGCATCAGCAGGTCGTCGAAGTCCATGGCGTTCATCCGGTGAATCCGCTGCTCGTAGAGCTCGTACACGTCGGCCACCGACTGCTCGAAGAAGGAGCTGATCTGCTCGCGGTAGGCGCCGGCGTCCTGGAGGATGTTCTTGGCGTCTGAGATCTGGCGCTGGATGGCCCGCGGCGAGAAGCGCTTGGGGTCGATGTCCAGCTGGTCGATGCACTGCTTGATCAGCCGCAGCGAGTCCGCCGCGTCGTAGATGGTGAAGCCGCGGGTGTAGCCGAGCTTGTCGCCGTCTGCGCGCAGCATCCGGGCGCAGGCCGAGTGGAAGGTCATGACCCACATCAGGCGCGCCTGCCGCCCCACGAGCTGCTCCACGCGGTCGCGCATCTCGCCGGCGGCCTTGTTGGTGAAGGTGATGGCCAGGATCTCGCTGGGCCGGGCCCGGCCGGAGTGGACGAGGTGGGCGATGCGGCGGGTCAGTACCGAGGTCTTGCCCGAGCCCGCGCCGGCCAGGATCAGCAGCGGGCCGGAGCCGTGCAGGACGGCCTCGCGCTGGGGGTCGTTGAGGCCCTCCAGGAGGTCCCTGGGGCTCATCGACGTCTCGATCTGATCGTTGGTTGTGGCCACTCACCGAGGATAGAGAGGCGCCCGGCTGAGCCGACTACCTAGGCTTCCGCCGCATGGGCCTGTGCGACGACGTCAGAACCAGCTGCGCGGCCATCGCCGCGTCGGCAGGGAGCGTGCACATCGACGAGAGCCGTTTCGGCCACATCGAGCCGGGTCCGCCGCCGAAACTCGACCCCGAGCGCCACTACCTCGAGGGCAGCACGGAGGACGTCGCCACCTACCTGCTGACGCTCGACACAATCAACTTCGGATCGGGTTGGTTCCCGACGCTCGAGAAGCGGCCCGGGTGCTCCGGCTACTTCACGGTGGCCTGGGCCCTGGCCGATCGCTTTCGCCAGGAGGGGCCGTGGAGCGCCGATGACCTGCGGCAGCTGAAGACCCCGGCCGTCGCCGCCGTGATGGGTCAACGGGCCGATCACCCCCTGATGTACCTGTTCGCCCTGGCGCTCCAGGAGCTGGGCGACTTCCTGGACGGGCGCACCGCCGTGGACGTGGTCGAGTCCGCCCGAGGCTCGGCGGAGCGGCTGGCCGACATCCTGGCGGCCGGGATGCCCATGTTCGACGACACGGGCTTCTGGAAGCGCGCCCAGATCACCCCGGCCGACCTGGCCCTGGCGGACGTGGCCGAGTTCACCGACCTGGACCGCCTCACGATCTTCGCGGACAACCTGGTGCCACACGTGCTCCGGGTCGACGGTGTCCTGGTCTACGAACCGGAGCTGGCCGAACAGATCGATGCCGGAGTGATCCTGGACCCCGGCGGCGAGGAGCGGGAGATCCGGGCCTGCGCCGTGCATGCCTGCGAGCAGATCGCGGCGCTGATGGACGTGCCACCCCGCACCCTGGACAACTGGCTCTGGAACCGGGGGCAGAGGCCGGAGTACAAGGCCATTCCCCGCCACCGCTGCCAGAGCACCAACTACTAGCGTCAGCCCGCCGCCGGGTCCTGCTTCCCGCGTGGGCGCAGCGGGCGCACCTCGGCGCGGCGCTTGGGGTCGCGGCCAGTCGTCTCGGCCAGCTCGCGCTCCAGCTCCTCCACGCGATTCGACAGCTCGCGGATGGCGTCGGCCACCGGATCGGGCAGGTGCGCCCAGTCCGCGTCGGGGCCTTCGGGCCGCTTTCCGTCGATCCGCACCGGGTGGCCGGGGTTGCCCACCACCGTGGAGTTGGCGGGCACGTCGGTGATGACCACGGAGTTTGCGCCCACCCGGGAGCCGCTGCCCACCGTGATGGGCCCGAGCAGCTTGGCGCCGGAGCCGATCACCACGCCGTCCTCGATCGTGGGATGCCGCTTGCCCCGCTGGAACCCGGTGCCTCCGAGCGTGACGCCCTGGTACAGCGTCACGTCGTCGCCGATCTCTGCCGTCTCCCCGATCACCACGCCGGCACCGTGATCGATGAAGAGCGCGCGGCCGATCCGCGCCGCGGGGTGGATCTCGACGCCGGACAAGACGCGGCTCCAGCCGGCGATCAGATGCGGCGCCACGGGAACCCCGCCGTCGTACAGGGCGTGAGCCACGCGGTGGCTGAGCACGGCGTGAACGCCTCCGTAGGTCAGGAGGATCTCCAGGCGGCCTATCCCCCTGGCGGCGGGGTCGCGATCCTGCGCGGCCGTCAGGTCCTCGCGCAACTCGCGCGAGACCCGTCTGAGCGTTCCGAGTCCCAGCATCAGCCCAATTGTGCCGAAGGGCCGAGCCCGGCGCACACACTGCAATCCGCCCGTCGCCGCACTTCGATCGTGGAGTGCGCCAATGATCCGGCGTCGAGCCGCAGCACCCGGTTCAGCAACGGCTCCCCGGAGCCGCTCAGCAGCTTGACCGCCTCCAGCGCCTGGATCGTGCCGAACAGGCCGCCCACCGGCCCCGGGATGGCCGCCACCGGCCCGTCGCCGGCGCCGGCCGGATCCTCTGGGAAAGCGCAGCGCAGGCAGGCCGACTGGCCCGGCCTGATCGAGATCAGGCTTCCCTCGAGTCCGGCCAGCAGTACCTCGACCAGCGGGATCCCTCCCAGGCAGCACGCCTCGTTCAGCGCGTAGCCGCTGGCCACCGACCCGCTGCAGTCCAGCACCACGCCGGCACCCGCCACTATGGACTCGGCGCTGGCGCCCTCGAGCGGCACGGGATAGGGCTCGACCAACACGTCCGCATTCAGGGCGCCAAGTCCCGCGGCAACCTGGTCCGCCCGGTCTTCGTCGACGATGCCCACCCGGCCGACGCCGGCGGCCACCAGGTACGCGGCTGCCGGCGCACCGAGATCGCCCGCCCCGACCACGATCGCCGACGCGGCCTGAAGATCAGCCACGGCCTAGGGCGCGAAGAACGGCGTGGACACGTAGCGCTCGCCGGAGTCGGGCATGATCACGACGATGCGCTTGCCCGACCACTCGGGCCGGCTTCCCACCTCGATGGCGGCGTGCAGCGCCGCGCCGCACGACATGCCCGCCAGTACGCCCTCGCGGCGGGCGACCTTCCGGGCCATGTCGATCGCGCAGTCGTCGGAGACCGCAATCACCTCATCCACCACCGCCTTGTTGAAGACGGCCGGGATGAAGCCCGCGCCTATGCCCTGGATCTTGTGGGGCCCTGCCATGCCGCCCGAGATGACGGGTGAGGACTTTGGCTCCACTGCGAAGACCTTGAGGTCGGGGTTCAGCTCCTTGAGGCGCTCCCCCGTGCCCGTGATCGTTCCCCCGGTGCCCACTCCGGCCACCAGGGCGTCGACGCGCCCGCCGGTGTCGCGCCAGATCTCCTCCGCTGTGGTGCGCCGGTGGATCTCGGGGTTCGCGGGGTTGGAGAACTGATCCGGGCGCCACGCGCCTCCCCCGTGCTTGTCGGCGATCTCGCACGCCGCCGCGACCGCCTCCTCCATTCCGCCCATCGACTCGATCAACTCCACCTCGGCGCCATACAGCCGCAGCAGGCCCTCCCGCTCGCGGCTCATGCCCTGAGGGATGGTCAGCACCAGGTCGTAGCCACGGGCGGCGCAGACGAAGGCCAGGGCGATGCCCGTGTTTCCGGACGTGGCCTCGACGATCGTGGTCTTGCCCGGCTCGATCCGGCCCTCGGCCTCGGCTGCGTCGATCATCGCCACGCCGATCCTGTCCTTGACGCTTCCGGCCGGGTTGTAGGCCTCGAGCTTGCCCACGAGCTCCGCGCCACACTCGGGCGCCACGCGCCCGAGCACGACCATGGGGGTATTCCCCACCATGTCGGCCAGATTTGAGGGGATCACCCCTTTCACGCGGTCTTCACCCACCTTCCCAGCGTATAGGCGCGCCCGGCAGGGGGCGGTCAGGCAACGGCTGAGCGGTCCGCTGCAGGCGTGCCCAAGCGGTAGGCGCCCGGGGCCAGCTCGGCGGTGCGGCGCCGGTATGCGCTCCACAGCCAGGGCCACTGGCTCGGGTCGTTGCCGTTCTCATCGACATACCAGTTGTCGCAGCCGTCGTGCCACACACTGCCCTCCAAGGCGGCACGCAGCTCCGTGTCAAAGGCCTCGGCCGCCTGGCGGCTGATCTCGATCCGGCGGGCATCCGCCCGCTCGAGCTCGCGGAGCGCGGCGATGACGTGAGTCGCCCCGGCCTCGATCGTGTAGATGACCGAGCCGGTGCCGCCGTTGGTGTTCGGGCCGTAGAGCAGGAACATGTTGGGGAAGGACGGCACGCTCATGCCCAGGTAGGCCCGCGGGATCTCGGCCCACTCCTCGGCGAGCGTCCGCCCAGCGGCGCCGGTGATCTCCATGGGAGCGACGAAGCCATGGCTCTCGAAACCGGTGGCCAACACCATCACGTCGGCCCGGCGCTCCGCACCGTCCTCTGTGACGACCCCCGTCGGCGTCACATGGGTGATCCGATCGGTGACGAGCTCGACATTGGGCTTCGTGAGCGTGGGGTACCACTCGTCGGTGAGCATCATGCGCTTGCAGCCGATCTCATCGGGCGGCGTGACCTTCTCCCGCAGCGCCGGATCGTCGATGGCGTCAGTGATCTGCTTCTTGCCGGCCGCCCGGAACGCCGGGAGCATCCAGCGCTGCGAGGTCATCCCCGCCGCCCCGGCCTCCATGAAGGCAAAGACCGCCTTGCGGTCGAGCTTCATGAGGAACGGGAAACGCTCGAAAAGCTTCTTGGTCCGCTCGGTGTACTCGAAGTCCATTTTCGGCAGTGTCCAGCCCGGAGAGCGCTGGTAGATGTCCACCTGGGCCACCACGGGCTGAATCTGGGGAACAACCTGGATGGCGCTGCAGCCCGTGCCGACCATTGCCACCCGCTTCCCGACCAGGTCGACTCCGTGGTCCCACTCGGCCGTGTGGAAGGAGGGGCCACCGAAGCTGTCCAGCCCGGGGATGGGCGGGGTCTTCGGGACCGACAGCTGCCCGCACGCCGTGACAAGAAGGTCCGCCTCGTGCTGCCCGCCGCTGGTCTCCAGCACCCACTTCTCGCGCGGCTCATCCCACGTGGCCGACGTGACCTCGGTGTCCGTCCGCACGCGGTCGAGCACGCCCCAGCGGCGCGCGGTGTCTTCCACGTACTCCTGGATCTCCGCCTGGGGCGCATAGCGCCGCGACCAACGCGGGTTGGGAGCGAACGAGAATTCGTAGAGGTGCGACGGCACGTCACACGCGGCGCCCGGATAGGTGTTGTGATTCCACACACCCCCCACGCGGTCGCCCTTCTCGAAGACGGTCACCTCCTGGTAGCCGGCCCGCTTCAGCATGACCAGGGCGCCCACGCCGCCGAAGCCGCCGCCCACGATCGCGACCGACCGCGACTGGGCCTCGCGGCTCCCGTTTCCGTTGCTCTCGGAGGTGGCGCTCATCGAGATGGAGCCTACGTGACTTCCGCCCAGCCGAGCGCCCCTCTTGGGTCAGCCCGTCACGAGGTTGTGCACTTCGAGGATCTCCGGCTCGCCTCCGAACTCGATTCCGAACCCGGCCAGCAGCGGCATGACGGTTTCGCCCCACGCCTGCATCTGCTCCCGGGACTCCCAGATTTCGCTCACGGTGAGA
>JAXDIE010000096.1:0-2803 GCA_034664165.1 Thermoleophilaceae bacterium | reverse complement strand
TGAAGCGCGATGACATCTCGGATCGCGTCGGCGAATTGACGATGCCGGCGCTCGTGGTCCACGGGACCGAGGACCTGGCCATCGGGATCGATGTCGCGCGCGCGCTTGCCGCGACGCTGCCCACGGCCGACCTGGTCGAGGTCGAAGGCGCGGGCCACGCGGCCAACCTCACGCATTCTGAAGCTGTGAACCCGCCACTGCGAGAGTTCCTGGAGCGCGTCTAGATGGATTTCGCGGTCACGGGCCGGGCCGAGGACCTCCGGGACCGTGTCCGCGGCTTCATCGACGAGCGGATCCTGCCGCGCGAGGCCGAGCTCGTCCAGGCGATCGACGACGAGGTGGCCCCCGGCGTCCCATACCCGGCGGCGATCGCTGAGCTGCGGGCCCAGGCCCAGGCAGAGGGGCTTTGGAATCTCTGGCTCGCGAACCACCACGACGGGCCCGGGCTGACCAATGTGGAGTACGGCGTGCTCTGCGAGCAGATCGGATACTCGATCGTCGTCGCCCCGGCGGTCTTCAACTGCTCCTTCCCCGATACCGGCAACGCGGAGGTGCTGCTGGAGTACGGGACCCCCGACCAGGTCGAGCGCTATGGACGGCCGCTCCTGGAAGGCGACATCCGATCATGCTTCGCCCTGACCGAGCCCGAAGCCGCGAGCAGCGACCCCACGAACATCTCGACCCACGCCGAGCTCGATGGCGACGAATGGGTGCTCGAGGGACACAAGTGGTTCATCTCCGGAGCACTCGGCTCGTCCTTCGCGATCGTGATGGCGGTCACCGAGCCGGATGCCCCGGCGCACGCGCGGGCGACGATGCTGCTGGTGCCCGTCGATGCGCCGGGATTCGAACTCGTCCGCGGGATGCCGGTGTTCGGCCACTCGCGCGGGTACGGCCACGCCGAACTTCGCTTCCGAGACGTCCGGTTTCCGGCGGAGAACGTTCTCGGGGCCCGAGGCGAGGGCTTCGCCATCGCCCAGGCCAGGCTCGGCCCCGGACGGATCCACCACTGCATGCGCGCGGTCGGCGCGGCGGAGCGGGCCTTCGACCTCATGTGCACACGCGCGCACTCACGCGTGACGCGGGGCGAGAGCCTCGCCGAGAAGCAGCTCGTGCAGGACTGGGTGGCGCGATCACGGATCGAGATCGACACCGCGCGACTATCCGTGTTGCACGCGGCATGGACCATCGACACGGTCGGCAAGAAGGCTGCCCGCCAAGTGATCGCGCAGATCAAGGTGCAGGTGGCCGATACCCTCGATGCGGTTGTCGACAGGGCCATCCAGGTACATGGCGCCATGGGGCTCTCGGACGACACCCCGCTGGCCGATCTGCATCGCATGGCGCGGTCTTTGCGCTTCGGCGACGGTCCCGACGAGGTGCACAAGCTGGCGATCGCACGCCGGGAGCTGGCCCGCTACGCGACGTGAGCGGGCCGCCTGACTCCGTGCTCGTCGGCGACGCGCTTCGGGAGGCGGGCGAGAGCGTGGGGGAGGAGCTCAGGATCGAACCGCTGGCCGGCGGAGCCTCACGGGATCTGTGGCTCATCTCGTCCGGGTCGCGCCGCTGGGTGCTCAGGCGGGACCCTCCTGGCGAGATCGCATTGACCTCGCGTGAGGCCGAGTTCGCAGTCCAGGTGGCGGCGCACGAGGCCGGTGTCCCGGTGCCGCGCCCCATCGCATTCGGCGATTTCGGAAGCCCCGGGATGCTGATGGAGTTCGTCGAAGGCGAGTCAATTGCGCGACGCGTGCTGCGGGCATCGCCGGCCGGGCTGGTGCAGCAGATCGGAGCGGCTGTCGCGGCGCTGGGCCGGGTCGACATCGGCCCGCTCGAGCAGCTGATGCCGGCCCCGGCGGACCCATGCCAGAAGGCTGTGGACTCGGTGCGGGAGGAGCTGGCGCTGACCGGTGAGCCGCTACCGGTCCTCGAGCTGGGCCTCAGATGGCTGACGCTCAACAGCCCGCCGCCAGATCGTGTGGGCGTTGTGCACGGAGATCTCAGGCTCGGGAACTTTCTTGTGGGGGACGGCGGTCTCGTGGCACTCATGGACTGGGAGTTCTGGCACCTGGGCGACCCGCTCGAGGATCTCGCCTGGGTGCGGGCCAGGCCGTGGCGGTTTGGAGCCGACGACCGCCCCGTGGCGGGGCTCGGCTCGATGAACGAGCTCGTGGAGGGGCTGGGCTGGGAACCGGAGCCCGAGCGGCTTCGTTGGTGGGATGTGATCAGCCAGGCCAAATGGGGTGCCTACTGCGCCCGGCAGGCCGCCCTTCGCCGCGAAGGGGAGCATGCGTCCCTGGAACGCACTGTCCTGGGGCGACGGGTCGCCGAGGCGGAGTGGGACATGCTGGAGTTGATCGAGGGATGAGTGGCGATCGCCCCGATGCCCCCGAACTGATCGCGGCTGTGGCCGCCTGGCTGACCGGTGACCTTGCCGGGCAGCTCGAGGGGGGAGCCCGGTTTCAGGCCATGGTTGCGGCCCAGGGCCTGGCGATCGCCGCGCGTGAAATACAGCTGGGCGAGGGCCACCGGGTCCTGGATGACCGGATGTTTGCCGAGTTGGGCGCGGAGTCGGCCTCGGGCGACCCTGTCGACCTATGCCGCGCAGCAGCCGTGGACATCGCTGCCGGGAAACACGACGATGACCTCCTGAACGCTGTCGCGCTGCTCAAGGCGCACGTCCGGCGCAAGCTGGAGATCGCCCGGCCGGGCTACGCGGACTCAGGCGCCTGAGCGGTCTGCCGCGAGCACCGACGGCGCGGCATCGAACGGCAGGACCGGCCCGGGCAGATGCGGCCCCACGCGT
>JAXDIE010000106.1:0-4716 GCA_034664165.1 Thermoleophilaceae bacterium | reverse complement strand
TCCATGCGGTCAACACGCCTGGCCGCCAGGGCGAGGTCGTGGCCGCGGGACGCAAGCTGCTTGGCGAACTCCTCACCCAGGCCGGATGACGCTCCTGTGATCAGGACCATGGTTCCCGGTGCGGGTGAGGGAAGGCTCATGACCTGAACATACACACGAGCCGTGCCTTCCCCGCGCTCCGCCTGGCACAGCAGGCCGGGCTAGACCGTAGGATTCGCCCTCGCCCGTCTTGGAGGAGGGGCAGCGCCATATGAATGTCAAACGGGCTACCTGGGGATTGATGGACCTCGGTTTGAACTTCGTTCAGACCGTTGGCGCCATGGGCATTCTCACCGGCAAAACGCTGGTGTCGGCCATCACGCCTCCATACTCCTACGGCCGCGAGTTCCTGGCCCACTTCCTCTTCTGCATCAAGGTCTGCTGGTTCCCCATGATGGTTGCCTCGCTCGGCTTCATCTACGGCCCGGCGGGCGTACAGGCAGCGAACTTCCTCAACCTCTTTGGCGCCATCGACCGCCTGGGCGGCCTGTTCTCGCTGATCGTGGTCCGCGAGTTCGCTCCGTTCATCTGCGCCATCGTCATGGCCGGCGTCGCCGGCACGGCCATGTGCGCCGACCTCGGCGCCCGCCGCATCCGCGAGGAGCTGGACGCGCTGGAGGTCCTGGGCGTCGACCCGATCAAGAACCTGGTGGTCCCGCGCTTCCTCTCACTGATCATCGTCACCGCCCTGTTCAACGTCTACGCGGTGCTGGTGGGCACCGCGGGCGGCGTCCTCGTGACCGTCACCGCGGGCTCACCTCTCGGCCCCTTCTGGTCCACCTACTTCAGCAACGCCACCCCGCTGGAGTTCGGTGCCTCCCTCCTTAAGACGGGCATCTTCGGCGGCATCGTCGCCATCGTCTGCTGTTACAAGGGCCTGAACGCGAAGGGTGGCCCCGAAGGCGTCGGCCGCGCGGTCAACCAGGCCGTGGTCATCTCCTTCATGGGGATCGGCACCTTCAACTACATCTTTGTCCAGACCCTGCTGGCGCTGAACCCGGACCTGTCGGTGGTCAAGTGAAGCGCACCTTCCTGGACCCCCGCCCGGGCATAGCCGCCTGGGGCGACATGCTCCGGTTCTCGGCCAAGGTCATGGGCCGCGTCTACAGCGGGCGCGTGCTGAACCACTTCGGCGAAGCCCTCCGCCAGGCGGGGATCCTGGTTACCGGCTCCGTGCTGATCGTCCTGGGGCTGGTCTTCGTGCTCGGCCTGGCCTGTGGCATCGAGGGCGCGTACGGCGCGCGCAGCGTCGGCGCCCCGTTCTCCTCGGGCGCCTTCACCGCGCTCTGCAACCTGCGCGAGATCACCCCGTATGCCTTCGGCTACATGATGGCCGCCAAGGTGGGCACCGGCATCGTGGCCGAGCTCGGGTCCATGGGGATCTCCGACGAGATCGACGCGCTCGAGGTGATGGGCCTGGACTCCGTGGTCTACCTCTGCGCGACACGGCTGCTGGGCATGTGGATGGTTCTGCCCTTCACCTACATCGCGGCTGTCACCGCGGGCTTCCTTGGCTCCTACATAGCCGTCGTGCTCCAGGTCCAGACCGTGTCGGCCGGCGGCTATTTCCAGATCTTCTGGTTGTTCCAGGACCCGACCGACCTGTTGTTCTCGACCATCAAAGGCATGCTGATGGCGACCTTCGTGGTGCTCGTCGGCTGTTACTACGGATACCACGCGGCGGGGGGCCCGGTGGGGGTCGGGGTGGCCACGGCCAGATCGATGTTCGTGAACATCGTCGGGATCCACGTGATCGGGCTTTTGACGACCCAGATCTTCTGGGGTGGCAACCCACGGGCGCCGATCGGCGGGTGACCTGATGGGATCGATCTCCAAGGCGGGTCTGGCCGCCGTGGCTGCTTTCGCCGCAATCGCGGTCATCGCGCTGGTGCTCCTCGTGGGCGCGGGCGCCGGCGCCTACGTGGTGCACGCGCGCTTCATCGACGCGGGGCAGCTGGTGGTGGGCGCTCCCGTCGAGGTCACGGGCGAGCGCCTGGGCAAGGTCACGCGGCTGGCGGTCACCCCGGACGGCCAGGCCGACGTGGTCCTCGAGATCCGCTCGGCCGAATGGGCCCCGCTGCACCAGGGCACGCTGGCCACCATTCGCACTCCCGGCTTCTCGGGGGTGGCCAACCGCTACGTCGACATCTCACCGGGGCCGATCAAGGCGCCGGTGATCCCCAACGGGGGCGTGATCGACGCAGAGCACACCCGGCCGATCGTCGACCTCGACGAGGTCCTCGACATGTTCGACGCCAAGACCCGCGACGACCTGCGCGGCTTCATCAGCGCCGGCTCCGAGATCTACGCGGGCAACAACGTCCGCGCCGTGAACAGGACCCTTCTGTACCTCAACCCGGCCCTGGCCCAGGTCGGCTCGCTGAGCCAGGAGCTGGTGCGCGACCGCGCCGCCTTCCGGCGCCTGATCGTTGACGGCTCGACGGTGGTCGCGGCACTGGCCCCGCGCACCACGGACATCGAGCAGGGGGTGGCCAACACAGCGATCACGCTGCGTGCGGTGGCGAGCCGGCGCAGCGCCTTCGACGACGCCCTGAGCCGCACCCCGGCGGTGTTCGACCAGGCGCAGGGCTCGCTGCGGACGATTCGCAACACGCTGGCACGGGTACGGCCGGCCCTGCGCGAGGCCAGGCCGCTGGCCAAGCCCTCTGCCCAGCTGTTCCGGCACTTCAAGCCCACCGCCAAGCGCCTGATGCCCGTGGTCAAGGACGGCCGTGAGCTGCTGCCGCCGCTCGAGGAGACCCTGAAGAAGCTGCCCCAGCTGAGCCGGGTCGGCACGCCCGCGCTGACCTCCACCGGCAAGGCCATCCAACGCGCCCAGCCGGTCTTCGAAGGCCTGCGGCCCTACGCCCCCGACGTCGCAGCGGGCCTGTTCGGCGGCCTTGGCGCGGCAACCATGGGGGCCTACGACGCCAACGGCCACTACGCGCGCACACAGCTCACGGTGCCGGGTAACTCGGGGATCTTCGCGCCGCTGCTTCAGCCGCATCTGCCCCCGCTGCGCGATACCCGCTCGGGGCTTGACGCCCGCTGTGCCGGCGGCGCGGCCGGCCCGGCCCGCGATGGATCCAATCCGTACGTGGCGGACCCCCACAGCTGCGACCCGAAGGACGACCCGCCCCGATGACACGCGCACGATTCATCGCGATCAGCGCGGCGGGCCTGCTTCTGCTCGGCCTGGCCGTCGCCGCGATCGCCTTCGCCGCCGGCAGCCCGGGGACCATGGGCGGCCTCTATCGCGTCGACGCCATCTTCGACACAGCCAAGGGCATCGTGCCCGGCCAGCTGGTGAAGGTCGCGGGCGCGCGCGCGGGCACCGTCGAGGACGTGTCCCTGACGCCGGAATACCGCGCCCGCCTGGAGCTGTCGCTGGATCCGCGCTTCGCCGGCTTCCGGACGGACGCCACCTGCGCCATCCAGCCGGAAGGGCTGATCGGTGAGAACTTCGTGCAGTGCGATCCGGGCACACCCGATGCCGCGCCGCTTGCCGTGGGTGAGAGCGGGGTCGCGACCCTCCCGGTCGAGCGCACTCGTATCCCGGTGAACATCTCGGACCTCTTCCAGATCTGGACGCTGCCCGTCCGCCAGCGCCTGCCCTTGGTGGTCAGCACCTTGGGGGCCGCCTATGCCGCGCGCGGGGAGGACGTGAACGCGATCATCCGGCGCGCCAATCCAGCTCTCGAGTCGGCCCGCCAGGCCATCCGCACCGTCCGCAAGGAAGGCGGCGAGCTCACCTCGCTGATCGACTCGACCGACCAGGTGGCCAAGGAGCTGTCCGGCCGGCGCCAGGAGACGGCCGCGTTCCTGGACAGCGCCTCCTCGATCGCCAAGAAGGCGAGCGATCACACCACGTCGATCTCCGAAGCCATCCGCCGCGCGCCGGCGCTGCTGGCGGCCACGCGGCCCGCGCTGGACAAGGTCGAGCTGCTCACCGATCGCGGCACGCCGATCCTCCGCGACCTCCGGCGCTCCGCCCCTGGCCTCACCCGCTTTGCCGACAAGCTCGAGCCGGTCGGGGACGCCGCGAAGTCCGCCCTGCCCAAGCTCAGCCACGCCGTCCAGACCGGCCGCCATGCCACCCAGGCCGCCACTCCGGTGGCTGGCGACGTGGGCCGCTTCGCGCGCCTGGCCGCCGAGCCCAGCCGCCAGCTGGCCGACACCTTCGCGAGCCTCGAGGACAGGGGCTTCGTCGAGAACCTTCTGAGGTTCGTCTACAACTTCTCCGCGGCATCGGCGCGTTACGACGGCACCTCGCACCTGGTGCCGCTCCTGCTGACGATCAACCAGTGCTCGCTGCCGGTGCTCCAGGCCAATCCGGCGTGCAACGCGGGCTACACCGACAAGCGTGCGAGCTCGGGCGCCAGGGCGGCCGGAGCGGGTAACCAGACCAAGCCGGAGCGTAAGGGCGCCGCCCGGCCCACACCGGAAGAGCGGAAGCCCGCCCCGGAGAGCCCTCCGCGCGCCGATGCGCCAGCCGCCGCCAGCCCCGCTCCCAACCCGAGCCGGCCCTCCGAGCCCGCGGCGGGGCCCAATCCGGTCCAGTCCCTCCTGGACTTCCTTCTCAAGTGATGCGCCGCGCCGCGACCAACATCCGCAGCCGGCTGACCCTGACCACGTTCATCGGGCTGGCCATCATCATCGCGGGCGTCGTCGGCACGG
>JAXDIE010000068.1:0-7056 GCA_034664165.1 Thermoleophilaceae bacterium | reverse complement strand
GCCACGACCCAGGTCATCACGTCCGGCCCGAGGTCCGTCAGCCGTGGCTCCGCCTCCTGTTCCAGCAGGTCCTGGGCCAGCTCGCGCACACCCATTGCCAGGCCGAGGAAGACCGACTCCGGCAACGGCCCCAGCCGCGGTTCGCGCTCGCGGATCAGCCCGTGACGATGAGCCAGCATCGCCGCGAACGCGCGAATCCCCTCGCGCCGGCGCTGCCTGGCGGCCGGCCCGGCCCCGTCCATCTCGACCAGGAATGCGCGGGCGGCCACAGGCTCGCGCTCGAGCGCGCCGAGATAACCGTCGATGGCGGCCTCGACGAACTCATGGAAGCCCGCATCCTCGGGGGCGGCGGTGATCGCGGCCATGAGGTTGCTGGCAAACCTGTCGTAGGCCGCCATCAGGCAGGCTTCCTTGTCCTCGAACTGGGCGTAGAACGCTCCACGCGATACCCCCGCGGTCTTCGCCAGATCGCCGATCGTGACGGCCGCGTATCCCCGTTCGGCGAGCAGCGCGGTGAATGCGGCGATCAGCCGCTCGCGCTGTGAGGCCTCGACCTCCTCGCGCGCCAGCTGGTGTGGGCCGCGCGGCAGCGGGTCGACTGCTGTGAACAGCCCGTCCTCCATAGTCAAGAAACGTACAGTATTCGACTACGGAACGCTACACGCGGTTGGAACGCGCGCTGAACCCACCGACGTAGGACCCGATGTCCACGACGAAGGCCAGAATCACCACGAAGATCGCGAAGCCGTTGACCTGTCCGTCACCGATCCACCACATGAACGCCCACGCCAGGGTCGTCCAGGGAAGGATGAAGAAGCCGATCAGCGGCATCAGCCAGCTGCCCATCGACTTGCTGAGCACGTCCGTGAAAAGGAACATCACGAAGATCGCGACCCGCGGGGAGAGAAGGGCGAGCACGGCCACGAAGCAGGGCATGGCCCGACCCTATCCGAAGACGATCAGGAAAGGGCGTCGCGCAGGGCGTCGCCGAAGAGCACGAAGAGCAGCACGATGACCAGGACAGCGCCGATACCGATGAAGATCATGGCGCGCCCGGCTTTGCGCTCGATCTCCTTTTCCTCTTCCTTGTTGGTCATCAGCGCGCCCGGGCGGCCTTCAGGTCCCGCTTCCGGACCTCGGGGCTGATCCTGTAGCTGTGCTTGGTGAGCCGCTCGGCCAGGCACTCCTTTTCGAGCCGCTTGCAGGCCACCGGGCAGCGCTTGCAGCGCGGGCCGGACTTGCAGCACTTCTTCTTGGTCTTGATCAGCTGACCCTTGGGCACGCGGCGACCGTACCACAAGCGTTAGGGATGCCTAATTCCTCAGGCGGTCCGCGGCGGGTCGGGGGTATCGCGGGCCGCGAGCTGGATCTCCCGTTCCGCCGGCACGCCCGCCTCGAGCTCGCGCCCCCGTTCGAGCTCCGCGTTCAGCTCCGCCCCCAGGAGGACCGCCGCATTCGAGATCCAGAGCCAGACCAGGAAGGTGATGATCCCGCCGAGGGTCCCGTAGGTCTTGTCGTACGAGCCGAAGTTGGCCACGTAGGCCGCAAACCCGGCCGAGGCCGCGATCCAGACCGTGACCGCGAGCAGGCTCCCCGGCAGCACCCATCGCACGCCACGCTGCCGGACGTTGGGCGAGACGTAGTAGAGCCCCGCGATCATCGCCGTGACCAAGACCAGCAGCACGGGCCACTTCCCGTAGTTGTAAAGGGCCTGGGTCTGCGCCCCGATCCCCAGAGTGTCTCCGACCGCGCCGACGATCGGACCCGAAAACACCAGTGCCAGCACCACCAGCGTGAACGTCACCACCATGACGAGCGTGGTGAGGAGCTGGAGTGGCTTGAGCTTCCAGATCGGCCGTCCCTCACGGGTCTCGTAGACGACGTTGCAGGCCTTCGCCAGAGCGCCCACGTATCCGGAGGCGGAGAGGATCGCCGCTCCCAGTCCTACGAAGAAAAGGATGCCTGCGGCGCTGCCGTTGGAGGTGATCGAGGTCACTGGCCCGCGGAGCGCATCCACCACCGAGGCGGGGGCGACCCGGTTGACTATTTCGATGATCACGTCGGTCGTGCCATCCGGGCTGCCGATCAGTCCCAGCAAGGACACCACCGCGATCAGCGCCGGGAAGACCGCGAGGGTGCCGTAGTAGGTCAGCGCCGCCGCCCAGTCCAGGAGGTCGTCTTCCAAAAACTCCAGGCCGGTTCGCTTCAGGGCGGCGAGCCACGAGCGCCCGCGTAGCTGGGCGGGCCCGCTCGGTCTCGAGGGCGGCGTGCCCACGCGGGCTTAGGCGCCGGCGCCGGCGAGTGTGGGCTCGGAGGCCCGGTGGTCCTGCGCCGGCACGACGGGCGAAACCTTCACCGGGATCCCGTTGAGGAAAGCCATCCCGGCCAGAGGCTCGATGTCCTCGACCTCGGAGCTGGCCAGCTGGTTCACGTTGACCCCCGCGTTCTCGTTCGCGAGCTGCCAGCCGCCGCCACGGTGGCCCCAGCCGTGAGGGAGCGCAACCGTGCCGCGCATCATCTCATCGGTCAGTACGACCGGCACGGTCACCGAGCCCGACTTTGATTCGATCACGCACTGGCCGCCGTCGATGAGCCCCAGCCCGTCGGCGTCGTCGGGGTGTACTCGTGCGGCCTGCACGCGCCCGCCGCGCATGAGCAGCGGCGTGTTGTGCATCCACGAGTTGTGAGAGCGAAGCTCGCGCATGCCGATCAGGCGCATGGGGAACGCCGGATCGTGTCCGTTGGCCGACTGCATGCGGGCGGTCTCGGCCACGATCTCGGCGGGGCCGAGCGCGACGCGCCCGCCGTCGTGCTGGACCTTCTTGCGCATCACGCCGGTGGCCACATGCTCGGAGAGGATCAGCCCATGTGGATGATCGCGGCGAAGCTTGCCGATGCTCAGGCCGCCCCGCCGGAGCCCGAAGAGATCGCCACCCGGGCTGGTCCGCACCAGGATGTCGAGCATGCGCTGCGGCGTGACCCTGATCCCGAGCTTGGCCAGCCGTTGCAGTGCGGGGACCGCGTAGGGGGCCAGGCCCACCCGGCGCGAGATCTGGTCGATGGCCCACCACTCCTCGCGGGCCTCGCCGGCCGGCTCGAGCACCGCGTCCGTGTAGTGGATGAATGGCGGCACGTGGAAGGCCATGAACGGCAACGGGAAGTCGTCACGCTCGTACATCGTGGTGGCCGGCAGGACGTAGTCGGCGTGCTTGTTGGTCTCGTTCACGTAGAGGTCGATCGACACCATCAGGTCGAGCTTGTCCAGCGCGCGCTCCAGCGCCTCGCCGTTGGGCACGGACAGCACCGGGTTGCCGGCCGACACGAAGAGGGCGCGCATCTGACCCTTCCCCGGGGTCTCGATCTCCTGCGGCATCAGGCTGGCCGGCAGGTTGCCCAGAACGTCGGGGAAGTTCCCGATCCGCGACCGCGTCTGTCCGTACGAGGCCAGGCCGCTGTTGATCGCGATCTCGTCGAGCGAGATCGGCGGGTCGCCGAAGACGGCCGAGCCGGGACGGTCGAGGTTGCCGGTTGCCGCGTTCAGCGCGTCGATCAGGAACGCCACGAGCGTGCCGAACCTGCCGATGCACGACCCGGTACGCCCGTAGGCAGCCGCGCCGTCGGTGGTGGCAAAGGCGCGCGCCAGCTCACGGAGCCTGTCGGCGGGGATCCCGGTGTGCTGCTCGGTGGACTCGGGCGTGTGGGGCGCGGCGAGCTCCTCGAGCACGTCGGCGCCGGTGGTGGCCTCGGCCAGGAAGCCGCGATCAGCCAGGTCCTCGGCGAAGATGACCTGGAGCATCGAGAGCAGCATCCAGGCGTCGGTATCGGGGCGGATCGGCACATGCTCGAACGCCTCCGCGGTGGTGGTGCGCCGCGGGTCGACCACGGCGATGCGCCCGCCACGTTCGGTGATGGCCAGCATCTGCTCGCGGATCCGGGGCGCGCTGAGCACCGAGCCGTGCGAGACCAGCGGGTTGGCACCGACGATGAAGAGGAAGTTGGTCCGCGTCAGGTCGGGTACCGGCACCATGAACGGGCTGCCGTACAGCAGGGCGCTGGCCGCGAAGCGGTTGTTCACGTCCTGCGTGCCCGCCGAGTAGTAGTGCTTGGTGCCGAGCGCCTTCAGGAAGCCGATGACCCAGAGGGCATGCGAGTACGAGAACGCGCCCGGGTTCCCGAAGTACCAGCCCACGGCGTCGTTTCCGTGCTCGTCCATGACGCCCTTCAGGGCCGTGCCGATGTCGTCGAGCGCGACGTCCCAGGAGACACGGTCGAAGCCGCCCTCGGCATTGCGCTTCAGCGGGTAGAGCACCCGGTCTGGGTCGTTGTGCACCTCCCCCATGGCGATGCCCTTGGGACAGGCGTATCCCCGCGAGACCGGGTTGTCGGCGTCGGGGCGCAGCTTGGTGAGCTTGCCGTCCTCGACCGTGGCGACCATCCCGCAGAGGGGCTCGCACACGCGACAGTAGGTGACCACCTGCTTCTCGGCCATCGAAGGGGCGATCCTACTCCGGATTGGCTGCCTGGCCAAGACTGTTGTGATGAACTGGCGGCTCGGCCGTAGTAGTCGCACAAGGAAGCCACCCCGGAGGTCCAATGAAACCGCTATCCATGACCGTCGCGCTGATCGCGCTGACCCTCACCGTCCCCGCATCTGCCTCGGCCCTGCCGATCGACCCGGCGGACCAGGCCGCGCTGGACGCCGCTCGCGCCAAGTGGGACGAAGTCGGGTTCATCAACTACAGCTACAAGGTCTCGAGGACCTGCTTCTGCCCGGTGGAGTACACCCGCTGGAGGAACATCCAGGTGGAGGGCGGCAAGCCCGTGAAGAAGCGTCGGAACAAGGCCTACCGCGAGGTCAACACCGTGCCGAAGCTCTTCAAGCAGGCCCAGGCTGCGCTCGACGACGACAGCTTCTCGGTGGCCTACGACCCGACCTACGGGTTTCCGCGCAGGATCTCCTCGAACCCCTCGTTCATGATTGCCGACGAAGAGGTGTCCTACGCGGTCAAGAAGTTCGGATTCCCGAGCGACTGAGCGGCCTGTAGGGTTCCGAGCCGTGACGCGCACACTCTCACTGCCCGTGGTGCTGGCGGCCGCCATTCTGGTCTCCGGCTGCACCACGGGCCCCGAGAAGGCACCCGAGGGCCCGCCCTCCACGCCGACCGTGTCCAAGCAGGGCAAGGACGCTCAGAAGTCCGGGATGGACGTGCAGGTCACGGCCCAGAACACGATGTTCGTGCCGCAGACCATCACGGTCCCGGCCGGCGGCAGCATCACCTGGACCAACGAGGACCCGTTCGCCCACAACGTGACCAAGGAGAGCGGCCCCGGGCCCGACTTCCATTCGGACACGCTCCAGAAGGGCGACACGTTCACGCAGAAGTTCGACACCCCGGGCACCTACGCCTACGTCTGCACGATCCACCCGCAGCAGACGGGCACGATCACAGTCGAGAAGTAGCTACCTCGCCTTGCCGAGGGCCGCGCCCTCGAGGACGTGGGCGACAGACTCGCAGGCGTCGATGGCCCGTTCCAGCCCCTCGAAGATGTCCTTCCAGCGGATCACGACCATCGGGTCGACTCCGCCGCTGAACAGGGAGGCGATCGCATCGCGGGAGATCCGGTCGCCCTCGTTCTCCAGTCGGTGGATCTCGACCAGCTTGGTGGCGATGTCCTGGTCGGCGCGGAAAGCGGTCAGCGCCTCGGCGACCTGACCGGTGGCCTCCAGCAGGATGTCCGCCAGCTGCTGTGACTGCTCCATCGGCGCCTCGATGCCATAGATGCCCAGCCAGTCGGCCGTCTCCTCGGTGTGGTCGACGATGTCATCCAGCGCGCGGGTGAGCTCGTAGGCGTCGGCATGGCCCAGCCGCTTGTGGGCGCCGTTGAGCTTGAGGCGGCGCATGATGTCGTGGGTGATCCGGTCACCCTCCTGCTCACAGAGCAGGACGTCGCGCGCCAGCTTGGAGCTTTCCGGGAAGGTCTGGAGGAGCTCACTGAGCAGCGTGCCGGCGCGCTCGGCGTTACGGCCCGCCTCACTGAGCAGGTCAAGCAGGGTGTCATCCGAGTGTGAGCGCCCGAAGAGACTCACTGCACGCGGGGGACCTGGCCGGCGGTTTCGCTTGCGCTGCTACCTGCCGGTGATCCCTCCGGGAGGCCGATGTCCTCCCGTGGCTCCGGCTGGAATCGATAGCCGATGCCGAAATGCGTGTGAATGTAGGACCAGTCCGGCGACAGCCGCTCGAGCTTGGACCTGACCTTCCGGACGAAGACATCCACGGAGCGGTCGCCGCGGGCCATCGCGTAACCCCAGACCCGCTGGTAAATCTCCTCGCGCTGGAGCACCTGGCCCTCGCCCTCGGCCAGGAGATGAAGAAGCTCGAACTCGCGCCGCGTGAGGTCGGCCGACTGGCCGCCGACGAAGGCCTGGAACTGGTCCACGCGGATCGCGAGCTCGCCGGCCACCATGGGGCCGGTGTCGATGCGCGGAGCGGCACGCTTGCGCCGTCGCACAACCGCCTCGACCCGCGCAAGGACCTCCTCGGGATGGCACGGCTTGGTCACCCAGTCGTCCGCGCCGATCCTGAGCCCCCGGACCCGCTGGGCCACGGTTGACTGCCCGGTGCAGACCACGATGCCGAGGCCCGGCAGCGCTTCACACACGCGCTCGAGGAAATCCCAGGCCTGCGGGCCGAGCAGTGCGAGATCCACAACCAAGGCGTTCAGGCGCATGGCCAGCAGGTCCTCGATGGGGGGGGCCGATGGCAGCACGCGGTGCTCCCAGGCCACGCCCTCGAGCCGCTTGGTCAGGACGCGGACGAACCCGGAGTCGGAATCGATTACCGCAAGGCGGATTGGGCCTGGCTGGGGTGTCACCTGATAGTGCCGATCCGTGAAGGTCGGAGATGGCTCCGGACGATGCTCCTCGAGCCGCTCACCAAAGGATGGCACAGCTTTGAGAGCCGTTGGCATCGACACGAGTTTAGGTGGCCCCCAGGGCGTGTTGCCACTGTTTCACATCTTTTTCACACGCCGGTCACGGAGCGGTAACGCGGCTGC
>JAXDIE010000048.1:0-2918 GCA_034664165.1 Thermoleophilaceae bacterium | reverse complement strand
GCCCAGGATCGAGCGCATCTTCATGAAGCGTCGCTCGCCGCCGAACGAACCGGTGGCGAACTCGCGATCGAGGTCCCACAGGGTCAAGCCGTGCGACTCGACCTCGAGGTCGGGGTGGCTGCGCTGGCGGTACTCCAGTGGGTCGGTGTCGGCCATCATGTGACCGCGCACCCGGTAGGCGTGGATCAGCTCGAGGATGCGCGCCTGCTTGCTGATCTCGTCATCGTGGTTGGTGGAGATGTCCGAGGACCAGCGGATGGGCTCGTACGGGATCCGCAGCGCGCGGAAGATCTCGTCGTAGAAGTTGTCCTCGCCGAGCAGCAGCCCGTGCATCCGCTTGAGGAACTCGCCGCTCTGCGCACCCTGGATGACGCGGTGGTCGTACGTCGAGGTCAGCGTCATGATCTTGCTGATCGCGTTGCGGGTCAGGGTCTCCTCGGACGCGCCCTGGAACTCGGGCGGGTACTCCATCGAACCGACGCCGATGATCGCGCCCTGTCCCTTCATCAGGCGCGGCACCGAGTGGTTGGTGCCGATCGTGCCCGGGTTGGTGAGGCTGATCGAGGTGCCCTGGAAGTCGGTGACGGCGAGCTTGCCGTTGCGCGCCTTGCGGATCAGGTCCTCGTAGGCGGTCCAGAAGTGCGCGAAGTCCATCGTCTCGGCTGCCTTGATGCTCGGCACCAGCAGCGTGCGGGTGCCGTCGGGCTTGGGCAGGTCGATGGCCAGGCCGAGGTTGACGTGGGCCGGGGTGATCTGGGTGGGCTTGCCGTCGATGACGTCGAACCCGACGTTCATCTCGGGCATCGACTTCAGTGCCTTGACCAGCGCGTAGCCGATCAGGTGCGTGAAGGAGACCTTGCCGCCGCGTGCGCGTGCGAGGTGGTTGTTGATGACGATGCGGTTGTCCCAGAGCAGCTTCACCGGGACCGAACGCACGCTGGTCGCAGTCGGGACGGTGAGGCTGGCGTCCATGTTGGCGACGGTGCGGGCCGGGGCGCCCTTCAAGACGGTGTAGGTCGGCTCCTCGATCACCTCGGGCTCGGTCTTCTTCTCCGGGTCCTTCGGGGTCGGCTTGCGGCCGCTGGACTCCTTCTCCTTCTCAGACGTCTTCGCGGGCTTCTCTGCCTTGGCCTCCTGCTTGGCAGCCGGCTCGGCCTTCTTCGGCTCGGCCTTCTTGGGCTCGGACTCCTTCGACTCGGGCTTCTTCGTCTCGGGCTTGCTCTCCACCTTGGCGCTCTTCTCCCCGCTGGACGGACGGCTCTTCGGCGCGCCCGTGGATTCCTTGACCGAGCCGTTGGACGTGGCCCGGGAGCCGTTGGAGGACCCGTCCGCAGCAGACGAGTCAGACGAGCCCGCGGACGCGCGCTGGTCCTTGCCGAAGAAGTCCCACCACACCTTGTCGACGCTGTTGGGGTCCTTCTGGTAGCGCTCGTACATCTCGTCAACGAGCCATTCGTTGGCTCCGAACCCGGACATCGAACTGTCTTCGGTTGACTCTGGCACGGCCAGTTTCGCCTCTTCCAACAAGCGTGTGTGTAAGTACCTTCACAAGGCTAGTCCCCCCGCCGCGGGAACCGCAGCGAAGGAGCCTCAATCGACCGGGGTGTAGCGAGAGTCACGTTGCGGGGCCGCCCGCCGAGGGCCCGTACCCAGACATGCGAATGTCGCACGAGGGACCGTCGGACGCTGCTCCGGCCCCGTCCGTGACATTCGCATGTTCGGCGGCGAGGTAGAGCGCGGTGCTCGATCGACGGCGATGTGAGCTGACCTGGAGGAGGAAGCGCCCCTGGCAGGATTCGAACCTGCGCTCCCGCGTTGGGTAGAGCGCGGTGCTCTATCGACGGCCGGGTGAGCTGACCTGGAGGAGAAAGCGCCCCTGGCAGGATTCGAACCTGCGCTCCCGCCTCCGGAGGGCGGTGCTCTATCCCCTGAGCTACAGGGGCCAACTTGGTGGCCGATGGTGCGCTGGCGAGGCTACCCCAGCGCCGGGGTACGTCGTTAACCGGATAGTCCCGAACGATCGGCACCCCGCAGGGGTCGAAACAGGGGCCAAACGCTCGGGACTATCCGTCTCGCCGCGGTATCTCGGTCGGAGCGGCGGTGGGCTCGTCGTTACGCTTGGGCGGTGACTCCCGAGCAGCTCTCCGACTCCATCGTCGCCGCCCTGACCTCGCTCAGCGAGGGCGGGCGGATCACGCTGCCCGACGGGGTCCCCGGCAAGGTGACCGTCGAGCGTCCGCGGAGCAAGGAGCACGGCGACTACGCCACCAACGTCGCCCTCCAGCTGGGCAAGAGGGCCGGGTTCGGGAACCCGCGTGAGTTCGCGCAGCTCCTCGCGGACGAGCTGGCCGCGGCCGACGGGGTCGAGAAGGTCGACATCGCCGGGCCGGGCTTCCTCAACATCACCGTTGCGGCCGGTGCGCAGGGCCAGGTCGCCGCCGACGTGGTGGCTGCCGGGGCGGCGTACGGCACCTCCGACGCGTTCGCCGGTGAGAAGGTCAACCTGGAGTTCGTCTCCGCCAACCCGACCGGTCCACTGCACATCGGTGGCGTGCGCTGGGCCGCCGTCGGCGACGCCCTCGGCCGCATCTTCACGGCGACCGGCGCCCAGGTCACCCGCGAGTACTACTTCAACGACCACGGCGGCCAGATCGACCGGTTCAGCAGCTCGCTGCTCGCCAGCGCCCAGGGTCGGCCCGTGCCGGAGGAGGGGTACGGCGGCGCGTACATCGACGAGATCGCCCAGGCCGTCCTCGCCAAGCACCCTGACGCCCTCGACCTGCCGGAGGACGAGGCCCGGGAGGTGTTCCGGGCCGAGGGCGTGGAGCTGATGTTCGCCGAGATCCGGCAGAGCCTGCACGACTTCGGGGTCGACTTCGACGTCTACTTCCACGAGGACAACCTGCACACCAGTGGTG
>JAXDIE010000035.1:0-6990 GCA_034664165.1 Thermoleophilaceae bacterium | reverse complement strand
GCCGCCAGGGAAGTCGCCGGCACGGCCAACAGCGCAATCAAGACAGCTACTTGCACGGCCGCGCGAACGCGACCCGCTACAGGCGTCGAAAGCATCGTGCTTCTCCTTATTTAGGGGGCGGCCTTCCGTGTCCCTGCCTGGCCGTTTGTTCGAGTCCGAAATACCCCCCGAGTCCTGATGTAAAACTTTTGTAAAAGCTGCCTGAGCCAGGGTGCCCTCCGGCATGAGATGGTTGGCCGCGACAGGTTCCTCGGCAGAAAGGCTTCTCATGAACAGGTTCGTGCTCCCGGCTGGTGTATTGGCCGCGATGACCGTCGGTGCAATTGCAGCTCCGCTCGCGTCGGCTGAGGCCTGCGACTCGTTCCAGGGCGACAATGTCGCCATCTCTTCGGCCAAGAACCTGAGCTGCGCGAAGGCCAAGAAGGAGATGGATCGCTACACGGGCAGCATCAGCAAGAACTTCAGCACGCCGGGCAACTTCAAGTGCAAGCGGAAGAGCGGCTCAAAGCTTTCCGGCACCTGGAAGTGCACGAAGGGCGACAAGAGCTTCAAGTTCGTATTCAGCGACTGAGAGAGGCGACGGGCCGCGCCGCCGAATGGCGGTCGACCCAGCCGGTGATCGTGTCGATCACCGTGCGCGGGTCATCCCACATGGGCACGTGGCCCGTGCCCTCGAGCACCTTGAACTCGGCACCCGGGATCTCGTTCCTGAAGCGCTGCGAATAGCGCGAGATGGGGAGGACCTTGTCCTTCTCCGGCCACGCCAGGAGCACCGGGGCCGCAACCTGATCGAGGTTGGTCAGGTGCGCCTTGTTGGCCTTCAGGTTGCTGATGGCGGCGTCGAAGACGGTGCACGCCAGCATCGCGTCGACCATGGCGAGTGCCTCGTCCGGATGGACCAGGTCGCCGTGGCACATCACCGCGCGCATGCTCTGCTTGCGGAAGCCGGGCGACTTGAGCAGGCGCCGCATCCGCGGGCGCGCGGCCACGGCCATCTTGTACTGGACGTTGAAGAACCGGTTGAGGCGCTTGGCCTCCTTGCCGGCCGGGTCCCAGCCGCCCGCGGGTGCAAGCGCCACGACGCTGATCGCGCGGCCGCGCTTGGCCAGCTCGATCGAGATACCGCCGCCCATGGAGTTGCCGACAAAGTGGGCGCGCTCGACCCCGAGCTGGTCCAGGTGGTCCTCGAACTGGTCGGCGGCGCCCTCCAGCGTGAAGTCCATGTCCGGCGGAACCGGCGGGCCGCCGAAGTGGCCGGCCGCGGTGGGCGCAATCACCTCGTAGTGCGCGGTCAACTCGGCGAGCACCGGCAGCCAGTGGCGCCACGTGCCCGAGAAGCCGTGTAGCAGCACCACCTGTTCGCCTTCGCCTGCCCGGAACAGAGCCGGTGTGATCTCTGGCACGATGGCGATTCTAGCCCCGTCCCCTCTCCAGGAGCATCCACCCATGACCGAGACAAGCACCCAGATCGTCAGCGGTGCGCCCCGGTGAGGCTTCGCTGGGGACTTCTGGCCTGCGTGGCTCTGGCGGGCTGTGGCGGGCAGCCCGACCAGGTCATCTCCAACCCCTTCCCCAACCCGATCGCGCTCACGGTGCCCCGCAGCTGCGGGCCGGGCTACACGCTGCGCCTGATCCCGCCGCCGGAGGTGGGGGTGAAGCAGGGCGCCGACAAGAGCACCGCGACCCTGACCGTGCGCGGCGTTCCCTTCGAGGCCACGGGCGTGGTCACGTACGGCCCGAGCCCCGCGACCGGATTGCTGAAGGACGCCTGGACCCACGGCACGCTGGGCCACCAGTCCGGCCTGCACTTCCTGGTGACCAGCGACCTGGAGGACGTGCCGGGCGGCTACCCGATGACGCTGGCCGTGTACCAGCGTCTGGTGAAGCCCGACGACCACAACGACCATGCGTTCATGGGGTTCCAGTTCTCGGGCGCCCTGCCAGTGGACAGGAACGACAAGGTCGAGCCGCGGAAGTGGTCGCGCGAGCTGCGCGCGATAGGGCAGTCGGCAACGTTCACCGGGATCGCCCGGGCGCAGAAGGACTGCTAGCTCAGCCGATCCGGAAGATCCCCTGGAGCCGGGCCGCCAGGTACAGATCCCCGTCCAGCTCGATCCGCTCCTTGAGGAACAGCGCCGGCCCGCTGGCGTTGCCGGTGGCCACCAGCATGAGATCGGCGCCGTCGATCGAGATCTCGAGGTCGAACTCGCGCGGCTCACCCTCCATGAGCGCCGCGGTGCCCGACTCGATCACCAGCTGGCGCATGTCGGAACGTCCGTCGGAGCGCCCGGTGATTCGCCAGCCGATCACCACGTTCTCCTTGGCGAGGGCCCTTCTGCTGACCGCCCGCGGCATGGCTCCGAAGACCAGGCCCAGAAGCAGCTTGCGCCGCCGCGGGCCGAGCATGGTGCGGCGCAGCCGCTCCGGCCCCAGGGCCCTGATGAAGCGGCTGAACCAGCGAACCGCGGCGCTTTGGAGCCGTTTCATGCGTGAAGGCTACAAAACGGTTGATTTGCAGGCATTTTCGGGGCTGCGGCTGGAGATCTGGCTTGTCACCTGATAGACTAGACATTGTCGAGGGTCATCTCTGGCCCTTGAGAGGTTCTGTCTCTTGTGCGCAGTTGAGCGTGTTGGAGGTTGGGGTCTCCAACGAAATAGCTCGAAGGAGAGCGCACTTATATGTCTTTGTCTTTTGCCGATCTCGGCCTGTCACGTCCCGTCGTGGGCGCAATGGCCGAGCGAGGCATCACTACACCATTCGCCGTACAGAAGCTCGTCATCAAAGACGTGCTCGACGGCCATGACGTGCTTGCCCAGTCGCCCACCGGCTCTGGCAAGACCCTGGCTTTCGGCCTTCCGCTGGTCGACCTGGTTCAGGCCGAGGCCCGTAGGCCCGCAGCCCTGATCCTGGCTCCCACGCGTGAGCTGGCCTGCCAGATCGTCGACGAACTTCGCGAGGTCGCTCACGCCCGGGCGCTGTCAATCACCGCCGTGTACGGCGGGGTCGGCATCCAGAAGCAGATCCGCCAGGCGCCGCGGTCACACATCGTGGTGGCCACTCCCGGCCGGCTCGAGGACCTTCTGCAGCGCGGCGACCTGTCGCTGCGCAACATCCAGTACCTGGTGCTCGACGAGGCCGACCGCATGCTCGACATGGGCTTCAAGCCCGCCGTCGACCGGATCGTCAAGCAGATGCCGAAGGAGCGCCAGACGATGTTCTTCTCGGCCACCCTCGAGGGAGAGGTCGGCAAGGTCGCCAAGATCTACACGCACAACGCACGTCGCCACGTGCACGCGGCCGACCCGAACAAGAAGGCCGACATCCAGCACTCATTCGTCCACGTGACCCACGAGGGCAAGGTGGGCGCGCTGGTAGCGCAGCTGAGGGATGAGGATCGCGGCCGCACGCTCGTCTTCGTCCGCACCAAGCGCGGCGCCGACCGGCTGGTCAAGCGCCTCGAGTCCAAGAAGCTCTCGGCCGTCGCCATGCACGGCAACAAGAGCCAGTCACAGCGCAAGCGCGCGCTGGCCCACTTCGAGTCGGGCCATGTGGACACGCTGGTGGCCACCGACGTTGCCGCCCGCGGCATCGACGTGGCCGACGTGACGCACGTCATCAACTTCGACGCGCCCGAGGATCGCGACGCCTACGTGCATCGCGTAGGCCGTACCGGCAGGGCTGGGCGCACAGGAAGGGGCATCAGTTTCGTGATGCCCGAGCAGAGGCGCGATATGCGCAAGATCGCAGAGGGCCTGGGCCTGCACCAGGACTTCGACCGGAGTGAAAGGAACGCCGCATGAGGACAGCACGTGAACAGGCCGACGCCCGTCGCGAGGAGAAGCTCGCCGAGGTTCGCCGCCAGATGCGCGACGGCACGCTGAAGGTCAGGAAGATGACCAAGGCCGAGATGAAGGAAGCTCAGGCACGCCGGGAAGCTCGCGCGGCCGCCTAAGGCCAATTGTTGCTGCCGTCCCGGCCGGGACGGCAGCGGCTTCGCCGGCTAGTTGACCGGCAGCGGCTCGAGCGGCGAGAGCCCGCCCTTCCAGGGCGCGGGCGTCTGGTCGCCGCAGTAGCCGAACTCGATGCCGCCGGCTGCGTACTGGGCGCGGTAGGTGCCCTTCGCGGACTGGTTCTTGATCTGGCCCGCGAAAGCGTGGTGCTCGATCGTGTGTCCGTTGGTCACAAACTGGTACTCGCCGGAGAACTTGCCGTTCTTGTCGACCGCCATCGGCGGGATCTGGAAGAACGCGTACTGGCTGGTCATGTAACCCGCAAGAGGAGCGCCGCTGTCGTAGTAGGCCTGGCTGCCGTCGGCCTTGACGCAGTTGAAGTACTGGTTGATCACATGGACCTCGCTGACCTGGCTCGGGACGAAGACCTTCTTCGGCTTCTTGTTCCGGTTGCCGCTGCCGCCCTTCTTGACCTTCTTGTACTTGCCGGTGACCGTGAACGTCACATCGGTGGCGGGGTCGTTGGCGTTGGAGCCGGAGAAGTACTGCGTTGCCGCCTGGGCACCGACGGGCGCGACCAGCAGGGCGCCCAGCACGACGAGACAGACGACGAGCCCGGCGCGGCGCATCAGTCGTTCCAGAACCCGTCCCGGATGATTTCGCCGTCGCCCTCGTGACGTGGTCCGAAGACCAGAACTTCCAGGCCATCGTCACCGGCCTCGAACGCGCGCGTCACCGTGGGCGCCACGCGGATGGCGTCCATCGTGTCGACGTCGACGAGCTCGTCGTCGAGCTTGAACTTGCCCGAGCCGGCCAGCACGACGTAGATCTCCTCGGCGTTCTCGTGCTTGTGCGCAAACCCCTGGCGCTTGCCGGGACGAAGCACGTGGTACGAGATGCCGGTGTTCTCGGCGGAGAGGTCCTTGGTGGCAAAACGCGCCTCCTGGATCTCTCCCAGGCCGAAGTCCGGCGCCTGGTCGGGGACTTCGTTGAGGCTCTTCTTGGTGAAGCTCATGGCGGGCAGCATACCCGCGGGCACGCTCGCTTAGTCCACGAACTTCAGGAGATCGGCCCAGGTAATCAGTTGCCCCTCCTGCAGTCGGTGGTGGTGTAACAGGCAAGCTTGGGCTCCTTGGGCGTGTCGGGCTCGCTGCCGCCGACGACCAGTAGCAAGCCCTGGAGGCCGTTGATCGCCAGGCCGTCGGGGGTTGCGAACGGCATGAGCACCTGGGCGCAGACCGCTGGCGAGATCCTCGCGGGGTCCGCCGGGCCCTGGTGGGTGAGGGCGTCGACAGCCAGCGCGTAGGCCACCGGGTCGATGGTGCCGATCAGCAGGTGCGTGCTGGTGGCCAGCGGGCAGATGTCCTGGATCCCGATGTTGGTGATCTGGCCGTCGCCCGTGTGCAGCGATGAGGACCCGTTGTTGTCCTTCGCCGGCTGGACCGTCTCGTCGGTGTGCGAGTAGACGTTGGTGTAGGAGACGCCCTTGAAGGTCTCCTGGCCGCTGTTCAGCGCCTTGATGAAGTGCGAGTTGTCCTGCTGCTGATAGCCGGCAGCGGTGCAGTCACCCGGCTCGCAGTCGAAGGCAGTCGACCCGTGGTTGGTGCCGGCGAAGCCGATGTAGTCGTCCACCAGCTTGCGCGTGTCGGGCCACCAGCGCAACGGCCAGCGGCCGACCATGCCGCCCTGGCTGTGCCCGATCATCGAGACCCTCTTACCCGACTTGCGATGCATCATCCGCAGGGCGCGGACGATGTACTCGGAGCTGACCTGGAGGTCCTCCTCGGCGTGGTGGGGCGAGTCGAGGGCGCACCAGGGGATGTCCATGCTGTCCAGCGCGGGCTCGTAGTTCCAGGACCAGTTGGTCTTGGAGTTGGCTCCGGTGCCGTGGAGCAGGAGGACGGGCTCGTTGGTCGCATTCGTCAGGCCGCCGTGGCAGTCCAGCGCGCCGCGTGCCTTCTTGCCTGACACCTCGAGCCGCGGCCCGGGAGTGTCGACGGGCATGAAGCGGGCCTGCGCCTGGGTGACCGGCAATACGGCGCACAGCGCCGTGAGCACGCAGATGGCGATCCCCCGTCCCATGCGCGAATCGTACGGGTTGTTGGTTTGGGGCGACCCATATCGGGGAATAACCGGCGCACAATGGCGGTGAGCAGGTGAAGGCACGGAGAATCTCGGCTTACTACGCGGCATTGGCGCTGCTCGATGGATTTGAGGCACACATGCTGGCGGGTCCTGAGCGGCGGGTCCTCAAGGACGCCGCCGAGGCGGCCCTGTTGAACGAAAGGCCGGACTCCGATGACCTCTCGGCCGCGGCCGAGAGCGCACATTGGGCGCTTGACTACCTCGTGAGGGACTCGCTCTTCGAGGAGGCGGATGCGCATCGGTTCTGGGATCTTCTCTGCGAGTGCGCCCCGCACGGCGAGGAGGCGGAGGACTCGATGCTGGCGGGCTCCTATGAGCCCAGCCGCGGGCCGCTGGCAATGCCGGTGGAAGACGCCCGGCCGCCCGAGGAAGACTTCGGCCTGGTCGGGTAGTTCATCCTTGTCGTAGCGATGGCTGCGACTTCGACCACTCCCCAGGCGCCCCTGGACCAGCTCCTCGAGCGCTTCGACCCCGACGTGATCGACGTCCCGGGCGACCGCGCCCGGATCCGGCTGGCCGTGACTGACGGCGAGGACATGGACGCCGTCATCGAGCGAGGCAGGATCCACCTGACCCCCGCAGCCGGCAGGCCCGACGCGCTGCTCACTGCCGACACCGACACCTGGCGGCGGATCGCGGACGACGTGCGTGGCGGCATGGAGGCGTTCCGCCAGAGCAGGCTGAGCGTGCGCCAGAACCTGCATCTGGGCGTCGGTTTCCTGGCGGCAACCGCCGAGCCGCGATCCGGGCGCCTGCGCTTCGACTCCGTCAAGACGCGCAGCGGAACGCTCTCGACGCTGAGCGCCGGCGAGGGCGACCCCCTCGTGTGCCTCCACGGCCTGGGTGCCACCAAGGCGTCATTCCTGCCAACGGTGGCGGCCCTCGCGGAGACCC
>JAXDIE010000029.1:0-24287 GCA_034664165.1 Thermoleophilaceae bacterium | reverse complement strand
CCAGGGCGAAGCCACGCGCCGCGACCGCCGCGCGATGCCGTTGACGATCGCGGCGATGGCCGGCTCGACGGGCGACACCGGGAGGTGTCCATGGCCGCCGAGCGGCGAGCGCTTGGCCGCCTCGGTGGCAAAGCCCCGGGAGGTCATGTCGGTCTGGAGCTCTGCGAAATAGGCGACGCCGACCCGCGCACCGGCGGGCTCCAGCTCGCCGCGAAGTGAGTCACCCAGCGCCTCGACCGCCGCCTTGGACGCGGCGTAGGCGCCCAGCAGCGGCGGGTGAACCGCCGCGGCCAGGGACGCCGTGAGCAGCACGTACCCGTTCTCGTGCATCACGTGGGCGCCCGCTGCGCGCACGAAGTAGTAGGTGCCCATCGTGTTCACGGCCATCGTCTTCTCGAAGATCTCGGGGTTGCCGCCGACGATCGCGAGCTGGGCGGCCACGCCGGCGTTGGACACCGCGACGTCAAGGCCACCGAGCGCCTGGACCGCGGAGGCCACGGCGGCGTCGACCTGGGCGCGGTCGGACACATCGCAGGTGAAGTGGGGTGCATCGCCGCACTCGGCGGCAACCTCGGCCAGGAGCTCCGGCTCGAGCCCCATCAGCGCCACCTTGGCCCCGCGCCTGTGGAGCTTCTTGGCGGTGAGCGCGCCGATACCGCGCGCCGCGCCGGTGATCAGCACGCGGCGTCCTGTCAGGTCGGTGTCCGTCATCGGTTCCTTTCGTTGGTCCGGCCCCGGCGAAGAGCGCGCTGGGCTATCCCCATCGCGCGTGGCGGAGGCCCCGGCGCCGGGGCGTCGGGTTCGACGGCCAGCGCGTTGAGGGTCATGGCAAGCATCTCGTAATGGCCGACGAGCATGCAGATCTCGATCAGCTCGGGACGGCTGTAGAGGGCCGCCAGCGCATTCCAGGTCTCCTGCGAGACGGTGCGCGTCGTGTGCAGCTCATCGGCGGTCCGGAGCAGGAGCCGGCGGCGAGGGGACAGGCCGGCCTGTCCCGGGCCGCCTCCGATCGCCGCGATCTCGTCCTCGGTCAAACCCGCCTCCAGGCCCAGCCGTACGTGCTGGCTGCGCTCGTACTCCGAGTCGCAGTTGTGCGCCACCCGCAGGATCAGCAGCTCGCTCTCGTCGCGTGGCAGCAGGCCACCCGGCATCAGGGCTCCCGCGAACCGCAGCCATTTGCGGAAGAGCGACTTGTGGCGCGCGAGGGTCGTGAACACGTTGGGCGGCCCGCTGCCGCCCGCGGCTCCGATCAGGCGGGCCAGCGTGTAGTTGACCCGGCCGATCTCCGCACGGGTCCCAGGTGCGATCCGCGGCCCGCTCACGGGTCGTGCTGGTTGCGGACCGGTGCCTTGACCTCCTCGCCGGCGAGCACGAGCACGCCGCCGAACATGAGGGCCAGGCAGACGAAGGATCCGATGACGGCTGTGCTGGTGCCTTCCAGCTGCTCGTTGAAGAGCAGGTATCCCAGAAGCACGCTGCCCACGGCGTTGAGCATCACGGACGCGGTGATAGCGGGTGCCAGGGCGCCTGCCTGCAGGGCGATCTGGTTCAGGGTGATGGTCGCAATGGCCACGGCTACGGCGGCGTAGAAATGCCAGTCGGACAGCATTGCCTGCACACCCTGAGCCTCAAGCACCGTCACCACCTGCTTGATCAGCGCGGCGCTGAGGGCGAAGGTCAGGCCGGCGGCGGCGCCGCGGAATGCAGCACGCCGGGCCGGGCCAAACCGCTTCGCCACCGTCATGAGCGCAGCGCAGGCGGCGATGACGGCCACGGCGGCCACGACCCAGTCGGTGAGCGGCGCATCCCCTGCGCCGCCACCCGGGCTACTCAGCAGGAGGAAGCCGGTCAGTCCCGCCGCCACTGCCGCGGCAGAGAGGATTGCCCGCCGGCTGACCTGCTGGTGGCTGATCACGTAGCCCAGAGGCAGGGCGAAGATCACGTAGCTCGCGAGCAGCGGCTGGACCACCAGCAGCCGCCCCATGCCGAGGGCCGCCGCCTGCGCGATGGCACCCAGGATGTCGCTGGTTATGCCGACCAGCCAGACGGGGCGCTTGACCAGGCGCAGCACGAATCCCGGACCGACGGCCTCGTCGGGCTCATCAAGCGCCGCACGCTGCTGAAGCACCACGCCGAGCGCGAACAGGAACGCGGCAACAAGGGCTACCAGTACAGACACGCCGCGAAAGCTATACGCCTGGTTCCGAGGGGTACCATCCCGTACCCGCCGCAGACGACCACGGAGGCTTGATGACGTCGACCCGGAACGAACTCGATGGCGTGCTGGTGACAGAGCGCGAGCGCTGGATGGATGGCCCCCCGCATGGGCTCTTCAGCGAGCTGCGCTCGAAGTGCCCAGTCCATTGGACCGAGCGGCTCGAGGACTTCCCCAACCAGGCCGGCTTCTGGTCCGTCACCCGAGCCGACCACGTGCACGAGGTCAGCCTGGACTGGCAGACCTATTCCTCGGAGCTGGGAGGGGTCACCGCCGTTACCGGCGAGGTGTTCCCGATCGAGCTGATGCGGGCCATGTTCATCGGGATGGATCCGCCAAAGCACGATCGGGTCAAGGCTCTGTTCCAGGCGGGCTTCACGCCGAAGCGGATCGCCGCGCATGAGGACGCCATCCGCGCGATCACCCGTGAGGTGCTCGACGGCCTGGAGGGCAGGGACCGCTGCGACCTGGTCTCCGACGTGGCCCAGCCCGTCGTGGCCCGCGTGATCGGCAGTTTCATGGGCATCCCCAAGGAGGACGACGCCATCTGGGCCGGCCTCATGAACACGACCCTGGGAGCCGGTGACCCCGACCTCAACCCCGAAGGGCTCGAGACCGTGATGTCCCGCGACGTCCCCGAGATCTTCGAGCGCTGCCGCAAGATGATCGCCGAGCGGCGCGAGAACCCGACCGACGATCTGACGAGCGTGCTGGTCCATGCCGAGGTCGACGGCGAGAAGCTCGAGGAGCACGAGATCGTGATGGGCTTCTTCCTGCTCGTCGCAGCCGGCAACGACAGCACCAAGGCCACCTACTGCAGCGGGATGCGAGCCATCATGGAGGACCCGGAGCAGCGCCGGCTCCTGCTGGATGACCCCGCGCTCGTGCCCCAGGCCGTCGAGGAGGCACTGCGGATGTTCCCCGCGTTCGCCCACTTCCGCCGGACCGCGACCGTCGACACCGAGCTGGGAGGCCAGGAGATCAAAGCCGGCGACAAGGTGGTCATGTGGTACGTCAGCTCCAATCGCGATGAGGATCGCCACGAGGATCCCAACCGCTTCGACCTTCGCCGCACCGAGCCGCACCAGGCCTTCGGCGCCGGTGGCCGTCACTTCTGCCTGGGCACAGCGCTCGCCCGCCTGGAACTGCGCATACTCATGGAGGAGACCCTTGCTCGCTGGCCGGGGATCCAGATCGACGGGGACCCGGTGTACGTGGAGTCCCCCTTCATCAATCAGCTCAAGACCCTGCCGGTCAAACTGGAGGCCTGATGCCCGTTGCCGCCGTCCCGCCCGGAGGCGGGCTCGAGGAGATCACCATCCATGGCCACCAGGTGCGTTTCCGCATGGCGGGGTCAGGGCCGGTGCTGCTTCTGATCCATGGGATCACCGGGAGCTCTGCCAACTGGCGCAGGGTGATCGGCCCGCTCGCGGAAAACCACACGGTGATCGCCCCCGACATGCTCGGCCATGGCGAGTCGGCCAAGCCGCGCGGGGACTATTCGCTAGGCGCCTTCGCCAGCGGCATCCGTGACCTTCTGGTGGCCCTGGGCCACGACCGCGCCACGGTGGTTGGTCACTCGCTTGGCGGCGGCGTGGCAATGCAGTTCGCCTACCAGTTCCCCGAGCGCCTGGAGCGGCTTGTCCTGGTTTCCAGTGGCGGCTTGGGCAGGGAGGTCAGCCCGCTGATCCGCTCGGCCACGCTGCCCGGCTCGGAGTTCGTCCTCCCCTTGCTCGTGGCAGAGCCTGTGCGCAACGCCGTCAAGGCCGTCAACTCGGCCCTCGGCCGTGTGGGCCTGAAGGCCGGGTCCGACCTCGAGGAGGTGGCCCGCGGCTTCGGCTCGCTCGGCGACATCGAGACGCGGCGGGCATTCATCCACACGGTTCGCGGCATCGTCGAGCCGGGCGGCCAGCGCGTCCAGGCCAACGATCGGCTTTATCTGGCGGCTGGGGTCCCGACCCTGATCGTCTGGGGCAAGAAGGATCCGATCATCCCGGTTGCGCATGCGACCATCGCCCACGAGGCCATGCCGGGCAGCCGGCTCGAGCTGTTCCCGGCCTCGGGCCACTTCCCCCAGCTCGACAACGCGATCGGCTTCACCAAGGTCCTCGAGGACTTCATGGCGGCCACCGAGCCGGCGGAGCTCGACGTGGACCGGGTACGCCGGCTGATCCTCCAGGGTTAGCCACCCGGCTCGTAGCCCGGGATCTCGAAGACAAACATGGCGCCTCCGCCGTCGGGGGCCTCTGACCAGATGCGTCCGCCGTGGGCCTCGACCAGCACCCGGGCGATAGCCAGGCCGAGCCCGGCCCCATCAGAGCGGCCAGCCCGCACCCGGTGGAACCTGTCGAAAATGCGCTCTGCCTCCGCCGGGGGGATTCCAGGACCGTTGTCGCGGACGCTGAATCTGACAGCTTTCTGCGCCGTCGGGCGAACCTCCACGGTGATCCGCCCGGTCGTGGGCTCGGTTGCCTCAACGGCGTTTCGGACGAGGTTTCGCAGGACCTGGTTCAGCCGCTCCGGGTCGGCCGTCAGGGTCCCTCCGGGCGAGGTTGTGACCTCGTACTCGCGGGATCCGAGGAGCGGCAGGTCCCGGCGCAGATCTTCGATGAAGTCACCGAGCGAGAAGGACACAGCCACTACCAAGGACCGGGTGTCCGCACCCGCCAGAGTGAGCATGTCGTCGACCAAGCGGGCCATGTGATCAACCTCTCTCACGATGACCGTGATGTTCGCGCCACGGACGTCTCGATCGGGCTCGTCAGCCAGCAGCTCGAGCTGCCCCCGCATCACCGTCAATGGGGTACGAAGCTCGTGGGACGCATCAGACACGAAGTCGCGCTGCCGTGTGAAGGCGAGTTGAAGCCGGTCGAGCATCTGGTCGAACCGACCGGCCAGCAGCCCGATCTCATCGTTGCGGTGGGGCTTACCCATTCGTTTGTCGAGGTCGCCTTCGCCGACGGCCCTCGCGACCGATGCCATCCGACGGATCGGCCGGGTGACGAACGCGGCGACGGCGGCGGCGGCCAGCAGCGAGGCCGCCATGGCAAGCAGGCCAATCCAGAGCAGGCCCTCGGACAGCTCGGACTGGACATCCTCGAGGGGGGTCAGCGGATCGGCGACCCTGAACATGCCGACGGTCTGCCCGCGCGCCTGGATCGGAACGGTGTAGACCCTCAGCCGCCCGGTCTCCTGGCCGGCGACGGTGCTGAACCCTTCCTCGGCGCTCAGGAGCGGGGAGGCCTCCCCGCCGGGCTGGCCTTCGGCCTCCGCCCGCTCGCGCTCGAGGAGCTCCGGCTCATTGGTCACCGGGCGGCCGTTCGTGGGCGAGATGGCGAAGATCCGGGACGCCGCGTGATAACGCTGCGTGTCGAGGAAGCGCTTGGCCACGTCCGGTAGCGAGTCCGGCGTGAGGGGCTGTGACGCGGCGTAACGCTCGAACTCAGCTGCCTGGTCACGCAGCTGGCCGTCGACGCGACCCCGGAGGTCCGATGCGATGCTCCCCTGCAGGACCAGCAAGCTGACGATGAGCACGCCCAGGCTCACTCCGAAGATGGCCAGCCCCAGCTGGAGACGGAGCCCGCCGAGCCGGCCGATCAAGGACCCGCCCTGAGCCGATAACCGACATTCCTGATCGTTTCGATGGGCGTTTCCTCTGTGCCTGCCGCGCGCAGCTTCCGGCGCAGGTAGTTCACATAGACATCGATCACGTTGGTCCCCGGATCGAAGTCGTAGCCCCACACGGAGTTGAGGATCTGGGCGCGGGACAGCACCTGGTCGGGGTGTCGCATCAGATAGGCGAGCAGATCGAACTCCCGGGCGGTCAGGCCGACCTCGGCGCCACCGCGGTGGACACGGCGGGTCGTGAGGTCGAGTTCCAGATCGCCGACGGTCAAAGTCGTGCCGCTTGTCTGGCCCGGCGTCCTCAGCTGGGCCCGGACCCGGGCCAGGAGCTCATCCATCGCGAAGGGCTTGGCCAGGTAGTCATTGGCGCCGCGGTCGAGCCCCGCCACACGATCCTCGACCTCACCCTTGGCGGTCAGGAGGATGACCGGCAGCCTGTGATCGTGCCGGCGGATGCCATCGAGCACATCCAACCCGCCTCGGCCCGGCAGCATCACGTCGAGGATCACCAACGAGTAGTCCCCGGTGAGCGCTGCAGCCTCACCCCCCGGGCCGTCAGCCACCCAGGTGACCGCATGTCCGCCGGCCTCGAGGCCTCGCGTCAGAAAGTCGGCAATACCGGGCTCGTCCTCGACGACCAATAAGCGCATCCAACGATCCTAGGCGTCTGCGGAGAGGGCGGGCCAGGATTAGAAGACTCTAAGCGGCCCCTCATAGCCATCTCACGGTGGTCCGCCACTGTGGCGTGCATGAGCGACCCCAAGAAGTTGAGCCGAAGGGCACGGCGGCGACAGGCCCTGGGGCGGGTTCTCGCAACGTCAGCGGCGTCGGTGCTGATCCTCACAGGGGCGATGGGTATCCGGATGGCAGAGGGCACAGACCCGGCGCTCCCGGCCAAGCCGGCTGTCCTGGTCAGTCAGGAGCAGGAGCTCCAGCTCGAGCCGATTGAGCAGACGCCCCCGGCGCAGGACCGCGCGCCGCACATCGGGTCCCGGGCGGCTGACCGCCCGATCGTCACCCGCGCCTCGTGAGCGCAACGGTGACACAGACGGAGGCCTTCGCAGAGGTGCCCGTGTTCGGAGGCGTGGTGACGCTCGCTGCATCGCCAGATGACGGCGCGGCCAGAGCAGCGGTCCGTGCGGCCGCGCATCTGATGAAGCGGATGCACGCGACCCTGAGTCGATTCGACCCATACAGCGAGTTGAGCCGCCTGAACCGCTCGGCTGACACGGCGATCGCCATCTCCCCGCTGATGGCGGACGCGGTGCGCGCGGCCTTGACCGCCGCGGAAGCATCGGGCGGACTGGTCGACCCGGCGCTGGAGCCGCGGATGCATGAAGTCGGGTATGGCGCATCCCGTGTGGGGGCCGCTCCCGTAGACCTGCGGTCGGCGCTCAGGGATGCTCCGAAGCGACGCCCCGCGGCATGCGGCGATCCGCTCTGGATGTCGGTCTCGGTCGAGGGTGGAGTGCTACGACGTCCTCTCGGGATCAGGCTTGACCTGGGCGGCGTCGCGAAGGGCCTGGCGGCGGATCTGGCGGCCGGATTCTTCGATGACTGCGCCGGCTTTGTGGTTGATGTCGCCGGCGACCTGGTCTTCGCCGGCGTGGATCCCGAGGCGCGCCCGGTGTTCATCGAGCATCCGCTGGAAGGTGAGAGGCCTCTCCGCCTGGCGCTTTCGCACGGGTGTGTCGCGACGAGTGGCCTCTCCCGGCGCATTTGGCGGATGAGGGGCGAGCCGCAGCACCACATCATTGATCCGCAGACGGGCCGGCCTGCATGGACGGGTGTGATCCAAGCCAGTGCGCTGGCGTCCACGTGCACACAGGCCGAGATGCTTGCCAAGCAGGCGTTGCTTGCTGGTCCTGAGACTGGTGCAGCGCTGCTCCGCGCGCACGGCGGAGCCCTTGTGCTCGATGATGGCTCGATAACCGTGGTAGGCCCGCTGGAGGTGCTCACATGACCACTGCGGCACCGGACGTGACCCAGCATCTCTGGTGGCTCGCCAGCCGCGCATCGGGCATCGTGGCGATGGTTCTGGTGTCCGTATCGGTGGGCTTCGGCCTGGCCCTGTCCACCAGGCTCGGTGCGAGGGTGGCGCGCCCTGCCTGGCTGGCCACGGCCCACGAGGCACTGGCGCTCAGCGGCCTGGCGATGATCCTCTCGCACGGACTGCTGCTGCTGGGCGACCCCTTCCTGGCCCCGGGCCTGGTGGGCATCGCGGTGCCGTTCGCATTGTCATCGCAGCCGATCTGGACCGCGCTCGGCATTGTGGCCGGCTGGCTCGCCATCGTCGTCGTCGCCGCCTCGTACATGAAGCGCCGGCTTGGGAACCGGCTCTGGCGGCAGACGCATTACCTGACCTTCGGCGTCTGGGGCCTGGGTTTGGCCCACACGCTCGGATCCGGGTCCGATGCGGCGACGGCCTGGCTGCTTGCGCTGCTCGCCCTCACCTCGGCCCCCGTTGTCGGGCTCTCGCTGGCGCGCCTCCTCGGTGCCCCGAGCGGCCTTTCCCCCGTGAAACCAAACAAAAAGGAGATACGAGCCACATGAACACGATCACAAGGCGTGTTGCCGCGAGCGCCCTCGCTGGTACGGGGGTACTTCACCTCGTGCTGGCTCCGGAGTATCTGGCCGAGCAGACCTATATCGGAGCTCTGTTCATCGCCGGGGGTGTGCTCTGCCTCGGGTTGGCAGCACGGCTCTGGCTGGTTCACGACAACGTCGCCTGGTCGGCCGCCGGTCTCATCGTGGCCGGGATGGCGGCGGGATTCGTCCTCTCCCGGACGGTGGGGCTCCCGGGCTTCTTCGAGGAGGAGTGGGAGACCTCGGGGATCGTCTCGCTGATGCTGGAGGGAGGCGTGATCCTCGCGTCAATCGCAGCACTGCGGCCGTCCGCCGCGAGAACGCGAAGCCTCGCCCGCTGAGCCGGACCGCCCGTCAGGCGCCGGAAGTCGGGGTGGTCCCGGCGTCCGGCGTCTGCACGTGTTCGGGCCGGAAGCCGAGGCCCACCGCGCGACCCATTGCGTGACGGAGTGGTGCGGCAACGCTGATCAGCTTGAAGATGCGGCGGGTCCACGGGCTGTCGACGTTGCCGAAAAGCGCACCCTGTCTGACCTGAACGGCCTGCATCAGGCGGACCGGCGGCTCACGGCGCTTCTGGACTGCCGCCAGGTCATCGGCGCTCAGGTTACGTCTTGCGAGTGGCCTGGCCAGTTGATTCGCTGCGGCCACCGCGTCGGCGACCGCGAAGTTCACGCCGACGCCGCCCGCAGGTGACATCGCATGGGCGCTGTCGCCGATGCAAAGCAGGCCGGGCCGGTACCAGCGCCTCAGGCGATCCACCTGCACCGAGAGCAGCTTCACGTCCTCCCAGCCTTCGAGGTCCTCGACCGATGCCTTCATGAACGGGGCGATCCGCACGATCTGGGCACGGAATGCCTCCAGGCCCTGCGCCTTGATGGCGTCGAAGGTGCCCTTCCCTATCAGGAGGCCCGCCTGCCAATACTCCCCGCGATCGATCGTGACCAGAAGGTGGCCGTCACCGAGTCGCCCGAGTGAAGGCAGGGCCTCCGTGCGCTTGGGAAGGCGAAACCAGGTCACGTCGAACGGAACTCCGAACTCATCCGCCTCGAGCTTCAGGGCGTCCTTCAGGCTGGAGTTGCGCCCGGCTGCCAGGACCACCAGGTCGGCTGTGATCTCGAGTGGGCCATCCGGGGTGTCGGCTGTGACGCCCGTGACCCTGCCTCCCGCTTCGATGAAGCCTGTGGCCTCGGTTTCCAAAGCCAGGTTGAACGCCGGGTAGGCCGACGCCTTTCTCGCCAGGAAGCTCAGAAAGTCCCACTGGGGCATCATCGCCATGAACTTCGACCGCGTCGGGAGCCGTGTGAAGTCGACCAGGCGATAAGGCTGCCCGTCGATGTCGCCGACCAGCTCCGTCAGCTTGTTGTGAGGCAGCTCGAGGAACTCGTCGAGCAGCCCCAGGTCGTTCATGATCTCCTGGGTCGACGGGTGGATCGTGTCGCCCCGGAAATCGCGGAAGAAGTCGGCGTGCTTCTCGAGCACGAGCACCTCGACCCCCGCCCGGGCCAGAAGGAAGCCGAGCATCATCCCGGCGGGCCCGCCGCCGGCGATGCAGCAGGTGGTGCTGCGATCGGTCATTCCGGCCGGGGGGCGGATCCCTCGTAGCGGGGCAGCCCATCGTCGGGAATCGGCTCCCAGGAGCATGCGCTCGAGACGTGCGAGCGCACGGATGGGCGCACACCCGGGTCGGCGTCGAAGGCCGACATGCGGATCGCCATCTGACCCGGCGCGTCCGGGCTGCGGCTGAACAGGTGGGCGCCGCAGTTACGGCAGAAGGCCTTGAAGAACCCGCCGTCCGGATGCCGCCATTCCTGGACCAGATGATCGCCCGTCAGGATGCGGAAGCCGAGTCCGTCGACCTGCGCCTGGGCCGACGCCGCGGAGCCGGTGCGGCCCTGGCAGCGTGTGCAGTGGCAGTAGGAGGCAGCGAGCGCCGGCCGCTCGATCTCGAAGCGGACCTCGCCGCAGAGGCAGCCGCCGGTGGTGCACGGATCGGTCATGGGCCAGACGTTATCCCCCCATGGGGCCCCGGCCGTTCTGTAGCCTTTCGGGCGACCCGCGATCGATGACTTCCTCATCTATCGGCAGAGGGAGGGTCACAAACGCACCGTGAAGAGAATCGCTCTCACACTCGCGCTGGTCGCCGCGCTGCCCGCGGTCGGGTCGGCCCCTGCCCTGGCCAAGACGAAGGACGACGTCCCGGACAAGACGATGTACGAGGTCTACAGCGAGGCCGGCCGCTCCTTCGACATCGATCCCAGGCTGATCGCAGCCATCCACTTCACGGAGCAGGGCTACGGCCCCGGGTCGCGCAACGGGACCTACCTCGGCCCGTTCTCACTTGGCGACAACGCATGGAGCCGATACGACGACGCCTACAAGAAGGGCACGCGCCCCAAGAAGTACCCGTACCAGTCGGGCCGCCTCGAGCGCTGTCGCGACAAGCACCCGTGCATCCACGATCTCTTCGACGCGGCCATGGCCACCGCCGACTTCATGCAGGACAACAAGGCCGACGACGAGCTGGACTCGAACGGCACGCGCAAGGCCCTGTGCTACTTCAACACCGGAGCCTTTGACAAGAAGTGCGACTACGAGAAGCGCGTGATCAAGAAGGCCGAGGAGTACGACAAGAAGAACTTTGGCAGCGGCGGCGGCCACGACCGTGGCCACGGCGGCCACGGCGGCAGCGGTTTCGGCAACTAGCCCGGCACGGGGCTAGACCTCCAGCAGCCGGCCCTTCGGGCCCAGGTTGTAGATCGGGGTCGCGTCGATCGCAGACTCCTGCCCCCAGGACTCGTGGATGTGCCCGCAGACCGCGAGCACCGGAGAGCGCCGCGGGATGGCGTCGGCGATCGCCTGGCTGCCCAGGTGGCGGCCGCCCGCCACGTCGCAGTGGCCCTGCGGAGGAGAGTGGAGGACCAGGACGGCGCCCGCCGGGCACGCATCCAGTGATGCCGCTGCGGCTTCGTCGGTCAGGTCGAAGCTCCAGTCCCATGGTGTCACGGGGATCCCGCCGCCCAGGCCGAAGAACGTGACCCCGTCGATTTCCGCCGAGCCGTCGTGAAGCACGGTCGCGGCGTCCCAGCCCTGGCACGCGTCGCGCAGCGCCGCGTCGGTCTCGTTGTTCCCGGGTACCAGGATGGTGGGCGTCTTGATCGCGGCGAGCGTGTTGATGGTCTTCTCCAGGCCCCGGTGGACCTTGGCGAAGTCCCCGGCGGCCACGACCACGTCCACCTGGGCGCTCTGTTCGACCAAGCGCCTGGCCTGGCCGAGGTCGCAGTGGAGATCGCTGAATGCCAGCAGCCGCACGGCCCGAAGGATCTCAGCCGGGCGATGCGCCCGCTTCCTGCTCTTCCCGTTCGCGCCGACGATCCACGATGTTGAGGATCACGAGCCCGAGCGGGACGAGCAGTGCGGGTGCGCCGAAGGCCAGCCCGATCAGCCAGTGCCCGAAATGTGCGAAGACGAGCATTTGCCCATCCTCACGCCACTGCTGGGCGCCCGGGCGATGCCGGGGCGGTACTGGTCTTGCGCTCGGGCGAGCCGCCGCGAGCAACCCTGACCAGGCTCCAGCCGACCAGCAGGAAGAGAACCATGGACAAGGTCAGCACCACGACTCCGGCAGTGGTCCAGAGCCAGGTTGGGACGTCCTGCCGGACCTCCCGCTGCATCAGGCTGTGGTCGTCCTGGAACGGGCGGGTGAAGCTCGCCGTGGCGGGCACCTCCGGCGCCGGGATGGCCGCGTCCTCCGGCAGCCAGACCGGCACCGAGGAGAGGATGTTGCCCTGGTGGAACCGGAGCATGGTCTTCCACGATCCGTACACCGGCAGCGGGGCGCTGGTCTTGTAGGTGCCGTCTCCGGCCGCCACGAGCGGCACGTTGACCAGCTTGTCCTGGCCCTGCCAGGCCAGGGCGTTCAGCCAGTCCGGGTTCTGAACCACGGAGTCGTCGCTGAACCGGAGCGTCGCGTTGACCGTCCGGTTGGGCGGCGGCGATGCGTCCTCCAGCGTCACGATCGCCTTCGAGTCGACCGTGTTGGTCTGCAGCAGGAAGCCGATGACTCCTGCGAACACGATGATGCTGAGGCCGGCTGCGGCCCATGTGCGGGGGCTGCCGACCACCTCCACCCGGCGCTGTAGCCCACCCGAGACGAACGCCCCGAGAACGGCGCCGGCGATGCCGGTCACAACCGCGAGGATCATCGCGCTGGGGAGGATGTGGGCCGGCCAGACAATGGCTGCCCAGACGTGGGTCCAGCCCATCTCAGCGACGATCCCGATGGTGCCGATGAGCACCCCGGACACCAGCGCGAAGCGGTAGCGCTTGTCCGTGCCGAGCGCCAGGGCTGCGCCCTCGACCAACACGGCTTCGGCCAGGTAGAGCGGGAAGTGGGCCACCGTCTCGCCAAGGATCCCGGTGACAACCACCAGGAGGATCAGCCGCAGCCCGATGAAGAACACCGCAGCCACCAGCGCGCCACCCTTGCCGAGCATCGCGCGGGCGGTGACGAGCCCGGCGCCGGCGGCGAAGGCCACAAGGACGGGGTCGAAGAGCAGGCGGAACTGAGGCACTCCGTAATCGAACTCGGCCTGGTAGATCGACAGCGCGATCAGGAACCCACCGGAGGCGGCGGCAACCCTGATCCAGCGCGTGATCGCGGGGGAGAGCTGGTGTCTGGTGAGCAGCTTGCCCAGGCCGTCGGTGGGAGCCGAGGGCACCGGGTTCGACCGGCCCTCGGTCAGCAGCATCAGGATGCCGATCAGCGAAACCGCGGCGCCCGTGAGCATCATCAGATGCGTGGGACCCCAGAGGGTCACGTCCTGACCGAAGATCCGGTGCGAGATGTCGTCCAGCGGGAAGCCCGTGAGCGCGAATGAGGCCGCTGCCATCAGTACGACACCGCCGAGCGGCGCGTACCAGTTACGCGTGATCTTGACCGGCGCCGGGCCGGGACGGTCGTCGCCCTTGGGCAGGACGAGCGCCAGCCAGCCCGCGGCGAAGATGCCGAACAGGCCGAGCAGGATGAAGTAGTGCGAGGGGTTGGCCAGCGGGCCCGGATCGCGGCCGTTGTCGATGTGCAGCGACACGTCCCAATAGAAGCCGAATGCGGCGCCCACGAGCGAGATGCCGGCGAGGGCCGCGGGGATCGCGACGTAGCCCGGGGTGCCGCCGATGGCGCCGGCCCAATCGGCCAGCCGGCCGAGCCAGGTGATGCGGCCACTCCGGTGCGCCATCCCGATGAAGAGCAGCGCGATCATCAGCACGGCAGCGGCCGCGGAAGCGCCGATTACCTGCGAGATCTCTGCGCCGCCGGCGGGAGGTGGAGGAGTCGGGGTCATGTTTCAGAAAGCCTTTCGATCGAGTGTGGGGGCGTGGCCCCCGATCTGGTCAGCGATACACCGCGACAGGACGGAACGTTACATCAGTTGATGGCGTATTATCCTGAGATGCCCGAAATGGCCACAGAACTAACCATCGACGAGCTCGCTCGGCAGACGGGGATGACCGCCCGCAACATCCGCGCCCACCAATCGCGTGGCCTGCTGCCGCCCCCCGAGGTCCGTGGCCGGACCGGCTACTACGGCGATGACCACGTGGCCCGCATCGAGCTGATCAAGGAGATGCAGACCGAGGGCTTCAGCCTCGAGCTCATCCGCAAGATGATCGAGAGCGCGAACGGGTCCAGTGCCGAGGTCCTGGGCTTCACGCGGGCCCTGCGGACCCCCTTCGTCGAAGAGGAGCCGCAGTTCACCGACGCCGCCGAGCTGGCCGTGCGATTTGGGACCACTGATCCGGGAATGCTCGCGCGCGCCGAGAAGCTCGGCCTGCTGCGCGACATCGGCGAGGGCCGTTACGAGGAGCCCAGTCCCCGCCTGGCCAATGCCGGCGAGGCGCTGACCGACATCGGGATCAGCGTCGAGGAGGCCATGGACATCTTCGAGAGCATCAGGCGCCATACCGACGCGGTGTCGAAGAACTTCATACGGATCTTCATGGACAAGGTCTGGAAGCCGTTCGACAGGGACGGGCAGCCGGAGGAGCGCTGGCCAGAGGTACGTGATGCCCTGGAGCGCCTTCGGCCCCTCGCCTCGCAGTCCGTGCTGGCGGTATTCCAGATCGCCATGGATGATGCTGCCGAGAAGGCATGGGGCAGAGAACTTGAACGCATTGAAGAAGACAGCCGGCGGCGCAGTAGGCGCCGCTGAACCAACCTAGGAGAACGATGAGCGCGACTACAGATCCAGCAGACGCAACGGCAGCGGCCGAAGAGGCCGTGGCAGCAGCAGCCGCCCCGGTGCCGGACAGCACGCCCGCGTTCAGCCTCGCGCTGAACCAGGACCAGAAGGACATCCAGGAGTGGGTGCACGGTTTCTCGGAGAACGTAATCCGCCCGGCCGCGTCGGAGTGGGACGAGCGCGAGGAGACCCCGTGGCCCGTCATCCAGGAGGCCGCCAAGATCGGCCTCTACGGGTTCGAGTCGCTGGCCCAGTTCTTCTCCGACCCCAGCGGCCTGCAGCTGCCGATCGTCAACGAGGAGCTCTTCTGGGGCGATGCCGGCATCGGCATGGCCATCATGGGCACAGGCCTCGCAGTGGCGGCGATCTTCGGCCAGGGCACCCCGCAGCAGATGGGCGAATGGGTTCCCCAGTGCTTCGGCACCGTCGACAAGCCCGAGGTGGCTGCGTTCTGCTCCTCGGAGCCCGACGCCGGCTCCGACGTGTCCGCCATCCGCACAACGGCCAAGTACGACGAGGCCAAGGACGAGTGGGTCATCAACGGGCAGAAGGCGTGGGCCACCAACGGCGGTATCGCCAACGTGCACGTGGTCATCGCCTCCGTCGACCGTGAGCTGGGGTCGCGCGGCCATGTGGCGTTCGTGATCCCGCCCGGCACCAAGGGCTGCGAGCAGGGGGCGAAGGTCAAGAAGCACGGCCTCCGCGCGTCGCACACCGCCGACGTGCACCTGGATGACTGCCGGGTGCCCGGCTCATGTCTGCTGGGCGGCAAGGACAAGCTCGACGAGCGCCTGGCACGGGTCCGCGAGGGCAAGGCCGGCGGAGGCCAGGCCGCCATGCAGACGTTCGAGGCCAGCCGCCCGACCGTCGGCGCCCAGGCCATCGGCGTCGCACGCGCGGCCTACGAGTTCGCGCTGGACTACGCCAAGGAGCGCGTGCAGTTCGGTCGGCCGATCATCGAGAACCAGTCGATCGCCTTCACGCTTGCGGACATGAAGATGGAGATCGACGCGGCCAGGCTGCTGGTCTGGCGTGCCTCGTGGATGGGCCGGGCCGGGCACAAGTTCACCAATGCCGAGGGCTCGATGTCCAAGCTCAAGGCCGGCGAGGTCGCCGTCTGGGTCACCGAGCGCGCCATCCAGATCCTGGGCGGCAATGGCTACACGAGGGAGTTCCCGGTGGAGCGCATGCACCGCGACGCCAAGATCTACACGATCTTCGAGGGCACCTCGGAGATCCAGCGCCTGGTCATCTCGCGCGCGATTTCCGGACACAAGATCAAGTGACAACCAACGGGGGAGAGACATCAATGGAGAGCAATGGCCATCAGGCCGACTTCGACCTGGCCAACATCGATCCGGCCGAGATCGGCAAGGTCGTGGCGGCCACCGATGACGCCCAGCTCCGCGAGGGAATGCAGGGGCCGATGCGGGCACAGATCATCGGGGAGGTCTTCGGGCGCATGAAGGAGTTCTTCAAGCCCGAGAACGCCCAGGGCCAGGAGGCGGTGGTCCACTGGAAGATCACCGACGGGCCCGATGGGTCGGTCGATCACTGGGAGGTAGTCGTCCGCAACGGCGAGCTGACCGTGACCGATTCGCCCACCGAGACCCCGCGCGTGTCGCTCACGATGGACGGTGTTAGCTTCCTCAAGCTGGTGACCGGCGCCGAGCAGGGGCCGACGATGTTCATGAGCGGCAAGCTTCAACTGGAGGGCGACATGATGTTCGCTGCCAATATCCAGTCGATGTTCACCCTCCCGGGGTCCTGAGACCCACATGATCCGGAAGTTCCGCGCAGGTTGCGCGGCGGCTGCGCTCGCGGCCGCCGCGTTTGCGTGCGCAGTATCGCCCGCGGCGGCCTTCGACCAGGCGCAGGAGTTCCGCAACTACTCGAAGATCGCGGAGCGCCCCGCCGAGTTCAACGCGCCGGGGTACCAGCTGAACCTGCTTCCGCAGGGCGCCCAGACGCTTCTGGATGCCATCACCACGCAGGCCGGCGACCCTGAGCGCCTGTTCCTGACCGACCTGTGCTTCAGCAACGGGCTGGCGTGCGCGGGCGACATCCGCCTGAACGACTGGCAGACGGGCGGCGATGGCAAGGTCGAGCCGGTCCTGTTCACCGCACGCAACGGCGCGACGATCAGCGGCCACGTGTGGAGGACCCGGACGGGCCCGAAGAAGCGCCCCGGCGTGGTCATCACCAACGGCTCGGTGCAGGCGCCCGAGCAGGCGTACTGGTGGGCTGCCCAGACACTGGCCAAGGCCGGCTACGTCGTGATGACCTGGGACCCCCAGAACCAGGGGCGCTCGGACACGTTCGGCCAGGGTGAGGACGCCGCGAGCGGCGCGCTGTCGCAGCTGAACGGCGAGACCTTCTACGACGGGACCCAGGACGCCCTGGACTTCTTCCTCTCGACCAAGCGGGTCGCCTTCTGCCCGCGGGCGAGCCAGACCGGCACCTACCACTGCACCAAGCAGGTGCGGCGCGTACAGGGTGGCCTCAACTCGGCCTACAACCCGTTCGGCAGGTGGGTCGATCCCGAGCACCTGGGCCTGGCCGGCCATTCGTTCGGAGCCTCCGGCGTGTCCTACGAGAGCCAGGTCGACAAGCGCGTCGATGCCGTGGTGGCCTGGGACAACCTCTGCGATGCCACCAGCACCTGTGCCAAGGGCTTCAAGCCGGCCAGGAAGCTGCGGACCCCCGCGCTCGGGTTCTCCAATGACTACGGCCTGCTGCCGCTGCCGCGAAGCAAGGATCCAGACCCGCTTGGCCGCAGCCAGGCGTCGATGGCCTTCTCCAAGGCAGGCGTCGACACCGGGGAGATCAACATCCGGGGCGGCACCCACTACGAGTACAGCTACATCCCGATGCTCCCCTTCGGTGCGACCCTGCACGGCATCGACATGGCCTCCTGGTACACCACCGCCTGGTTCGACAAGTACCTGCAGGGCCAGAAGTCGGCCGACCGCAGGCTGCTGACGCGGCGCTGGCAGAACGACACCCGCACGGCGGCCTTCGACCCCGGTGGCGACGGCAACCTCTACTCCTACGGCCTGCGCTCCAGGCTCGACATCAAGCTCCAGGGCGGAGGCAGGTTCCACTGCGAGGACCTGCGTACTGGCTGTCCCAAGATGAAGCGCAAGGACGGCCGCGGGCCGGCGTACAGCTACCTCGCGGTAGCCACGAGGCCCGAAGGCTAGCTGGACTGCGGCTGCGCCACGGGCCGGCGCGAGTGGTCGTCGACCGGCTTGAGGTTGGCCTCGACCTCTGCGCGCATCGACTCGAACCGCGGTGGTAGGGACAGGTGCTCGCCAAGGGACTCGGGCGGCTCGTCCGACGTGAACCCGGGCCCGAGCGTGGCGATCTCGAACAGGACGCCGCTGGGCTCGCGGAAGTAGATGGAGCGGAAGTAGAAGCGGTCGATCACGTCGGTCGGGTGGTGACCCGCCTCGCGCAGCCGATTCAGCCACTCCACGTGGTCGTCCATGGTTGACGCCCACGCCACGTGGTGCACGGTTCCCGCGGCCTGGAGGCCCGGCTTCTCCGGGGGAGCGTCGTAGGAGATGATGCCGCCGCGGTTCTGCCCGCGTGCCTCGTGGCCGTCGCCGGACTCGGTGAACCCGAGCACGTCCTCGAGCAATCCGCGACTGGCTTCGGGGTTGGCGGAGTAAGCCCGGACATTGTCGAAGCCCTGGAGCGCGAAGTCCGCGGGCACCTCGGGGTGGTCGGCGATCAGGGGTGCGTCGGCCACCGTGGCCACGGCCAGCTCGTGCCGCAGGCCCTCGGGGTCGGCGAAGCTCAGCCGGTCCGGCACGCGACTGACCGCGATGTCACGATCGCCGAGTCGATCCGCCCAGAAGTCCAGCGCCTCCGCCGAGCCGACCCTCCAGCCGATCTGGTGGACCATCCCGGCGCCCGCGCGCCCTATCGGTGCGCCCGGGTATTCGAAGAACGTGATGTCGGAGCCGGCGTGGCCCTCCTGGTCGGCGTAGAACAGGTGGTAGACGTTGGGCGCGTCCTGATTGACGGTCTTCTTGACCAGCCGCAGGCCGAGCACCCCGGCGTAGAAGTCGACATTGCTCTGGGCATCCGCCGTGATCGCTGTTACGTGATGAATGCCTTCGAGCTTCATGACCTCTCCGATAGTAGTAGGGGACTGGTACTTGCATGAGCAACTATATCAGATAGTTGCGCCGACAACTACTGGTGATACGCTGCACCAATGGTCCGCACCGTCCCAGGAGTGCTCACACCCCGTGAGCTCGACGCGTGGCGGGGCATGCTGGCTACCCACGCACGGGTCGTGGCGATCCTCGACGCCGAGCTTCAGGAGGCACACGACCTCTCGCTTGTGGAGTACGAGGTCCTGATGTACCTGCTGGACGCGCCCGCCAATCGGCTGCGCATGAGCGACCTTGCCGACGAGCTGCTGGTGCTCAGCCGCAGCGGCCTGACCCGTCTGGTCGACCGTCTCGAGAGAAGCGGCCTGGTGTCACGTGAGCCGAGCGCCGAGGACGGGCGGGGCTTCTACGCCGAGCTGACATCCGCCGGGCGGAATCTGGTGTCGGCAGCACGCCGGACCCACCTGGCCGGAGTGCGGCAGCACTTCACGTCGAAGCTTGCCACGGGCCAGCTGGCCAGCCTGGCGGCCGCCTGGCGCGTCGTGGCCGAGTGAAGGCGGATAATGGGCCGATCGACACGCTCGCCGGCCAGCTCCTGATCGCCGCGCCCTCGCTGCTGGACCCGAACTTCCAGCGCAGCGTCGTGGCCATCGCCGAGCACTCCGAGGAGGGCGCGCTGGGACTGGTGCTGAATCGCCCGACCGAGACCCTGGTGGCCGAGGCGGTTCCCGAGCTCGAGCTGCCCGACTGCGACGAGCGCCTGTTCATCGGCGGGCCGGTGAGGCCGGACGCCGCCATTCTGGTGGCGCAGGTGGATCCCGAGGCCGAGGCGATCGCCGTGGCGGACGGAATCGGGGTGGTCAGGGGCGATCTCGACCCCGCCGAGCTGGAGCGCCTGGCAGGCCGGGCGCGGGTGTTCGCCGGGCACGCCGGCTGGGGTCCCGGGCAGCTGGAGGGCGAGGTGGAGCGCGAGGACTGGATCCTGGCGCCGGCGCGCGGCGAGGACCTCCTGGGCGATGAGCCCGAGGGCCTATGGGTCACCGCCCTCCTGCGGCTGGGCGGCGAGTTCGCGCTGCTCGCGCGCATGCCGCTCGATCCCAGCCTCAACTGACAACCCATGTGCAATGGTCGGCCCCCGGATCGCGCATCATGACTGACACCGCTGTGAACAACCTCACCCTCTACGTCGATGCCCTGCCGCATCTGGGGCTCCAGCCGACGGCTGCCCACGGGCCGCCGCTGCGGCCCTACGCACGGCGCTGAGCCATGGCCGAGATCCTCTACTACGCCATCCCGTTCTTCGTCCTCCTGCTGATCGTGGAGGCGCTGAGCTTCAAGCACATCCGCGACGACGCCCTCGTGGGCTTCGAGAAGAACGACACCCGCACCAGCCTGTCCCTTGGCCTTGGCAACGTGATCATCAACGTGGGCTGGAAGCTCGTCGTCCTTCTGATTCTCGCCTTCTTCTACGAGATCACTCCGCTGCGGATGCCCGCCGACGCCTGGTGGACCTACGTGCTCCTGTTCTTCGCCGACGACCTGGCCTACTACTGGTTCCACCGGGTCAGCCACGAGGTCCGCGTGTTCTGGGGAAGCCACGTGGTGCACCACAGCAGCGAGCACTTCAATCTCTCGACCGCCCTGCGCCAGACGTGGGTGCCCATGACCTACGTGCCGTTCTGGATCCCGCTTGCCCTGCTGGGCTTCGCGCCGTGGATGATCCTGCTCCAGCAGTCGGTCAGCCTGATCTACCAGTTCTGGATCCACACGGAGCGGATCAAGAAGATGCCGCGCTGGTTCGAGGCGATCTTCAACACGCCGGCCCACCATCGGGTGCACCACGGCGCCAATCAGCAGTACCTGGACAAGAACTACGCGGGCATCCTGATCATCTGGGACCGGATGTTCGGCACCTTCGAGCCCGAGGAGGAGCGGGTCCGCTACGGGCTGACGAAGAACATCGGCACGTTCAACCCGGTGAGGGCCGCCTTCCACGAGTACATCGCGATCTGGAACGACGTCCGCGGCGCAACCAACTGGCACGACCGGATGGGCTACATGTTCGGCGGCCCCGGCTGGCAGCCGGACGGGCACGACAAGCGCCTGGACGACCTGGCGATCACAGCCCGTGATTCGGCCACTCAGGTGTCAGGTTCCCGGCCTTGAACGCGGCGGCTCCCAGGCGGTGGGAATCCTTGCGCATGAACATCGAGAGCATCATCTCGGCCTCGATCCGGAGCCTCGTCTCGAGCGACTCGCCCAGGCCGCGTATCACCGACTCCTTGTCGCTGCGGATCGCGCCCTGAGGTAGAGCGGCGATCTCCCGGGCCAGTTCCTGGGCCCGGGCCAGCGCCTGGCCCTCTGGCACCACCTCGTTCACCAGGCCGATCTTCTCGGCCTCGTGCACATCGATGCGGCGCCCGGTGATGATCAGCTCCATCGCCTTGGCATAGCCGACCACCAGCGGCAGCCGCACGGTCAGCCCGTCGCCCCCGACGATGTTCCAGCGCCGCTCGAGCGCGCCAAACTCGGCGTTGGCGGCGCCGATCCGGATGTCGGCCAGCAGCGCTGTCTCGAGGCCGGCGGCGAAGGCGTATCCGTTGACCGCCGCTATCACCGGCTTGAAGATGTCGGCCTTGCGGGTGTAGCCGCATTCCCCGGGAGCGTTCTGCAGGTAGGACCGGAAGGCGTCCCAGCTGCCGAAGGTCCCGAGCTCGGTCTCCGCGGCGTCCTGCAGGTCCCAGCCCGCGCAGAACGTGGTGTCGCCGGCTCCGGTGATCACCAGTACGAACGCGTCATCGTCGTCGCGGAAGCGCTGCCACGCGTGATGCAGCTCGGTGTTCATCACCCGGTTCACCGCGTTGTGCTGGTCGGCTCGGTTGTAGGTGAGCGTGACCACATGGTCGTCCTGCTCGTAGAGCAGCGTCTGGTACTCCATGGGACCTCCTAGGCCTCGAGAATCTGCACGCCGCCCTCAGGCGTGCCCAGGTATGCCTTCTCAGCCATTCCGATGAACAGCCCGTGCTCCACCACTCCGGGGACCATCGACAGCTCGGCCGCCAGCTCCTCGGGGTCGGTGCCCTCCGGCACCGGGCAGTCAAGGATGTAATGCCCCTCGTCGGTCACGAAGGGCTCGCCGCTCGTCTCGCGCCGGCGGCCATCCGGCAGGATCGCCTCCAGACGGCGCGCGGTGTCCTGCCAGGCAAAGCGGACGACCTCCACGGGGAGGGGGAAGCCCTGGCCCAGGCGCTCGACCAGCTTGGGTGTCTCGGCCACCACCACGAACCGCGATGCGCTGGCAACCACGATCTTTTCGCGCAGGAGCGCCCCTCCGCCGCCCTTGATCAGGGCCAGGTCGGCTGTCAGCTCATCCGCTCCGTCGATTGCCAGCACGGGGGCGACGGTGCCGTCCAGCTCGAGCACCTCCAGCCCGGCGGCCACCGCCCGCTCGTGTGTGAGAGAGGAGGCGACGATCACCTGCACCGGGATCCCGTCCGGCCAGCGCTCGGACATGACCTCGATGGCGCGCCACACCGCTCGTCCGGATCCCAGAGCGATCACCGTTCCCGCGTCGATCTCCTCGACCACGGCCCTGGCCGCGGCCTCGCGCGCTGGATCCTTGGGGTCGCTCACGCCGCAAGCCTAAGAGAGCGGGAGGTCAGCAGCCAGGATCGAGCCGGACCTGGAACGGCGGCTGCCTGCTCAGGCTGCACCCGCCATCGGTGCGAATCGCCATCCGGGACAAGCTCGAGCCGGCCACCGCGAGCGTCCGGCCGCTGCGGCTGAACTTGACCATGTCTTCCGGAGGCGAGGCCAGGCGGAAGCTCAGGTCCCACGCGCGGCCGCGCTGCGCCACCGTCCGATAGGTCCAGCTGCGTGGGTTCTCTTCGACCTTGCCAAAGAGCCCGCGGTCGATGGCCGAGCGCAGGTCCTCTCGCCAATAGGGCCAGTCGTGGACGCCGAGATGCGATGTGAAGGTCGCATCGGCGCCGCCCGCGCGCGCGGCCTGGAACAGCTCCTGGTTCTGCAGCAGGAGTTCGGCTTCCACGACCCCGCTGGCCACGGCCGCGCCGCTTGCCGGGACTCCGGGCCTGGGCACGCCGTTCCCGGTGTAGACCATGAGCCGCGAGTGGGCGAGGTTGGGCGCCAGCTTGACGGGGTCGTGGCCGACCGCGTATGGGCCGCCGTTGGGCCCGAAGATCTGGTTGTAGTCGACGCCGGTTACCAGCGGGAACCCGATCACGGCGGTGAGCCGCTGGATCGACACGAAGCCGGACATGGGCACGGCGGTGCCGAAGAAGTCGGGCCTGAGCTCCGCGTATTCGGATGTGCCAAAGCCGCCCATCGAGAAGCCGGCGATGGCGTGGTAGCGGCGCGCCTGCTTGATCCGGTAGCGCTTCTGGATCATCGGCAGCAGCTCGTCGAGGTGGTAGCGCTCCCACGCGGGGCCGCCTCGCTCTCCGCCGTTCCACCAGTTCGTGTAGAAGCCCAGGCCGCCGTCCGGCATCACGACGATCGCGTTGAGGCCCCGCGCCGTCTCCTTGATGTTGCCCTTGAGCGGCTTGGCCCAGGAGGCGTGGTTCTCGCCGGCTCCGTGAACCAGGAACAGGAGCGGGTAGCTGCGCTTGGGGTCGTAGTGGTCCGGCAGAAGGACGTTGGCGCGCAGCGCCGAGGGATGAGGGTCCACGTCGCCGAAGGCGGCGGTCTTCACGTCGACGAAGCGGCTCGGCGTCTTGATCGTCTCCAGCCTGGACGCCGACACGGCAGCGGGCAGGATCAGGCAGCAGGCAAGGGCCAGCAACACCCCCGCACTTCGCCGGCCCATGGGGCGGCTACTTGATGCTCTCGAGATCGACCACGAAGACGAGCGTCTCGTCCGGGCCGATGGAGGGCGGCTGGCCGGCGGGGCCGTAGGCAAGGTCACCGGGGATCGTCAGCTGGCGGCGGCCTCCGGCCTTCATGCCCTCGAGGCCCTGGTCCCAGCCGGGAATCACCATTCCGGCGCCGAGCTGAAACTCGAACGGCTGGGCGCCACGGCTCCATGAGGAGTCGAACTCCTGGCCGTTGGACTGGGCCACGCCCACGTACTGGACGCTGAGCGTGTCTCCCTTCGTGGCCGCGGGACCGTTGCCCTCGACGATGTCCTTGACCTCGAGCTTGTCGGCCGGGGCGTCGGGCACCTGGGGCACCGGCTTCTCGCTCAGATCGGTGCTGATGTCACCCGTCGGGGCCGGCGCGGCCGTTGTGGCGGCGGTCGTATCGGTTGCCGCCGGCGCGGCGGTGTCGGCGCCGCCTGTGCCACCGCACGCGGTGAGCGCCAGGCAGATCGAGAGCAGGGCGAAAGCCAGAAGACGGTTCATGAGCCGGTGACCCTACAGCCTCGCGCCCCTTGGAGTGCCAACCGAGGGGTGAAACGCAGGCCGGCTCCGTGCGCAGGCTCACAGATGACGGCGATCAGGGATGGATCATTCCTGAGTTCGCATGGGATCAGCGTCGGGATCG
>JAXDIE010000173.1:0-17407 GCA_034664165.1 Thermoleophilaceae bacterium | reverse complement strand
GGGGGCGAGATCATCGTCCGCCAGCGCGGGACCCGTTTCCGTCCGGGCGAGGGTGCGGGCATCGGCAAGGACGACACGATCTTCGCCAAGCGCGCCGGCACCATCGAGTTCACGCAGAACGCCCGTGGCCGCAAGGTCACGATCCTGCCCGACTCGGAGTAGTCGCTAAGCCGCTCGCGCGGCGCCGATGATCATCGGCCGCACCAGCGGGCCGGCACCCTTCGGCATCTCGGTCTGCTGCAGATTGACGACCTCGAGCGCAGAGCTCTCCAGCGTGGCGGCTGTCCGCCGGTTGGGGTGGCAGCCGCCGGCGATGAACCCCCACGGCTTCTCGACGCGGTCCTGCCACTTGGCGATCGGGCTGCCCTCCTCTGCGCGAACGTGCTCCATGAAGAGGAAGAGCCCGCCCGGGCGGAGCACTCGGGAGGCCTCCGCCAGCACCACGTGCGGATCGGGGGCCGTGCACAGCACCAGCGTCGTGGTCACGGTGTCGAAGCTGTTGTCGGGGAACGGCAGGCGTTGGGCGTCGGCGATGTGCACCTCGGCCTCGCGACCAGCGTCGGCCAGCTTCCTTTGCAGCTGGCTGGCCATGGCCTCCTCGGGCTCGGTGAGCACGAGCCGTGTCACCGCGTCGGGATAGTGCTCGAGGTTCAGCCCGGTTCCGGCTCCGAGCTCCAGGACCTCGCCGCTGGCCTGGGCCAGACACTGGCGGCGCATGTCGGTCAGCCCCTCGCGCTCGATCTTGGCGAAGAGCGGGTCGTAGAGGCGGGCGAAGAGGCGATCTGCGAAACGGGCCATCCGGCGACCCTAAATCACCTAGAGTCGGTTGTCGATGGCCTCCCTGCGCCTTGACGGCGTCGATCTCAGCTACACGGATCTCGGGGAGGGCGATCCGCTGCTGCTCGTTCACGGAACGGGTGCCTACTCGGCGATCTGGGGCGATATCCCTGATCGGCTCGCCGGCTCCCACCGCGTGATCGCCTATGACCGCCGCGGCTTCGGCGCATCGCAGGGCGAGCGGGCTCGGCATCCTCACCAGCACGCGGAGGACGCCGCCGCGCTGCTGGAGCATCTGGGGTCCGGCCCCGCCGTCGTGGTTGGCTGGAGCGGAGGAGGAGTGATCGCACTGGACCTCGCTGCCAGCCGGCCGGACCTCGTTGGCTCCCTCGTGCTGATCGAGCCTGCCGTCTCCCTGATACTCGCGCCCAGCCGGGGCACACTTCGGATGTCCACGCAGATGCAGTTTCGCTGGCGGATCCGCCGGGACGAGCGCGCCGCGGCCGCGACCATGTATCGCTGGGCCAACTCCTACACCACTGGTGACAACGGGTTCGACCGCCTTCCGGCCGAAGAGCAGGAGGGGATGCTGGCGCATGCCCGGTCGACGGTTCTGGAGATGGATCAGCTCACCCGTCCGTTCCCTCCGTCCAGGGCGATCTCGAGCATCGGCTGTCCGGTCACTTGTCTGCAGGGGTCGCTCAGCGATCCTGTCTTCCCCCGCGCGGTGAGGCGCCTCAAGCGCCGGCTTCCCCAGACCAGGGTCGTGGAGATCGAAGGCGGGGCGCACATGCTGCATCGGGATCAGCCAGACGAGTGGGCCCGGGTCGTTCTCGAGGCCGCCGAGCCGGCCGCCGCTCCCGCCTAGCCCTCACCCGCTGCGGGGCGGCCTCTACGATCGCCTGATGCTTCACGACCGCGCAAAGATCTTCGTGCAGGCCGGCGCCGGCGGCGACGGGTCGATCTCGTTCCGCCGCGAGGCCCATGTGCCCAAGGGCGGACCCGATGGCGGCGATGGCGGCGGCGGGGGCGACGTGGTCCTGCTCTGCGACGGCTCGCTGCGCGATCTCCAGTCCTTTCGGCGTAACCCTCACCACAAGGCCGGCCGCGGCGCCCACGGGGAGGGCTCCAACAAGTCGGGCGCGACGGGCGACGATCTGGTGATCAGGGTTCCTCCGGGAACCGTGGCCGATGACCTGGAGCGCGGCACCCGCTTCGACCTCACGCTGCCCGGGCAGCGCGCGGTGGTGGCGCAGGGTGGCTCCGGGGGCCGGGGCAACAAGCGCTTCACCGGTTCGCGCCGTCAGGCGCCGCGGTTTGCCGAGCGAGGGTTGGCAGGCGAGGAGGCCACGCTCGAGCTGAAGCTCAAGCTGCTGGCCGATGCCGGCCTGGTCGGGCTGCCGAACGCCGGCAAGTCCTCTTTGCTCGCGCGGATGACCCGCGCCCAGCCCAAGGTCGCGGACTACCCCTTCACCACCCTCGAGCCCGTTCTGGGCACGCTTGACGACGGCGAGCGCCAGGTCATCGTGGCCGACATCCCCGGCCTCATCGAGGGAGCGGGGGAGGGCGCCGGGCTCGGCCATGAGTTCCTGGCGCACGTGGAGCGGACGCGAGTGCTCATCCACGTGGTGGACCTGGCGCCGCTCGACGGCTCCGATCCGGTGGAGAATCACGCCACCGTCGAGGCCGAGATCGTGGGCTACGGCGCGGGGCTCGCCCGGCTGCCCAGGGTGCTGTGCCTGTCCAAGGCCGACCTGGTGGCCCCGGACATAGCCGAGCGCGCCACGGCCGAATGGCGCGAGCGGCTGGGGGAGGGGGTGCTCGACGTGGTGGTCACCTCGTCGGCAACCGGTGCCGGGATCCCGCAGCTCTCGGGCACGATCATGCGCGCAGTGCCGGAGGACGCCCCGGCAGCCGAGCTCGTACTGGCACCCCAGGCCGGCGACGAGCGTGCCGAGCACAGGGTGTACCGGCCGGGCGCCGAGGACTCGTTCCGTGTGGAGGAGCGCGCCGAGGGTGGCTATCGGGTCTTGGGCGGGAAGGTGGAGCGGCTGTTCGCGCGCCACGACCTGGGCAACGAGGAGGCCCTGCGCTACGTGGAGGACCGCCTGCGGGCGTGGGGCGTGATCAAGGCGCTCGAGTCGGCCGGCTTCGAGCCGGGCGACGACGTGGAGATCTCGGGCATGGTCTTCGAGCTTGATCCCGGGATGCCGTTCAGATAGCCATGGGCATGGGCAGACGCTCCGCCTCGCCGCTCCAGTACGTGCTGCTGATCGGCGGCCTGCTCGCGTGGATCGGAGTGACGGTGGCCTTCGCGGTTCAGATCAACGACCCCGCCGAGCAGGAGACGGTGCCGCGCGTGTTCGCCATCGGCGGCGCCCTCTATTTCGGCGCGCTGTTCGCCCACGTGGCCCTGTCGGCCTCGGGCCGCATGCGAAAGACCGACCTCGACCTGTATCGACGCCTGGCCCTGAGGGAGGTGACCGAGGCCGAGATCAGCCGGACGCGTGCGCTGGGAGGCCGGGTGGTCCGCGTCTACGCCGGCCTCGGCGCCCTGACAACAGGGCTGGGCCTGGCAGCGATCTTCTTCTCCTCGGCGGGCTCGATTTCGTCCTGGCTGATCTGGGCGGCGGTTGCGGTGGTGGTGCTGTGGGCCGCGCTCGTGCCGTGGGCCATCCGGACTTCGCTGTTGGCCGGGCGCGAGCTGTTGGCCGGCCTGGGTGTTGCCGTGGCGGGGCTCCCGGATTGGTTTCCCAAGCCCGGTGGCGGCCTCACGCTGGTGGGGAGCGTGCGTTACGTGGGGGAGCGGAGAGGCCATGAGGTGGCCATGGCGCACGGAACCAAAGTCGCCGTCACAGCCCTCCAGGCGCCGGCGCCCGTGAGGCACGTCGACGATCCGGACGCTTTGGTGGCCATCGCCGGTGGTCTGGCGCGGGATTGGCGGGCGGTCGAGCTGGACGCCGGCCCGGAGGGTGTATCCGTTGTGCGCCGTGCGAACGGCGCGGGCGCGTGGATGCTGCAGGATCTCTGGCTCGCCGAGTGCGCGGCCAGTGGCGTGCCTAACCTGTCTGCATGAATCTCGTGGTGATCAAGCTGGGCTCGAGCATCGTTGCCGACGGCAACGGCGACGTTCGCACGTCCGTGATCGAGCACGTCTGTCAGGAGGCGGCGGCGCTTCGGGAGGCGGGTAGCGCCGTGGTTCTGGTCACCTCTGGCGCGATCGCTCGCGGGATCCGCGAGATGGGCATGACCACACGGCCCCAGTCGATGGACGAGCTTCAGGCCGCGAGCGCGGTGGGTCAGGGAAAGCTGTTCCGCGTCTACGAGGAGCTGCTGGCTGAGAACGGCCTTGCCTCTGCCCAGGTGCTGCTCACGTTCTTCGACATGTCTGCCCGCGGGCACTATCTGAACGCCCGCCAGACCTTGACCAAGCTCCTGGAGTGGGGCGTCGTCCCGGTGGTGAACGAGAACGACACCACCGCCACCGACGAGATCTCCTTCGGCGACAACGACTTCCTGGCGGCCCAGGTGGCGATCCTGCTCGACGCCGACCTGTTGATGCTTCTCACGGACATCGACGGCCTGCATACGGCCGATCCCCGTACCAATCCCGAGGCGGCGCTGGTGCCCGAGGTGACCGACTTCGCCCAGCTCGAGGCACTCGAGATCGTCCAGTCCAGCAGCGGGGTCGGCACGGGCGGCATGCGCTCAAAGGTGGTGGCGGCCGAGATGGCCACGGCGGCCGGCATCGAGGCCGTAATCGTCAACGGGACCGAGCACGGCCCGATGGGCGCGGCACTTCGCGGTGAAGCGGTTGGCACGCGCTTCCGCCCCCAGGCGGGCCGGGTCTCAAGTTTCAAGCTCTGGCTCAAGTACGCCAAGCCCAGCCGCGGGCGGCTGGTTGTCGATGCCGGCGCGGCGCAGGCCCTGCGCGAGCGCGGCACGAGCCTCCTGCCTGTCGGGATCGTCGAGGTGGAGGGCGACTTTCAGGCCGGCGATGCGGTCGACGTTGCCATGAGCGGCGACGGCGCAATCGGAAAGGGGATCGCCAGCCACTCTGCGGCAACGCTCCGCCGGGTCAAGGGCCGGCAGACCGCCGCCGCGCACGACGTGCTGGGTGATGGTGCCGAGGAGGCCGTCCACCGCGACTACTTCGTCCTGGACTAGGGTCCACAGCGTGGCCCGCTACGACGTCAACGGCAAGGTGGCTCTGATCACCGGCTCGGCCCGCGGTATCGGCTACGCCACAGCCAAGGCGCTGCACGACCGCGGCGCGACCGTGGTGCTCACGGATCTGGACGGCGAGGCCACGGAGAACGCGGCGGCGACGATTTCGGCCGACCGTACGATGGGCATGGCCTGCGACGTCACCGACCGGGGCGCGCTGAACGTGGCGGTGGCCGCGATCGTCGAACGCTTCGGCGGCCTGGACATCGTCGTGGCCAACGCGGGGGTGGCGCCTCGCGCCGTGACGATCCGCGCCATGGGCGACGAGGAGTACGAGCAGGTCATGGCCGTGAACATCGACGGGGTGTGGAACACCGTGCGCGCCGCGCTGCCGCAGATCACGCAGCGCAAGGGCCACGTGGTGGTGGTCTCATCGGTCTACGCGTTCACCAACGGGGTCGGGCTCGCTCCCTACGCGATCGCCAAGGCGGCGGTGGAGCAGCTGGGCCGGGCGCTCCGGTACGAGCTGAGCATCCACGGCGCCGGCGCCAGCACCGCCTACTTCGGCTTCATCGACACCAAGATGGTCTCGGAGGGCTTCGAGGACGAGCTGGGCCAGAGGATGCTCGAAGTGATCCCCAAGGTCCTGCTCAAGAAGCTGCAACCCAGCCAGGCGGGTGAGGCCGTCGCGCGCGGGATCGAGCGGCGCTCTCCAACGATCCTCGTGCCCAGGCGCTGGCGGCTCATGAAGTGGACCCGGGGCTTCTCCGATCCGCTGCTCGACCGGCTGGCGCTCTCGAGCCGCTCCTTCACGGAGATCATCGAAGCAGCCGACGCCCGCGACGGAAGCCCGGGCTGACTCGCCGCTACCCTTCGGGTATGGCCGTAGAGACCCGAACCGTGGCGCAGGTATGCGCCGAAGCCCGCTCCGCGTCACTCCTTCTGGCGCGCGCCGACGGGGCCGCGCGCAACGCCGCGCTTGTGGCCATGGCGGATGCGCTGGAGGTGCGGACGGCCGAGATCCTCGAGGCCAATCAGCGCGATCTGGAGGCCGGCCGTGAGGCCGGCTTCGACGCCGCGCTCCTGGACCGCCTGGCCCTGGATGAGGGGCGCGTTGCCGAGATCGCCCGCGATACCCGGAACATCGCCGCGATGGACGATCCGATCGGGGAGATCATCGAGGAGCGCACGCTGGAGAACGGCCTGCTCCTCAAGCGCATGCGCGTGCCGCTCGGGGTGATCGCCGTGGTCTACGAGGCTCGGCCCAACGTGACCATCGACTGCTCGGCCCTCTGCATCAAGTCGGGCAACGCCATCGTGCTGCGGGGGTCATCCGCCGCCGAGCACTCCAACGCCGTGCTCGCCGCCATCGCATCCGATGCTGTGATCGGGGCGGGATTGCCTCAGGGCACCGTGTCGATCATCGACGGTGGGCAGCGGTCGGAGATGGAGGAGCTGGCCACGCAGGTCGGCGTGGTCGACCTGATCGTGCCGCGCGGCGGGGAGGGCCTCAAGAACGCGCTTGCAGCCGTGGCCAAGGTGCCCGTTCTCTACGCCGGCAGCGGCAACTGCCATGTGTTCGTCGACGAGACCGCCGACGTGGCCATGGCCACCGAAATCGTGCTGAACTCGAAGGTCCAGCGCCCCAGCACCTGCAACGCCGCCGAGACCCTGCTGGTGCACTCCGCCATCGCCGCCGAATTTCTCCCCGGCGCCCTGGCTGCGCTCCGGGAGGCCGGGGTGGAGCTCCGGGTTGATGAGCGTTCCCGGGCTGCGTCGGGTGAGCTGGCCGACTCCCTGGGCTCGGCCACCGAGGAGGACTGGGCCACCGAGTACCACGCGCTGATCCTCGCGGTCAAGGTCGTCGACTCCGTGGACGAGGCGATCGACCACATCAACCACTTCGGCAGCGCGCACTCCGAGGCCATCGTCACCGACTCGCGTGAATCCGCGGCGGCCTTCACGGAAGCCGTCGATGCCGCGGCCGTATACGTCAACGCGTCGACCCGCTTCACCGACGGCGCCCAGTTCGGACTTGGCGCCGAGATCGGCAACTCAACCCAGAAGCTGCACGCACGCGGGCCCATCGGCCTGCGGGAGCTCACGACCTACAAGTACGTGGTCGAGGGGACCGGCCAGGTACGCACCTGATGCGTGTCGGCATCATGGGCGGGGTCTTCAACCCGCCGCATATCGGGCATGTCGCCTGCGCCTGCGAGGCGCTGGACCAGCTGGGCCTGGACGTCGTCAGGCTGGTGCCGGCCCGCCGGGCCCCGCACCGGGCCATCGAGCCGGACCCGGGCGCGGACGTCCGCGCCGAGCTGTGCGAGCGCGCGATCGAGGGCCTGGCGCGGCTCGAGGTCTCGCGCCTGGAGCTCGACCGCGAAGGGCTGTCCTACACGGTCGACACACTTCGGGCGATGCACGAGGCCAACCCCGAGGACCAGCACTTCCTGATTCTCGGTGCCGACCAGGCAAAGGCCTTTCCGACCTGGCGCGAGCCGCGCGAGGTGGCCGCGCTGGCCGCGCTGGTGATCGCCGAGCGGCCGGGCTCCGGCCGCGACGCCGTGGAGCTCTCGCTGGCCGCCATCGGCGGCGGAGACGCCACGTTTCTCGACATGCCCACGATCGGGATCTCCTCGACGCTGATCCGCACGCGCGTCGGGTCTTCCCGGCTCTACCGGCACCTGGTGCCCTCGGGCGTGGCCGACCTCATCGAGGAGCGCGGGCTCTATTCGACGATGATCCCCGGGCCGGCGGCATGAGCGACGCCACGACTACGACCACGATCGACTCGGAGAGGCTGGCCGAGCGGATCGCGGAGATCGCATCGGATCGGAAGGCGCATGACATCCGGGTGATGGATCTCCGCGGCATCGTGTCCTACACGGACTTCTTCGTCGTCTGTACCGGGAACTCCGAGCGGCAGGTCAAGGCGATCCACGACTCCGTGCTGAAGGAGCTCAAGGACGAGGAGGGCCTGCTGCCCCGCAAGGTGGAGGGTCTGACCCAGTCGAGCTGGATCCTCATGGACTACTTCGACTGCGTCGTCCACGTCTTCACTCCCGACCTGCGCGCCTTCTACCGCCTCGAGAACCTCTGGGGCGAAGCCCCGGCGCACGAGGTCGTGTGACGGCTGGCTAAACTGCCGGGTCTGACCTAGGGGCTATAGCTCAGCTGGAAGAGCGCCGCCATGGCATGGCGGAGGTCGTCGGTTCGAGCCCGACTAGCTCCACTCCCTCCCCGTCCCGGGTCGTCTGGAGGAGGCCGCCGCCGGAGCCGAGATCGAGGTCACACGCCGCGGCCGGCCGTACGCGTGGCTCGGCCCGGCGCGGTAGGGAGTGCGCTCAACGCGGATCCTTGATCAGCAGCTCGACGTTGCGGTCCGTCGGCGACCCAGCCGCTCCTCCGAGGGGCCCGGCCTGCGGATCGTTCCAGGCCACTGTCCGACCGATCGAGGCAAGCGTCTCGGCGCTGAAGCTCGAGGCGTTGCCAGCACCCGGAGCCGTCACGGGGCCGCTCGAGTCGGCCATGGTCCCGAAGATCGAGAGCGTGCCGTCGTGGTTGTCCATGACCTCGATCGCGCGGTTCTGGACCGGCCAGTCGGCGACGGCGGGGCTCTTGATCTCCCAGTAGCCGCCGTTCGGGCCGGAGATCGGGGTGACGCGGCTGTTGTGCGAGTGACCGGCCACGACTGCGATCACGTTCTTGTACGAGAGCAGCAGGTTGGTCACGTCGGCACCGAGCTTGATCGGCGACGAGCTCCTCGGGTCGCGATCGCATCCCGGGTTGATGTCGTGTCCGTACTTGTTGTTCAGCAGGCACGGACCTGCCAGCTCGTCGGGCACATTCGCCGTGAGACTGGTGCTCGGGGCATGGTGGCCGAAGACCACGATCAGCTGCCCATCATTCTGGGCGTCCTGGAGCTCGCGCTGGAGCCACGCGAACTGGGGCGCATCGAGGTTGCCGTCGGCCGACACGCCGATCACGCCCGCCTCAGAGACCGTGTCAAGGCCGATAAAGCGGATCGGCCCGTCGTCGAACGCGTAATAGGAGGCCGCACCCTTCGAGGCGGCCAACTCGGCCGGATCCACCAGGTCGAAGCCGTGGCCGTCGGCCTGCGTGCCGTTCTCGAAGACCGTCTTGTACTGCTTCTTGTCCACGTACTGGCGCTTGGGGTCCGGCGGGACGAGCATGACCTGCGTGCCGACCTTCTGGACCAGCTTGGGCTGCCCGAGCTGCGACAGCGGCGTGGTGTTGAGGAAGGTGGGCGAAACCAGCGTGGTCGACACTCCCACGAGGGGCTTGACGCATCCGACCGCCACTGCCTCGATCGGCCCGAGGGCGTTCTGGTTGCCCTGCACCAACCCATCGTGGTTGCCGAAGGCCACGTACGACGGCACGTTCAGGCCGGCGGCCGTGAACGGCTTCTGGGCCCGGTCGAGAAGGCCCGGGTAGCTCGGCCACCCTGCGTAGGGGCCGCTCGGGTAGCTCGGATCCCAATACTCATCGGAGTCCAGGAGGTAGTCGCTGTAATCGGCGACCCCGGTGTAACGGGTCGGATTTTCAGCGTCGGAGGGCTTGCCGTAGATGCAGCCCGCCGTGGTGCCGGAGTTCGGATCGAGGCTGCCGCCTTCGAGGATGGTCCTGACCCATTGGGTCTCGTTCAGCTGCTTGCTGTCGGCCAGGTCGCCGGTGAGGAGCACCTCGCCCATGGACGCGTGTCCGCCCCCTCCTTCCGCGACAGGACTCGTCTGAAGCTGGTTCATCGCACGGACCGACTGGTCGGCCATCTGGGGGAGCAATGCCTCCTGGGGCCGGTAGGCCGCGCTGAAGGAGCCGGATGGGTCGATATCCAGGAACTCGGCGCGGCCGGGGGACTCCTCGTCGGGAAGCTGGAAGTCGCTGAGCTGGCCAAAGTACGCCAGCGAGTCACGGTTGGCGGCGCGGCCGGGTCCGGCCGGGGCTCCGAGGTCCTGGCGCACCGTGTAGGTCTCACCGGGTCCGGAGGCCAGCTGCGAGTAGCCCGCTGCCGGCGAGTGATCCCCGGTGATCGTGGAGTCGAGTGTCGAGTTGGCGGCGACGGCTGTTGCCGGCACGGCCGCCATCACCATCGCAAGACCCAAAGACCCAGTGAGCGTGCGCATACGACTCCCCCCGTTTCGTTCCCCCGCGAGCACGCGCCCGCCCAGATGCCAACCATAACGGCTGACGGCGCGCGTGAAAATCCGGCGAACGTCTAGCGGCGGGTGCCCTCGCCCCGGCGCCTGGGCCGGAACTCGGGCGCATCTGCAAAGCGCGACACCGGGTCCTTCATGCCGGCCGACGCCCGGAGCTCGGCCTGGATCCGCTTGTGGCCGGCCTGCACCTCGGCGAGCATCCGGTCGGCCTGCGAGTCGATTGCCTGCGATACCTGTCGGAGCGATCGGACCAATGCCTGGGCTTCCGCGAGCGCCTCGTCGGCGGAGCTCTGGGCGCTGGCCACGCGGTCCTGGGCCATCCGTGTCGCCCGGGCGGCTGTCTGCTCCGCCTCGGCCTGGGTCTGGTCGCGAACCGCCATGGCCTCGACCCTGGCGTTGTCAACCACCTTCAGCGCCTGGCGGCGCGCGTCGGCAAGCTGGTCCTGGGTCTTTTTTGTGGCCATCTCTTCGGCCGTCTCGGCGTCCTCGCGCGCGAGGGTTCGGGTCTTGTCGGCCTGCGCCTGTGCGTTGCGGACAATGCGATCCGCCTCGGCGGCGGCATGTGCCCCGACACGCTCGGCCTCGGCCGCTGTGTGGCGCTGGAGCTCGTCGGCCTTCGCATGGGCGGCGGCAAGCGCGCGCTCCGCCTGGGCCAGCTTGGCTTCAGCCTCCTCGCGCACTTTCTCGGCCGCGGCGACGATCGAGCCAACCTGCTCCGCGGCGACGGCGGATGCTCGCGGTGGCCTGGCCGGGGACGTCATCGGCCGCCCGTCTGAAGAAGGTCCATGCAGAAGTATCGGATCGTCTGGTTCATGACCTGAGGTCGCTCCCATTGGAGAAAATGCCCTGCGCCTTCAACGGTAAACGGCCCAACGGCCTCCGTGAAGGCAATTTGCATCATTTTGGGGAAATTCCGGGGGATGACGTGGTCCTCGGGACCCCAGAGGATGACGGTTGGGATATCGGAGCCCTGGAAGACCAGCGGCGGCTCGGAGAACGGTTTGGTGCCAACCGCCGGCTCGTAATTGGCGATCGAGGCCCGGAAGCGCTCCGCGTCCCCGAACGGCTCGGTCATGAACTCGATGTCCTCGCGGGTCAGCGTCCCCGGCGCGGCCCAGAGCCGCGGCCCGTAGAAGGTGGCGATGTAGCGCTGCCGCTCGCCGGGGCTACGCAACTCCGCGGCTAGCTCGTCGGCTTCGCGCCCCTGGCGGCGGAAGTAATCGGCGCTCTGCCGCGTCGCACGTGAGGGCGCGGCCGGGATTCCGGCGGCTTCGTACTCATCCGGAAGCAATGGCGGGACGGTGTTGAACAGGACCTGTCGCGTGATCAGCCCGGGAAAGCGCAGGCCCATGTCCTGGATTGCGACCCCGCCCAGGTCGCCTCCGGAGGCGACACACCCCTCGTGGCCGAGCACCCCTGTGATGAGCGCATGAAGGTCCCGCGCATGGGCGGCCGGGTCGTAGAAGCCATCCGGGGCCAGTCCCGACTGGCCGAAGCCACGCAGGTCGGGAACGATGACCTCGAAGCCCGCCTCGGCCAGCGGCGCGATGTTGCGCCACCAGATGCGCATGGTCTCGGGCCAGCCGTGTACGAGGAGCAGCGGCACACCGCCGACCCCCTCGTGGACGTAGGCAAGCTCGACACCTTCGCGGACCTCCGCCCGCTGGACCGCGAAGGCGGCGGGGTCGGGCGCTGGTCGCGGGCTCTGGCCGGGCATTGGGCCCAACTATCCCACCGCTAACCTCCGCGGACCAATGGACCGCTACGACCCCAAGACGATCGAGCCTCGCTGGCAGAAGGTGTGGGCCGACGAGCACACCTGGGAGGTCTCGAACGAGCCTGGCGATGAGCGCCCCAAGGCTTACGTGCTCGAGATGCTGCCCTACCCCTCGGGCGAGCCCCATATCGGCCACCTGAAGGTCTACTCCGTCGGCGACGCGATCGCCCACCACCGCCGGCGCACCGGCCACCGGGTGCTCCATCCGATGGGCTACGACGCCTTCGGCCTTCCCGCCGAGAACCATGCGATCAGGACGGGACAGCACCCGCGCGAGTCCACCGAGGCCTCGATCGCCGAGTTCCGCAAGCAGTTCCGCGAATGGGGCATCTCGATCGACTGGTCGCGCGAGTTCGGCACCCACGAGCCGTCCTACTACCGCTGGACCCAGTGGATCTTCCTGAGGCTCCTGGAGAAGGGCCTTGCCTACCGAAAGGAGGCCGCGGTCAAGTGGTGCCCCAAGGACGCCACCGTGCTGGCCAACGAGCAGGTGATCGACGGGCGCTGTGAGCGCTGCGGCACCGAGGTCGAGGTGCGCCAGCTCACGCAGTGGTTCTTCGCCATCACCGAGTACGCGGACGCCCTGCTCGACGACCTGGCGACCATCGACTGGCCCTCGCATGTAGTGACCATGCAGCGCAACTGGATTGGCCGCTCCGAGGGCGCCGAGGTCGTGTTCCGGTGCGAGGAGCTGGGCACCGACTACCCCGTCTTCACGACAAGGCCCGACACCCTCTTCGGCGCAACCTTCTTCGTGATGGCGCCCGAGCATCCCGACGTCCTGCGCATGAACGACTCGCCGGAGGTTCGCGACTACGTGAACCACGCGCTGACCTCGCAGGCCGAGGACCGCGGGGCCGAGAACCGGGAGAAGACGGGGGTGCCGCTGGGCCGCACCGTCACGAACCCCGTCAATGGCGAGGAGATCCCCGTTTTCGTGGCCGACTACGTGCTGATGGAGTACGGCACGGGCGCGATCATGGCCGTGCCGGCGCACGACGAGCGCGACCACGCCTTCGCCGTGAAGTTCGGCCTTCCCATCCGCGAGGTGATCGGCGGCGGCGAGGACGTGCAGGCGCAGGCCAGCACGGCGGACGGGCCGATGGTCAACTCCGGCCAGTTCGACGGGATCGGCAACCGCGAGGCCTTCGGCCAGATCGTCGACTGGCTCCAGTCCGAGGGCAAGGGCGAGGCGACGGTCAACTACCGGCTGCGCGACTGGCTCGTGTCCCGTCAGCGCTACTGGGGCTGCCCGATCCCGATCATCTACTGCGACATCTGCGGCGCCGTGCCGGTGCCGGAGGACCAGCTGCCGGTGGAGCTCCCCGACGTGCAGGACTACGCGCCGAAGGGCAAGAGCCCGCTGGCCGCGGCCGAGGACTGGGTGGCCACGACCTGCCCGTCGTGCGGCGGGGCCGGCCGCCGGGAGACCGACACGATGGACACCTTCGTCGACTCCTCCTGGTACTTCCTGCGCTACTGCGACGCCAGCAACGAAACGGCGCCCTGGGATCGCGATGTCCTGGATGCCTGGATGCCGGTCGACCAGTACATAGGCGGAGTCGAGCACGCGATTCTCCACCTGATGTACGCGCGCTTCTTCACGAAGGCGCTGGCCGACCTCGACCTGGTTGGCGTGCGTGAGCCGTTCGCCCGCCTCTTCACCCAGGGCATGGTCACGCGCGACGGGGCCAAGATGTCCAAGTCGAAGGGCAATGTCGTCAGCCCGGGGGCCATCGTCGGCGAACATGGCGCCGACACGGCGCGCTGCTACATCCTCTATGTAGGCCACCCGGCCGAGGGCGGCGACTGGAGCGACGACGGCATCGAGGGGATCCACCGCTTCCTCGCCCGGCTCTGGCGGGCCGCCGCCGAGGCGCCGGCCGGAGATGCCGACAACCCGGCCGGGGAGCCGACCGCGGTGCTCCGCAAGGCGCACTGGGCGATCGACAAGGTCAGCCGCGACCTGGGTGAGCGTTTTGCGACCCACACGTCGATCGCGGCAGTGATCGAGCTGGTCAACGAGATCTACAAGGGCCGGGACGAGATGTCGGCCATGCCCGAGGGCGTCTCGCAGCTGCGGTTCGCCATAGCCACGGCCGGCTCGCTCCTCTTCCCGTTCGCTCCCCACCTGGGCGCCGAGGTCTACGAGCTGATGACCGGCCGCCGGGTGTGGGAGGAGCCCTGGCCTGTGGCTGACCCCGCCCTGCTGGAATCGGACAGCTTCGAGCTGATCGTGCAGATCGGGGGCAAGCTGCGGGACCGAATCAGGGCCCCGGCCGGTGCGAGCAAGGACGAGCTCGAGCAGCTCGCAATGGGCTCCGAGAAGATCAAGGCTCAGCTCGAGGGCAAGGAAATCGTGAAGGTTGTCGTCGTACCTGGCAAGCTAGTGAATGTGGTTGCCAGGTGAGAAGGAAGATTTGCCAGGATTGCGGCGCTCACGCCTTCGACCGAAGGTGCCGTGTCTGCGGGAGCGAGCACCTCGAGGAGCTCGGGCCGCGGTTCGAGCCCGCCTCGGTCTCCGACAAGCCCGAGGTCACCGTCGGCGGCCGGCCGGAGGAGTCCCCGGCCGACACGCCCGAGGCGGAGCGGTAGCCCAACCGTCGCACTAGCCGTCCGGGCGTTCACGTCCGCCTGCCTAGCGTTCGGGCATGCCGGGCACAACCCCAGCGAGGCTCGCCACATGGATCGCGGTCGGCGCACTTGTGCTGGCGGCGGGCTCCCGTCTGTTCGCCCAGCCCTCGCCGCCCGCGGGCGGCGCACCGCCGGTCAGGCTCGATCCCGGGCCCGGGAAAGACCACCGGGCCGAGCGGATCTACGTGGACGTGGCGGGCGCCGTGCGCCGGCCTGGCCTGTACCGGCTGCCTGCCGGAGCGCGGGTGGGGCAGGCGGTGGAGCGGGCGGGCGGGCCGGTCCACGCCGCATCGGGCTCGGTCAACCTGGCCGCCGAGCTCGAGGACGGCCAGCAGATCGTGGTTGCGGGGCGGGGCGACGTGCGCGAGCCGGCGCCGGCCGCAACCTCCACGTCTGCATCCACCTCGACGCCCGCGGGCCCCGCGACGCCCGCCGGCCAGTCCGCCCCGGCCGGCACCCTCAGCCTCTCGACGGCCACCGCCGAGCAGATAGATGCCGCCGCCGAGGGCATAGGCCCGACCCTGGCCGCCAGGGTGGTCGAGTTCCGCGAGCAGTCGGGCGGCTTCTCCTCTGTCGAGCAGCTCCGTGAGGTCCCGGGGATAGGCGAAGCCCGGTTTCAGGCGCTCTCTGCGGTCTTGGCGCCGTAGGAGGGAGGCCCTACCGCCCTCGGGCCTGCTCCAGGTTCGACTGGTGGGGCCCGGAGAGCCCGACGTCGCGGGGCACACGCGGCAGCCTAGGCGACCGACACGGGAGCCAGCTTCTTAGGGAACTCTCATCGCTCCCTAGGAGTTCCTTTAGATCTGAGCAGTTGGATGCTGTTTGCGCCCGATGGTCAAGCCCCCTCCCGCCGCCCTCGCCTGGCCGTCGGGCGCCGATAACTTCTCAGCCGCGTTCCGGCGGTACATGTAAGCGGCGTAGAGATAGCCTGCCTCCGTGACCTGGCAGCCCGAGATCGACGAGCTGCGCCGCCGTGAGGAGCTTGCCAAGCGTCTTGGCGGCTCCGAGCGTGTCGAGCGCCAGCACCAGAGCGGTCGCCTCACAGTCAGGGAGCGGATCGATGCGCTCCTTGACGAGGGGTCGTTCCACGAGACAGGTGCGCTGGCCGGCGTCGCGAGCTACGGCGACGACGGCGTGCTCGCGGAGTTCCTCCCCGCGAACATGGTGATCGGCCGTGGTCTGGTCCGGGGCCGGCGGGTCGTTGTCCAGGGGGACGACTTCACGGTGCGCGGCGGGGCCGCCGACGCCGCCATCTGGCGCAAGATGGTCTACGCCGAGCAGCTGGCCAACGAGCTGCGCCTGCCGATGGTGCGCCTTGTCGATGGAACCGGAGGCGGCGGCAGCGTCAAGTCCCTGGAGCAGATGGGCTTCACGTACGTGCCGGAGGTGCCGGGCTGGGAGGTGGCGGTCGACAACCTCTCGACGATCCCCGTGGCAGCCGCGGCACTTGGCCCGTGTGCCGGGCTGGGAGCCGCTCGCGTCGTGGCCTCGCACTTCAGCGTGATCGTCCGTGGTAGCGCGCAGCTCTTCGTCGCGGGGCCGCCGGTGGTTGCCATGGCCGGGATGGGCGAGACCCCGGACAAGGAGGCGCTCGGGGGCTCGCGCCTGCAGACCGCCGCCGGCGCGGTTGACAACGAGGCCAAGGACGAGGAGGACGCGCTGGACCAGATCCGGCGCTTCCTCTCCTACCTGCCGGACAACGTGTGGGATGCGCCGCCGGTTCACGCTGCGACCGACCCCGTCGACCGGCGCGAAGAGGAGCTGCTCGGAATCGTCCCGCGGGACCCGCGGAGCCCCTACGACATGCGCCGGATCCTCGAGCTGGTGCTGGACAGCGGATCGGTGTTCGAGATGGGGCGCCGTTACGGGCGCCCGCTGATCACCGCCCTGGGCCGCCTCGATGGCCGGCCGGTGGGGATCCTTGCCTCCGACCCCAAGGTCTACGGGGGCGGCCTCACGGGCGACGCATCCGACAAGCTCGCCCGCTTCACCGACATGTGCGACCAGTTCCGGCTGCCGGTGTGCAACTTCGTGGACCAGCCCGGCTTCGTGATCGGCACCGATGCCGAAAAGGCGGGCACGATCCGCCGCGGGACACGCGCCTACGTCGCCGTCTACCAGGCCACTGTGCCCTGGGTCTCCGTGATCGTCCGGAAGGTCTACGGAATCGCCGGCTCGGCCGCGGGCAACGCCTCCAGGCTCAACCTCCGCTACGCGTGGCCCTCCGGAACCTGGGGCTCTCTGCCGATTGCCGGCGGGCTCGAGGCCGCCTACCGCCGCGAGCTCGAGGCCTCTGAGGACCCGGTGGCCCTGCGCTCCGAGATCCAGGGCCGCCTGGACGCCGTGACCTCGCCGTTCAGGACGGCGGAGCGCTTCAACATCGAGGAGATCGTCGACCCACGGGATACCCGGCGCCTGCTGTGCGAATGGGCCGGGCGGGCCCACGAGCTGGTCGCCCAGGAGATGCCGGGCGGCCCCAGGGCCCGCGGCCTGCGTCCCTGAGCCCAGGCGTATCGCGGTCGGCGCCGGCCCGCGACAGCATGGGCACGGACGTCACGCCGGTGTAACCAGGGGCGGCCTACCGTCGGGCCGTGACGTGGAGTCGAGCCGCCGACGCGGGCCGGCGTGCGGCAGATGCTGTTTCCCGCAGGCCCTGGCACCTGGCCATGGTCTTGGTCGCGGTGGGCCTCGCGGCATCGCCTGCGCCCGCGTGGATCCGCCTGGCCATGCCCCTCGCTGCCGCCGGGTTGGCTGTCGCCGTGGGCGTGCGCCCGGTGACCGCCACGGCGCTGGCGGTCCTTGCTCTGGCCGCGGGCCTCTCGGGCCAGGCTCGCCTGGAGGCTCTCGGCGTCGCTGACCCCGGCCAGGCCCTCAC
>JAXDIE010000155.1:0-34684 GCA_034664165.1 Thermoleophilaceae bacterium | reverse complement strand
AGCCCAGCTCCTCCAGATCCGCCTCCACCATCATCGCCACCAGCTCCTCGAAGCCCGTGGTCGCCGTCCAGCCCAGCTCCTCGCGGGCCCGCGACGGGTCGGCCCGGAGCTCGGCGATTTCCGCCGGGCGCACGTAGTCCGGGTCGAGGCTGACATGGTCGGCTGGGTCGAGGCCCGCGTAGGCGAAGGCCGCGTCGACGAAGTCGCCGACCGAATGTGACGCGCCGCTCCCGATCACCAGATCTACCGGATCCGCGCGCTGAAGCATGAGCCACATGGCCTTGACGTAGTCGCCCGCGAAACCCCAGTCACGCCTGGCATCCAGGCTGCCGAGCTGCAGGCCCGATTGGTCGCCGAGCTTGATGGCCGCGACGGCGCGGGTGATCTTCCGGGTCACGAACTCGGGGCCCCGCCGGGGCGATTCATGGTTGAACAGGATCCCGGCCGAGGCGTGCATCCCGCGTGCGCGAGCCTCACCCACCAGCGCGTGCGCCCGCGCCTTGGCGCGGGCATACGGGCTGCCAGGGTCGACCGGCGTGTCCTCGTTCTGGGGCACCGGCGCCTCTGATCCGAACATGGTGCTCGAGGATGCCTGGAAGAGCCGGGCGCTCGGCCGCAGCTCCTCGACGGCCCGCAGAAGGCGCTCGACCCCGACCGCGTTGGCGTCCTCCACCGCATCCGCCTCGTCCCACGACCGCCCCACCGACGAGAAGGCCGCCAGGTTGTAGACCTCATCGGGACCCGCCGCACTGATCACCGACCGAAGGGACTCCTCGTCGCGGAGGTCGCCCTCGTGCAGGGTCAGGTTGCCCGCCATCCCCGCGAGGTTCGGGTGGTCGGCCGCCGGATCGCGGACCAGCCCATGAAGGTCATAGCCCTTCCCGATCAGCAGTTCGGCCAGGTAGCTGCCGTCCTGGCCGCTGATCCCGGTGATCAAAGCGCTCGTCACGGGCGCCATGCTGCCCTAGTGGCGGAAGTGGCGGCGCGAGGTGAGCACCATGGCCGCGCCGGCGGCATCCGCCGCCTCGATCACGGCCGGGTCGTTGCGCGACCCCCCGGGCTGGATAACGGCCGTGACCCCGGCATCGAAGCCCGCCTGCGGGCCGTCCGGGAACGGGAAGAAGGCGTCGGAGGCCATGACCGCGCCCTGGAGCGGCGGCGTGCGCGACGCATCCCACTCGCGTGACTTCTCGACCGCAAGCTTCACCGAGTCAACCCGGCTCATCTGGCCGGCCCCGACCCCGAGCGTGGCCTGGCCCCGCGCCAGCACGATGGCGTTGGACCGCACGTGGCGACACACGCGCCACGCGAACAGAAGGTCGGCCCACTCGTCCTCCGTGGGCTGCCTTGCCGTGACAACCTCCATGTCCTCCCGGGCGTCCACGTGGCGGTCGCGGTCCTGAACCAGGATGCCGCCGCGGACCCGCTTGGAATCCCAATCGGCCTCGCGCTCGTCGCGCTTCTCCTGGCAGGCCATGATCCGCACGTTGGGCTTCTGCTCGAGCACGGCGAGCGCGTCGTCGTCGTAGCCGGGGGCGAAGACGATCTCCACGAAGATCGAGTGAAGCTCCTCGGCGAGGGCCAGGTCGACCTGGCGGTTCAGACAGAACACGCCGCCGAAGGCAGACAGCCGGTCGGTATCGAGCGCTCGCTCGAACGCCTCCCCGATCGAGTCCGCGACCGCCACCCCGCAAGGGTTGTTGTGCTTGACGATCACGGCGGCCGGCTGGTCGAACTCCTCGATGAGCCGGCGCGCCGCGTCGAGGTCCAGCAGATTGTTGAACGACAACTCCTTGCCATGGAGCTGGGAGACCTGCGACAGCAGGCTCGAGCGCGAGCCCGTCTGTGAGTAGTAGGCGGCGCGCTGATGGGGATTCTCTCCATAGGACAGATCCAGCTCCTTCTCCCACGCCGCAGCCAGCAGCGGCGGGAAGTCATCGGCGCCCCGCTCGGCGAACCAGCTGGCGATGGCGGCGTCGTAGCGCGCCGTCTGGGCGAAGGCATCGGCTGCCAGCGCCTGGCGGGTGGGCCCCGAAAGCGCCCCGTCCGACGTGCGCATCTCGTCGAGCACCGCGTCGTAGCTCTCGGGCTCCACGACCACCGCGACGAATGCATGATTCTTGGCGGCCGCCCGGATCATGGTGGGCCCGCCCACGTCGATGTTCTCGATCACCTCGGAGTCCGGCACGTCCAGCCGCGCCGCGGTCTGCTCGAACGGGTAGAGGTTCACGCAGACCAGGTCGATCGGCTCGATGCCCTGCTCCTCCATGGTGCGGACGTGGTCCGGATTGGAGCGCACCGCCAGCAGGCCGGCGTGGATCTTCGGGTTCAGCGTCTTGACCCGGCCGTCGAGGATCTCGGGAAAGCCCGTGTAGTCGTCGACCGACCGCGTATCGATGCCCGCCTCACCGAGCTCCCGGCGGGTGCCTCCGGAGGCGACGATCTCGACCCCGAGCTCGACCAGTCCGCGGGCGAAGTCGATCAGGCCGCGCTTGTCGGAGACGCTGAGCAGCGCACGCCCGACGCGCACGGCTCCCGGCTCGACGGGCTCGGCTTGGGGGCTCTCAGCGATCGACATCTCCCTCCTGGATGAGCACTCTTCGCGGGTCCGCCGGGTCGATCCTGGCGGCACCTCGGGCGATCAGGCGAATGGCCTCCGGGTAGAGCTCGTGCTCGACCCCGTGAACCATCGACTCGACCTCTTCCACCGCCGCAGCATATGGCAGGTCGATCGCTCTCTGAAGGATGATCGGGCCGGTGTCGACACCCTCGTCCACGAAGTGCACGGTGACCCCGGTGACACGCACTCCCGCATGCAGGGCCTGCTCGATGGCGTGGAGTCCCGGGAAAGATGGAAGAAGGGCCGGGTGCACGTTGACGATGCGGCCTGCGAAGCGCCGGACCATCGCCGCGCTCAGCAGCTGCATCCAGCCCGCCAGGACGACGAGTTGCACCCCGCGCTGCTCCAGCCAGTCTGCGAGAGCCAGGTCGCGCGCCTCACGATCATCGTGGTCGGCGGCGTTGAAGACCTCGGCCTCGACGCCCGCGGCACGAGCGCGCTCCAACCCGCGGGCTTCGGCGCGGCTGGCGGCCACGCAGGCCACCTCAATCCCGTCCGTGCCATGCACCTGATCGAGAATCGCCTGGAGATTGGTGCCCTCCCCCGAGACAAGCACCGCCAGGCGGAACGGCGTCTGTCCAGACTCGGTCAACTGTCGCCGGGAAGAGCCAGCACGGGATACGGGCCACCGGTGGTGGTCAGCCGCCGGGCATCGATGAGCTCGTCGATACGGGCGAGTATGTCGGCACGGCGCATAGCGGACGAGCACCCGTAGACGGGCAGGCCGTCGTAGGCGTTGCGCTCGATCTTCTTGGTCTTGGCGCCGTGAAGGATCTCGGCGCACGTTGTGCGGCCCACCCGCGGCGTGGCCGCGCGCGCCACGTGGATGATGGCCTGGTCGAGGTTGTCGATGATCATTGGGTCCGGCGGCGGAGGCGTGATCGAAAGCGATGCGTCACACACGTCGCAACAGGGCACCTCGGGCTCGGGCGTCGAGCTGTCACCGAAATGCCGGAGCAACGCGACGCGGCGGCACGCGTCACCCTCGACGTAGGCCCATATCTGCCGATACTGCTGCCAGCGGATCCGCACACCCTCTGCCGCCGAGGTCCGCACGAGGCCCGCCGCGCGGGGATCGAGTGCGGCGCGCAGCCTGCCGGCCAGCCGGTCGGGCGGGCCCGGGCTGGGGTCCACCAGCCCGGCCCGGGCCAGATGCCCGATCAGCGAACGCAGAGCGTCATCACCGATGCCTGCAGCGCTGGCAAGTCGCCGGGACTCGACGTCGAACCGCCCGTCCTCCCCCGCAGCCTGGGCCAACCCCTGCATCACGGCGGCCGGCACCTTGTCGTTCATCTCGTCGCGCTTGATGAAATGCACGTGCAGCGCCTTGTCCCGCCCCTCCGCCAGGAGCAGGGCGAGCGACGGCCGGCCGTCGCGGCCCCCGCGCCCGGCCTCCTGGTAGTAGGCCTCGAGCGACGAGGGGACCGTCACATGGACCACGGTCCTCACGTTGGCCTTGTCCACACCCATGCCGAACGCGTTGGTGGCCACCACCACCGGGACCTCGTCGGTGAGGAACCTGCGCTGGGTCGAGGCACGCCTGTCACGGTCGAGTCCCGCGTGGTAGGCCAGCGCCTCGACCCCGAGCTCCCGTGAGATGAATGAAGCCGTGTCCTCCGCGCCGGCACGGGTGCCCGCGTACACGATGGCCGGCAGGGCATCCGGCCGGCGAAGTGCCTCGAGCAGCAGCGGGCGCTTGAGATGTGGTGGCGGGCGCGCGACCGAGAAGGACAGGTTCGGGCGGTCGAAGCCCGTCGAGACCTTGACGGGGTCGCGCAGGCCGAGCCGCTTGACGATGTCGAGTGCCACCCGCGGTGTGGCGGTGGCCGTGGAGGCCATGATCGAGCCGGCGCCCAGCTGACGAGCATGCTCGGCCAGGCGGAAGTACTCGGGGCGGAAGTCGTGCCCCCACTGCGACACACAGTGGGCCTCGTCGACCACGAACAGGCCGACTCGCGCGCCGGCCATCTGCTCGGCGAAAGCCGGCGAGGAGAAGCGCTCGGGCGCGACGTAGAGCAGGCCCACCTGGCCCTCGACTGCCCGCCGGACCACCTCGCGGTTGGTGGCCGCGTCCTGCTGCGCGTTGACAAGGGCAACGCGATCGCCGACCCCCCGGGCGGCGAGGGCCTCGACCTGATCCTGCATGAGCGCCACGAGTGGCGAGACCACGATGGTCAGGTCAGCGGAGAGCAGGCCGGGCAGCTGGTAACAGAGCGACTTGCCGGACCCGGTCGGCATGACCACCAGGGCGTCCCGGCCGGCGAGCGCCGCCTGGCACGCTTCGCGCTGTCCGGGCCGGAAGCCGTCGAACCCGAAATAGCTCCGGAGGGCGTCATCGAGGGTGCTCTGGGACATCGTCCTGACCCTAGCGAGCTACGCGGCGGCCGAGACATGCGCGAACGCGCGTGTGACGGAAGTTTTCGCGGTGGGTGCGGGTCCCGTGACGCAGACAGCGTCTAAACCACTAGGCCGCGGCTCGCGCGATCACGCGCTTGATCTTCTTCTTGCCACCCACGCGGTCCGACACGACGCCGAGGTAGCTCACGTAGCCGCGCCTGAGGCCGACAAGCCCGCCGTTGCCGCGGAGCCTGTAGAGGCTCTTGTTCAGCTTCTTGGCCTTGGGCAACGACTTCTTTGAGCTGCCGAGCGTGACGCCATGCAGCTGGTAGCCCTGCGCGCTGACCACGGCCGCAACGGAGCGGGCTCCCTTGAAGGCCACGCCGATGAAGCCGCCGCCCTTCACGCAGAATCGCTGCTGGCCGCTGCCGGACTTGCGGGGCGGCACGCCCGATCCGGTCTTGACCTGCTCGCGCGGGACACCCAGGGCGATATGGCCGATGCCCTTCTTGGTGACCTTGCCGACCGCCGTGGTGCAGACGCGGGACGAGGACCCGCCGCCACCGGTCCCGCCGCCACTACCGCCGTCGCCGGTGCCACCGCCATCGCCAGTGCCACCGCCATCGCCGCCACTACCGCCACCGTCACCGCCCCCATCGCCCGGGCAGGTGCCATAGCCCGGCACGTAGTAGTCACCGCCACCGGAGGGCGGCGCCGAGCAGTAGTACTCGTCGCCCGCAGCCTGTGCTCCCGCGCTGGCGGAGAGCATGAGGACGACGATCAGCAATGCCGTGGTCAGTACCCCTGAGATGAAGTTTCGTGCGCGCATATTTCCCGGCCCCTGCTCAGGTCCGACAAGGGATTGTAGCCGTCAGACGCCGGCGCGGCGAAGGTGGTGCTTCAGCGCATTCCGATCGTGCAGCAAGGCGTGCGAGACGGGGGCCACGTACTTGACGAATCCGCCATCCTCGCCGATCAGCACATGGTCGATCCGGAACCCGGCCGCCTTGTTCTTGTGAGCGCCCTTCGCGCCCTTGCGAAGCCCCGCCACCGGATCACCGGGCCCCAGCTGCTTGTACCTGTAGCCCTGCGCGCGGGTCACCGCCATGGCCACGCGTCCAGCGTGGAAGGTCACGTCGATCCGGCCACCGCCCTTGACGCAGTACCGGATCAGGCCCGGCTCCAGGTGCCTGGGCAGTGCACCGGCGTGGTTCACCACGCGCTGGGCGCCATCGCCGATCTCGATCGGGCCCACCTTCCCGTTCTCCACCTTGCCCACACCGGGGACACAGTGCCTGCCGTCGTCGGGCGGCGTCGGGACGGTCTGGGTGCCCGTTGTCGTCGTATCTGTCGTCTCGGTCGCATCTGTGGTCGACCCCGTGGGGGTGGTCGGCGTGGTGGGAGTGGTCGGCGGACCCGGGTTGGGCCCCGGACCCGGGTCCGGAGGAGGGCAGCCGATGCCGAGCAACTGACAGAGAAGCCCGCCGTCGGCCGCGGACGCCGTGGCGACCGGCAGAGCCGCGCCGATCAGGAGGGCGGCGAGCGAAAGTAGTGCCAGCCGGCGGGCGCTCACGGCGTCAGCTCCTTACAACCGCAAGCTCCTCGAGGGAGAACTTGCCGCCGGCGGCGTCGCTGCGCTCGAGTGGATATTCGCCTGTAAAGCAGGCGTCGCAGTGGGTTTCACGGGTCGAGCGGATGGCCTCATAGACACCCTCCAGCGAGAGATAGGCAAGGGAGTCGCAGTCGAGCTCGTGGGCGATCTCCTCGACCGTCCGGCCATGGGCGACCATCTCCTGCGAAGTCGACATGTCGATGCCGTAGTGGCAGGCGTGGCGGATCGGCGGGGCCGACACCCTCATGTGCACCTGGGCCGCGCCGGCATCCCTGAGCATGCTCACGATCTGGCGCGTTGTGTTGCCGCGGACGATCGAGTCGTCGACCACGACGATGCTCTTGCCCGCCACGACCTCCGGAAGCGGGTTGAACTTCATGCGGAGCCCGTGCTTGCGGAGCTCCTGGCCGGGCTGAATGAAGGTCCGCGCCACGTAGCGGTTCTTGATCAGGCCGTCGTCCTTGGGGATCCCCGAGGCTTTGGAGTATCCGGCGGCGGCGGCGTTCCCGGAGTCCGGCACCGCAATCACGACCTCTGCCTTCGCCGGCGCCTCACGCCAGAGGATCTCGCCCATCTTGCGCCGCGACACCTGCGTCCGGTTGCCCTCGAGCAGGGAGTCGGGGCGGGCGAAGTAGATGTGCTCGAACACGCAGAAGGCACGGCGGGCGCCCTCGATGATCTGGCGCGTCTCGATGCCCCGCGGCCCAAGGGAGACCATCTCACCGGGCTCGACGTCGCGGATGAACTCGGCCCCGATGATGTCCAGAGCGCAGCTCTCGGAGGCCATGCAGTAGCGATCGCCGATCCGCCCGAGGCACAGCGGCCGGAGACCGGCGCCGTCGCGGAACCCGATCACTGCATCGCGAGTCATGACCACGGTGGAAAAGGCGCCCTCGAGGCGAGGCATGACATCTGCCACGGCGTCTTCGATCTTGTCGGCGGGATGCACCGACAGCAGCGCGGCGATGATCTCGGAGTCCGACGTGGACCGGAAGGTCAGTCCCTGCTCGCGCAGCTCCGCGTGGAGGGGGACCGCGTTGATCAGGTTGCCGTTGTGAGCCAGGGCGATCTCGGTGCGATCGGACCGGTGGATGGGCTGGGCGTTCTCCCAGGCCGAGGAGCCGGTGGTGGAGTAGCGCACGTGCCCGAGGGCCATCTCCCCGATCAGCGCCTGAAGCTTTGACTCATCGAAGACCTGCTGCACCAGGCCGAGTTCCCGCATCGTCGTGATGTAGCCGTTCTCCAGCTCGCACGTGGCGATGCCCGCCGACTCCTGACCACGGTGCTGCAGCGCGTAGAGCGCGAAATAGGCAAGACGGGCGACGTCGTGCCCCGGCGCATATATGCCGAAGACACCGCACTCGTCGCGCGGCCCATCACGGTCTGGGATCGGATCCCGGGAGGTCATGAAAGCCGGCTCGGAAGGCCGCCCGTCCAAACGGCACGCATCCGATCTACCGGCACAGACAGGGTAGCAACGCCTGAGCCGATCTCCATCGTCTTTCCGCCGACTGTGCCCAGCGGCAGGACCCGGACGCGATCGCCCTGGGCGGCCAGGGCGGCGATGGCCGCGCCAGGCCCGGAGACCACGAAGCCGCCGGGGCCCTCCCCGAACAGCGCGGCGTCGAGCCCCGCCAGCTCGAGCAGCGTCCCCGGCAGCTCGATCCGGGCGCCGATCCCGCCGGTGATGCAGCATTCGGCGAGCGCGCAGGCCAGGCCCCCGTCCGAGATGTCATGGGCGCTGTGCAGCGCCCCGGACCGGACCGCCTCGCGCATGGCAGCGTGGGCGGCCGCGTGTGCCTCCAGGTCCGCCTCCGGGAGCTCCGAGCCGAGCCTGCCGCGCAGCTTTTCGGCCTCGGAGCCGGCCAGCGCGGGCACGAACGGGCCCACAAGCGCGATCTGGTCGCCCTCATCGGTGAAGCCCGAGCCGGCGACGCAGCTCGGGTCGGGAAGCTTGCCGACCATGCCCACGACCGGCGTGGGATAGATCGGCCCGCCGCCGCCCTCGTTGTAGAGCGACACGTTGCCGCCGACCACCGGCACGTCGAGCGCGCGGCACGCCTCGGCCATCCCGGCGACGGCCTGGGAGAGCTGCCAGGCGATGTGCGGCTTCTCGGGGTTGCCGAAGTTGAGGCAGTTGGTCAGGCCCAGCGGCTCGGCCCCCACGCAGGCCAGGTTCTGGGCGCACTCGAGCACGCCCTCGATGGCGCCACGTCGGGGATCGCAGGCAACCCGGCGGCCGTTGCCGTCGATGGCCACGGCGATGGCGCCGGACCCACCGTCGTTCTCGAGCGACAGCACGGCCGCCCCCGCCTGCTCGGGGCGCTTGACCGTCCGCGAGCCGACCACGAAGTCGTACTGCTCGAACGCCCAGCGCTTGGAGGCGATGTTGGGCGACCCCAGCAGGGCCAGGAACGTGTCTTCGTCCGAGGCATCCGGCCCGATCTGGGGCTCCGGGTCGGGGTACACCGGGCTCGTGGGCTCAGCCGGCTCCAGGTCGTACAGCGGGCAGTCGTCCACCAGCGCCGTGACCAGCATGTCGCCGACCATCTCCTCGCCGTCGAATACGCGGAGCATGCCGGTGTCCGTGACGGTCCCGATGGCGTTGGCGCGCACCTCCCAGCGGGCGCAGACGGCGAGCGCCGCGTCGAGCTTGTCCGGCTCGACCACGCAGAGCATCCGCTCCTGCGACTCGGAGATCATGATCTCGAAGGGCTCCATGTCCGGCTCGCGGAGCGGCACGAGGGACACGTCCAGATCGATCCCCACCTCGCCCTTCGAGGCCATCTCCGCCGACGACGACGTCAGGCCCGCCGCGCCCAGGTCCTGGAGCGAGGCGAGCAGCTCCTTGTCCAGCAGCTCGAGCGAGCACTCGAGCAGGCGGCTCTCCTCGAACGGGTCTCCGATCTGGACGGTGGGCCGCTTGGCGGCGTCATCCTCGTCGAGCTCGGCGCTGGCCAGCACGGAGGCGCCGCCGATGCCGTCGCGGCCAGTGCGAGCCCCGAAGAGCACAACGACGTTGCCAACCCCCGCGGCGGCGGACCGGATCAGCCGCTCCCTCGGGGCGAGCCCCAGGCACATGGCGTTGACCAGGCAGTTCTGCTCGTAAGGCGCCTCGAAGTAGATCTCGCCGCCGACGGTCGCCACACCGATCGAGTTCCCGTAGTGGCCGATCCCGGCAACGACCCGGTCGAGCAGGTAGCGGGTGCGCTCCGTGTCGAGCTCGCCGAAGCGCAGCGAGTCGAGGATGGCTATCGGCCTGGCCCCGACCGCGAACACGTCGCGCAGGATCCCGCCGACACCGGTGGCCGCGCCCTGGAAGGGCTCAACCGCGCTGGGGTGGTTGTGGGACTCGACCTTGAACGCGCAGACCAGGCCGTCACCCACGTCGACCGCGCCCGCATTCTCGCCGGGGCCCATCACCAGGTACCTCCCCTCCGTGGGCAGGGAGCCGAGCAGCTTCTTCGAGTGCTTGTACGCGCAGTGCTCGGACCACATCAGGGAGAAGACGGCCAGCTCCAGGCCGTTGGGCTCGCGGCCGATCCGCTCGCAGATCAGCTCGTACTCGTAGTCCGTGAGGCCCAGCTCGCGGTGGCGTGCCTGAGCGGCCTCGGCGCTCATGCGGCAGCCCCGGCGGGCTGGGCGGCGGATGCGAACAGGAGCCCACCGTCGGTGGACCCCGTCAGCGGGTCAACCGCGTGCTCGGCGTGCGGCATCAGGCCGACGACGTTGCGCGCCTCGTTGCACACCCCCGCGATGTCATCGACCGAGCCGTTGGCGTTGTGGCCTTCGGCATACCGGAACACGACCTGCCCGGATGCCTCGAGCTGCTCCAGCATCTGCGGCGGCGCGAAGTAGCGCCCGCTCATGTGCTTCTTGGGAATCGAGAGCGTCTGGCCGGGCGTGCACGCGCCGGTGAAGGCGGTGTCGGTCTGCTCCACCGTGAGATCGACCTGGCGGCAGACGAACCGGAGGTTCTCGTTGGGCAGCAGGGCGCCCGGCAGCAACCCGGCCTCGCAGAGCACCTGGAAGCCGTTGCAGATGCCGAGCACGGGCCCGCCCGCGCGGGCAAACTCCGCCACCGACTCCATCATCGGAGCGAACCGTGCGATGGCCCCGGCCCGGAGGTAGTCGCCGTAGGAGAACCCTCCGGGGATGACCACGGCGTCGATGCCCGAGAGGTCGCGGTCGGCGTGCCAGAGCAACTCCGCATCACCGAAGCGGCGGGCTGCAAGCAGCGCGTCGACCTCGTCGCAGCTTCCGGGGAACCGAATTACGCCGAACTTCACGCGGCGTCTATGACTACTTCGTAGTCCTCGATGAGCGGGTTGGCCAGCAGCTGCTCGCACATGGCGTCGAGCTGCGAGGGGTCGGTCACCTCGAGCTCGACCAGCCGGCCCACGCGGACGTCGGTGACCCCTTCGAACCCGAGGGCAGGCAGGGCGCGCTCGACCGTCTGGCCCTGTGGGTCGAGGATTCCCTCCTTCGGCCTGATGAGCACACGGGCACGGGCCATCTCAAGCACCGCTCCGCTCGAGCCAAGCAGCGAAGGGCTCGTCGGTGATGCGCTGATAGGCGTCCTGGTAGCGCTCGCGCGTGCCGGCCACCACGTCGTCCGGCAGGGCCGGCGCCGGCGGAGTCTTGTCCCAGCCGGACCCCGAGGCCCAGTCGCGAACGAACTGCTTGTCGAAGGAGGGCTGGCCGTGCCCCGGCTCGTAGCCGTCGGTGGGCCAGAAGCGCGATGAGTCGGGGGTCAGGACCTCGTCGCCGAGCACGATGTCGCCACCGGAGCCCCTGCCGAACTCGAACTTGGTGTCGGCCAGGATGATCCCGCGTTCGCGCGCGTGCGCGGCGGCGAACGAGTACAGCTCGATCGACAGCCGGCGCAGCTCCTCGAGCAGGGCGCGGTCACCCAGGATCTCGGCCGCGCGGTCGAAGTCGACGTTCTCATCGTGATCCCCCACGTCGGCCTTCGTGGCGGGGGTGAAGATCGGTTCCGGCAGCTGCTCGGACTCCTGCAGCCCGGCGGGAAGCTGGATCCCGCAGATGGCGCCATCGGCCTGGTAGTCCTTCCAGCCCGACCCGGTGATGTAGCCGCGCACCACGCACTCGACCGGGAACATCTCGAGCCGCTCGACCAGCAGCGCCCGGCCCACCGAGTCCTCGGGTACCTCCGTGTAGGAGATGAGGTGGTTGGGGCAGATGTGTGCCGTGCGGTCGAACCAGAAGACCGAGATGCCGGTGAGGACCTGGCCTTTGCCCGGGATAGGCGTGGGATGGACCACGTCGTAGGTCGAGATCCGGTCGGACGCGACCATCAGGATCTTGTCCTCGACCTCGTACATGTCGCGCACCTTGCCGGAGGCGAGGAGGGGCAGATCGGCAGTCAGGGTCACCGAGCGATCGTAGCGAGGAGGCCGGGCGGGTCCGGCCCCGAAATCCGGTGTTTGCGCGGTTGCCGGAGCCTCAGGAAAGAGTGTCGAGCACCGCGCCGACGTCCCGGACCGTCTGCTCCCAGCTCCGGCGGCCTCTGACCTCGATCGCGCCCTCCGCGAGCCGCCCGCGCTCGGCGTCGTCCGAGATGCGCTCGATGGCGGCCACCAGCGCGTCGGGATCCGGCGCGAACGCGGGCACACCGGACTTGGCGAAGCCGTCCTCGAGCCCCGGCACCAGGATGCCGTTGAGGCCGTCCACGACCACCTCGTTCATCGGCGGGTTGTCGTTGCTGATGATCGGCATGCCGAAGGCCGTCGCCTCGTACAGGTGCAGGCCGAGGCCCTCCCAGCGGCTCGGCGCCAGGCACGCGTGGCAGTCGGCGAACAGCTGCAGGTGCTCATCGGTCGGCAGGTCCTCGTAGATCACCTCGATGCGGCTGTCCTTCTCGGCCATCCGCTCGACGCGTCCCGTCTTGCGCTCCACCTGCGCCTTCATCACCAGCCGCAGGCGCTCGTCGGGAGCCTTGCTGAAGGCCTTGAGGACCGGCTTGAGCGGCTTGCGGTCGGTCATGAACCCGCCCGGATAGAAGAGCCGGATCTGGTCGGTGGCGCGATTGGGCACCACCCGGGCCATCTCCGGATGGCAGCCCCACGCGACGCGGGGGCTGTCGATGCCCATCGACGCGTAACGCTCACGGTCGGCGTGGCTGAAGCAGTAGATGACGTCGAGCGCCGCCTTGGCCGGCTCGGCGTGCTCGGGATGGAAGGCCTCCCACATGAACGCGCCCGCCGTCTTGACCCCGGCGGCGCGCACCTGCGCGATCTCGTCCAGCTGGTAGTTGTTGAAGAAGAAGGCCACGTCCAGCTTGTTGTCGGTGGCCCAGCCGACGTACTCGCTCGCAGGCATGTCGTAGGCGGAAGCCTCGGTGATGTTGGGCTGGTCCCAGATGCCGCCGCGGTCGATGTGCGAGGGCCGGATGTTCGACGCCCGGGTCGGGCGCGCCAGCACGAAGGTCTCGTGGCCCAGCTCGTCGAGGGCCGATCGCAGGTGGCGGCCCACCACGGCTTGGCCGCGGTTGAACCAGTAGGTGCAGAGCCCGATTCTCACGCGTCCGAGGCTAACGAACGGCAGCCTGGTCGCCGTTTCCCGGGGGCCCATGCGGGTACTACGAGGACATGGAGACAAACACAATCATTCTCATCGCAGTGGGCGTCGTCGCCGTATGCGCCATCGGTGCCCTGCTCATCGCCCAGAGCCGAAAGGCAGCGGCCGAGCGCCGTGCGTTGCTCGGCCAGAGGGCGGAAGATCACCGCGCGGAGGCAGAGGCCAATGTGGCGAAGGTCTCGGCGCTCGCTCCCGAACGGGAGACGCACGCGCAGGCCGCAGAGCAGCACGAGGCCGAGGCCGCGCGCCACGCCGAGGCGGCTCGCAGCCATCAGGTGGCAGCCGCAGAGCTGGATCAGCGCGCCCAGGTCGCGGGACGGGCCGCCGGTCGCCACGACGAGCAGGCCGCTCAGGCGGAGGAAGAGGCCGGGCGGATCTAACCGGCGAAGTTGGGCCAGAGGAGGAGGTCGAGCTCCGGGCAGAGGCCCACCAGCTCGTTGACGTCCTCCTGGTAGGCGTCGATCAGGCCGGTTCGCACGTGGGCGGGCAGGTCGTCCTTCGTGTTGACCCGCCCTACCCAGTCGCGCAGCGACGGCGGCTCGTGATCCGGCTCGACCCCCAGGAAGTCGTAGGTGCGGCGCAGCTCCGGCAGCGGGTCCTCCGCGCATGCCTCGTACTGGAGCACCAGCAGGCACTCTTCCGGGAAGTGCTCGATCAGGCGCTCGATCTGGATCGAGTAGAGGCCCCGGAGATAGGCGTCGGACCAGACCGACGCGTCAACAGGCTGGCCCCGCTTCTCGGCCAGGCGCTGCTCGCGTGCGATGCCCGACTGGTAGCGCTCCACCGGGTCGCGAAGCATGACCAGGAGCTTGGCCTCGGGAGCGGCACGGTGCAGCAGCCGCGGAATCCACGGATCGTGCATGTATCGCGGCGTCCATTCGCCCGAGATCGACCCGGCGGGCCGCGGGAAGAATCCGTGGTAGCGGTCGACGTCGGCCGGCGTGAACTCGTCGCGCCAGAAGCGGTCGAAGTAGTGCAGCTCCTTCTTGGTGGTTGCCACGCGCTCGATCCGGGGGTGGTCGACCACGAGCTCGTACCACCACTTGGTACCGGCTCGCTGGGCGCCGACGCCCACGAAGTCCGGCGGCCCGGTCCGTTGGCCGGCGGGCGGCGCCGGAGGCTCGCCCACGTTGTCCCAGCGCGGCGGACGCAGAGCGCCGCCCTTGCCCTGCGGGCCCTTCTCGCGCCGCATGCGCTCGGCCATGGGCTAGCTACAGCCCGGCTTGGCCCAGCCGGGCGATGATCTCGTCTGCGTGGCGCACGAACGCTGTGGGGTCGAATATCGCGTCCAGGTCCAGCTCGGGCGCGGCCTTTGCCAGCAGGTCCCGGAACGGCGTCTCGTTGTCCCACGCGTACTGGGCCTGCTCCTGAACGATCCGGTAGGCCTCGTCACGGGGTCGCCCGGACTCGACCAGCGCCAGTAGCGCGCGCTGGGAGTAGATGGCGCCGTGCGTGGCCTCGAGGTTCTTCAGCATCCGGTCGGCGTGCACCGTCATGCCGGTCACGACCCGGATGGCCAGGTGCTGCGCGTAGTCCAGGAGGATCGTCGCGTCGGGCAGCGCAACCCGCTCGGCGGAGGAGTGGGAGATGTCCCGCTCGTGCCTGAGGGCGACGTTCACGAGCCCGGCCTGCGCGTACCCCCGCAGCAGCCGGGCGATGCCCGTGATCCGCTCGGACGTGATCGGGTTGCGCTTGTGCGGCATCGCCGAGCTGCCCTTCTGCCCCGCCCGGAACGGCTCCTCGACCTCGCGGACCTCGGTTCGCTGGAGGTGGCGGATCTCAGTGGCGAAGCGCTCGAGCCCCGCGCCCGCCAGGGCGATGGCCTGCAGGACCTCGGCGTGGCGGTCGCGCGGGATGACCTGCGTCGATACGGGCTCGGCCTGAAGACCCAGGCGGGCCAGGACTCTGGCCTCGAAATCCGGGCTGGTCGCGGCGTAGGTGCCGACGGCCCCCGAGAGCCCGCCCACCGCCGCCTGGTCGAAGGCACGCTGCAGCCGGTCGCGGTTGCGGGCAGCCTCCATGGCAAAACCGGCGAGCTTGATGCCGAAGGTGGTTGGCTCCGCCTGGATCCCGTGGGTCCGGCCGACACACAGGGTGGCCTTGTGGGCGCGCGCCTGCTCGGCGAGGGCTTCGGCGTACGCGCCGGCCCCGGCCACCAGCAGCCCGCCCGCCTGGCCCAGCTGGAGCGCCAGCGCGGTATCCAGCACATCGGAGCTGGTCAACCCGAAGTGGATCCAGCGGCCGCCCGCGCCCGCCGACGCAGACAGGACATCGACGAAGGCCGCCACGTCGTGGTCGGTCACCTTCTCGCGCTCGCCCACCGCCTCGACCGTGAAGGTCGCGGCCCGGATGCCTTCCAGCTCCTCCGGGGACGGGCCCTCCATCTCCTCGCAGGCCGCCACCTCGACCTGCCGCCAGGTCTCCATCCGCGTCTGGTCGGTCCAGACCGCGCCGATCTCCTCGCGCGTGTAGCGGGCGATCATCAGGCCCCGAGGATCCGCACCGCGAGAGCGCCGGCATTCTTCGCGGCGTTCACCCCCACGCACGCCACGGGCACTCCGGGAGGCATCTGGGCGATGGCCAGCATCGCGTCCAGGCCGCCCGCCACCGAATTGGCGCTTGTCAGGGGCACGCCGATCACAGGCAGCTGGGTGTGAGCCGCAACCACGCCCGGCAGCGCCGCCGCGAGCCCGGCCCCGGCGATGATCACCTTGATCCCGCGCATGTGCGCGTTCTTCGCGTAATCGGCCACAACGTCGGGGTCCCGGTGCGCGCTCATCACGCGGACCTCGTGGCGGATGCCGTTGTCCTCGAGCACCTTGCCCGCTGCCTCCATGACCGGCATGTCGCTCTTGCTGCCCATCACGATCCCCACCCGCGGAGCGTCCACATCAAGCCCCTCGAAAGCCTGCTCAACCTCCTCCTCCGTCTCGGCGCCCAGCGCCTGGACCTCGAACTCGGCCGTCCCCGGTTCCCCTCCGGCCGATCCCTCCGAGGGCGGCTTCACGCCACACCCCGCTGTACAGCTCTCTCGGCAATGTCATTTCTCATCTGCTTCCCCTCGAATTCGATTCGCCCGGCCGCTGCATACGCCCGGTCCCTTGCCTCTCCCGGCGAGTCGCCGATGCCTGTCACGTTCAGCACCCGCCCGCCCGCGGTGACGTATCCGCCGTCGACGGCCCTCGTGCCCGCATGAAGTATCTCTGTGTCCAGCGAGTCGACCGACTCCAGCCCGTGGATCACGTCATCCGGGGAGCTCGTCTCCGGATAGCCGGCAGATGCGAGCACCACGGTCACGGCCCAGGCCGGGGACCACTCGATGTGCAGCCCCTCGAGCCCGCCGGTGGTGGTGGCGCGGTCCAGCAGCTCCAGAAGGTCAGAGCGCAGCCGCGGCAACACCGCCTGCGTCTCGGGATCCCCAAACCGGGCGTTGTACTCGAGCACCTTCGGCCCCTGCCGGGTCATCATCAGCCCGGCGTAGAGCACGCCGTGGAACGGAGTCCCGCGCCGCCGCAGCTCATCGACGATCGGCTGATGCACCGCGCGCGCCAGCACCCTGGCATGGTCGGCGCCAATTCCCGGCACGGGCGAATAGCTGCCCATCCCTCCGGTGTTGGGGCCCTGATCGCCGTCGAAGATCCGCTTGTAGTCCTGTGCGGGCGCCATGGGGATCGCGTTGACGCCGTCGCACAACGCGAGAAGCGACAGCTCCGAGCCCTCGAGGAACTCCTCGATGAGCACCTCCGTCTTGCCGAAGCGATGCGCGACGAAGAACTCGTCGATCGCGGCTCGGGCCTCGGCCTCCGAGGCGCAGATGACCACGCCCTTGCCGGCCGCCAGCACGTCGGCCTTGAGCACCACCGGGTAGTGGATGCCGGCGAGGGCCGCCTGCGCCTCCTTGCGGCTGTGCACCACGGAGTAGGCAGCCGTGGGCACGCCAACGTCCTGCATCAGCTGCTTGGCATAGGTCTTGGACCCCTCGATGCGGGCCGCCTGGGCCGTCGGGCCGAACGCGCGGATGCCCTTCTCGGCCAGACGGTCGACCAATCCCGCGACGAGCGGCGCCTCGGGCCCCACCACAACCAGGTCGACCTCGCGCTCCTCGGCGGTGGCCACCAGCCCCGGGAGGTCGTCGACCTGGACGTCGAGGCATTCGATCTTGTCGCGCGCAATCCCGGCGTTGCCGGGCGCGGCCAGGATCTCCGGGTGCTGCGGACTGCGCATGAGCGAGCGGACGAGCGCGTGCTCGCGGCCGCCCGCCCCGACGACCAGGACTCGGGTCACAGGCTGGATATGAACTCTTCCACCGGAATGGCGGAGAGCGTCTCGTAGCGGGCGGTCCCGCGCGATCCGAGTTCCAGCGAGATCCGGGCCATTGCCGTCTCGTCCGGCGCCTCGACGACGTTCACGAAGTCGTAGCGGCCGAGGCAGGCCCACTGCGCCGTGACCTTTGCGCCGAGGTGCTCGATCTCCTTGTTGACCTCGAGTATCCGCTGGGGGTTGTTCTTGATCGTCTGGACGCCCTCTGCCGTCAAGGTGCTGAGCATCACGTACGTAGGCATGCCTGGAGTCCTCTCGATCGGGTTACCGCCGCCACCATCCAACTCCTACTTCTTTCACTTTTCGAGCGCCGATGTCAAGCCGCCCTCGATAATCCGGGCATGAGCGGTCTCGCACTGGTTGGTGGAAACAGCATCCTCGGGTCCTCCTACGGCGTGGACGCGGAGGCGCACGTGGTGCTCCAGCGCCACGGCTCCGATGCCTACAACCTGCCCCATGTGATCGACCACGCGGCCAACATGCAAGCGTTGGCCGATGCCGGCTGCGACAGGGTCCTGGCGCTCGGCTCGGTCGGCAGCTTGCGGGAGGAGCTTCCGGTCGGCACGTTCCTGGCGCCGGACGACTTCATCGCCCTCGGCCCCTCGCCTTCGATCCACCACGACTACCGGGCCCACCGGGTGCCCGGCTTCACCCCCGGCTGGCGCGCGCGGGTGATCGAGACGTGGGCGCAGTCCTCCTCCACCCCCCTGGTGGGCGGCGGCGTGTACTGGCAGTCCGCCGGGCCCCGTTTCGAGACCCCGGCCGAAATCAGGATCTTCGCCCAGCACGCCCACGTGGTGGGAATGACCCTCGCCTCCGAGTGCGTGGTGGCGGGTGAGCTCGGGTTGGACTACGCCGCGATCTGCATCGTCGACAACATGGCCAACGGTGTCGGCTCCACGCCGCTCACCCTCGACCAGTTCGAAGACGGCAAGCAGGCCAACCATCAGCGCCTGATCGAGGCCCTCGACGCCGTGCTGCCCCAGCTGTGAGCCTGCTGATCACAGGCGCGGCGATCCACGGGCGGGAAAGCTCCCTGCGCGCCGCCAATGGGCTGATCACGGAGATCGGCCCAGGGCTGGCAACACAGCCGGGAGAGGAGGTGATCAACGGCTCCGGCATGGCGCTGGTTCCGGGCCTCGTAAACGGCCACACCCACGCGGCCATGACCCTCTTCCGCGGCTACGCCGACGACCTTCCCCTGATGGAGTGGCTGGAGGGCCACATCTGGCCTGCGGAGGCGCGCCTGGAGTACGACGACGTCTACTGGGGCACGCGCCTGGCCTGTGCCGAGATGGCCCGGGCCGGCGTGGTCGCGTTCTTCGACATGTACTGGCACCCCGACGCGGTCGCCGCCGCCGTTCAGGACTCGGGCCTCAGGGCGACGATCGGCGGCCCGCTGGTGGACATGAACGACGCGGCCAGGGGCGCCGAGGTCCGCGCCTCCGCCGCCGCGATGCTCGATCAGCTGGTCGCCACCGGTGACCGGGTCTCGCTCTCGCTCTCACCGCATTCGATCTATGCGGTCAGCGAGGAGACGCTCACCTGGGCGGGCGAGATATCTGCGGAGCGCGGGATCCCGGTGCAGATCCACCTCTCGGAGACAGCTGGCGAAGTGGAGGACTGCGTTGGTCAGCGCGGCTGCAGGCCCGCGGAGTACCTGGACCGGATCGGATTGCTCACCGAGAGGGCCGTGCTCGCACACGGGGTCCACTTGGACGACGGCGAACTGGAGCTGATCGCAGAGCGCGGCGCAACGGTGATCACGAATCCGGCCGCGAACATGAAGCTCGCGGTGGGCGGGGTGTTCCCCTATCCGGCTGCGCGAAAGCACGGCGTTCGGGTTGGGCTGGGGACCGACGGTCCGGGCTCCAACAACTCCCTGGATCTGCTCAGTGACGCCAAGCTGTTCGCGCTGCTGCAGAAGCATCACGCGGGGGACGCCGCGGTCGTTACGGCGGCAGAGACAATGGCGGTTGCCCGCGGCGCCCGGTCACCCCTTCTCGGCGGGACGGACGAACTCGCGGTGGGGGCGCCGGCAGACTTCGTGCTGGTGCGCCTCGGCTCGCCCGAGCTAAGCCTGGGGGACCTCGACGCCGGCCTGGTCTACGCGGCGTCGGGCTCGGTGGTCGATACGACGGTGGTGGCGGGCGACGTGCTGGTCCGCGGCGGCGTGATCGAAGGCGAGGACGAGATCGTGGCCAAGGCCCAGGAGAGGGCCCGCCGGCTCGGAATCGCCTGAACTCGAAGAGTTGTGGTCGCTATAGGGCCCAAAGTCTTCGAGGACGCCGAGCCCGGCCCTCATTGCTGCCGTCAGGCCGTCTCGAAAACCAGCTCGCCGTCCGAAGCACCAACCTTCACGGTGTCGCCGTCCCCGAACTCGCCCTCGAGCATCGCCAAAGCCAGCTTGTCCACCAGCTGCTTCTGGATGACCCGCTTGAGCGGTCGCGCGCCGTACACGGGGTCGTAGCCGAGGTTGCCGATCAGGGTTCGCGCGTCATCGGTCAGATCGAGGGTGATGCCCCTCTCGGCCAGGCGGCGCGACAGCAGGGCCACCTGCGTGTCGACGATGGCCGTGATCTGCTCGCGCGTGAGCGACTGGAACTCGACAATCTCGTCCAGGCGGTTGATGAACTCGGGCTTGAGCTGGGCCTCGACGCCCTCGATCCCGCCGGGGATGTTCGACGTCATGATCAGCACGGTGTTCTTGAAGTTGACGGTGCGGCCCTGGCCGTCCGTCAGGCGGCCGTCATCCATCACCTGGAGCAGGATGTTGAACACATCGGGGTGGGCCTTCTCGATCTCGTCAAGCAGCACCACCGAGTAGGGGCGCCGGCGCACGGCCTCGGTCAGCTGGCCGCCGGCCTCATACCCCACGTATCCGGGAGGGGCGCCGACGAGCCGGGACACGGAGTGCTTCTCCATGTACTCCGACATGTCGATCCTGATCATGGCCTGCTCGGAGTCGAACATGAACTCGGCCAGGGCGCGAGCCAGCTCGGTCTTGCCCACGCCGGTGGGCCCGACGAAGAGGAAGGCGCCGATCGGCCGGTTCGGGTCCTGAAGCCCGGCACGTGAGCGGCGGAGGGCGTTGGCCACGGCCTCGACGGCGGTGTCCTGGCCGATCACCCGCTCGTGCAGGCGATCCTCCATGTGGATCAGTTTCTCGACCTCGCCCTCCATGAGCTTGGACAGGGGGATGCCCGTCCACTTGGCCACCACCTCGGCGATGTCCTCGCTGTCGACCTCCTCCTTGAGCATCGTCCGGTCCTTCTGAAGCTCCTGCAGCTCGGCCTCGAGCCGCTTGACCTCTTCCTCGAACCCGGGAATCTCGCCGTAGCGGAGCTCGGCCGCGCGCTCGAGGTTGCCCTCGCGCTCAGCGCGCTCGATGTCCCGATGCGCCTGCTCGAGCTGCTCCTTGGTGTCGCGGATGGCCTCAATCGCGTGCTTCTCGTTCTGCCAGTGGGCCTTCATCTCGCTCGACTGCTCGCGCAGGTCCGCCAGCTCGCGCTCGATGGCCTCGCTGCGCTGCTTGGAAGCGTCGTCCTTCTCCTTCTTCAGCGCCTGAAACTCGATCTCGAGCTGCTGAACCCGGCGCTCGACCTCGTCGATCTCGACGGGCATCGAGTCGATCTCGATGCGCAGCTTGGAAGCCGCCTCGTCGATCAGGTCGATGGCCTTGTCGGGCAGGAAGCGGTCGGCGATGTAGCGGTGGGACAGGGTGGCCGCGGCGATGATCGCCGGGTCCTGGATGCGGACGCCGTGGTGGATCTCGTAGCGCTCCTTGAGGCCGCGCAGGATCGCGATCGTGTCCTCGACGGTCGGCTCGTCGACGAACACCGGCTGGAAGCGGCGCTCCAGGGCCTTGTCCTTCTCGATGTGCTGCCGGTACTCGTCAAGCGTGGTGGCGCCGACACATCGCAGCTCGCCGCGTGCCAGCAGCGGCTTGAGCAGATTGGCGGCGTCCATCGACCCTTCCGCAGCGCCGGCTCCGACGATGGTGTGCAGCTCGTCGAGGAAGAGGATGATCCGCCCGTCGGCGTCCTGGACCTCCTTGAGGACCGCCTTGAGCCGGTCCTCGAACTCACCCCGGTACTTGGCGCCGGCGACGAGCGAGCCCATGTCAAGCGCGACGACACGGCGGTCGCGCAGCGACTCCGGGATGTCGCCGGACACGATCCGCTGGGCCAGGCCCTCGACGATCGCGGTCTTGCCGGTACCGGGCTCGCCGATCAGAACCGGGTTGTTCTTCGTGCGCCGGGACAGGACCTGGATGACGCGCCGGATCTCGTCGTCGCGCCCGATGACCGGGTCGAGCTTGCCCTGCTCGGCGGCCTCGGTCAGGTCGCGGCCGTACTTCTCCAGCGCCTGGTACTTGTCCTCGGGGTTCTGGTCGGTCACGCGATGGGGCCCGCGTACCGCCTGCACCGCCTGCTCGAGCTGCTCGCGCGTGGCGCCGGTGTCGATCTGCGGGTCAGCGGCCAGCGACAGAAGCAGGTGCTCGGTCGACACGTATTCGTCGCCGAGCGAGCGCGCGACCTCGTCCGAGTCCTGGAGCAGGGCGATGGTCCCCTGCGAAAGGGACGGAGCAGCCTCGGCTTCGCCGGAGACGGTGGGGAGGGCGTCAAGCTGGGTGTTCAGCCGGCCGCGGACGGTCTCGGGATCCGCCCCTGCCCGGCGCAGGACGGGCACGACGATGCCGCCGTCCTGCTCGAGCAGCGCCGAGAGGACGTGCTGGGGCTGGACCTCGGGGTTACGCCGGCCGCCCGCAAGCCGCTGAGCGGCCGCAAGGGCTTCCTGGGACTTGACTGTGAAGCGGTCTGCCTGCATAAAATCTAAGTGGGATCATAGCAGATCCTAGCCCCGGCGCAAGGCGGAGCCTGGCGGCTCGTAGCGCACGATCTCCGCGCGCAGGGAGCGCTGCAGCCCTGCCAGTTCGGCCTGGAGGTCCTGGCGCGCCTGCTCCGCGGCCCGCTCGAGCCGGGCCATCTTCTGCCTCATCCGCTCCATCTCGTCCTCGAGTTCGAAGACCCGCTCGACTCCGGCAAGGTTCATGCCCAGCTCCGACGTCAACTCCTGGATCCGGCGCAGCCGCTCCACGTCGGCCTGGGAGTACAGGCGGGTGTTCTTGGGCGAGCGCTTCGGAGTGATCAGGCCGCGCGTCTCGTAGATGCGCAGCGTCTGGGGGTGCATTCCGGCAAGCTCGGCCGCCACCGAGATCATGTAGACGCCCTGGGTGGGCTCGGGACCCGCCATCAGCCTTCGCCCCGATCGCCGAAGAGGTTCTCGCGCGGGTTGTCGGACATGACCCCGGCCAGGTCGTCGACCGCCTTCTCCTGCTCGCTCGACAGCGACTTGGGGACGTCTATGTTCAGGCGGTAGTGGATATCGCCGCGGCCCTTGCCGCCGAGCCGCTGGGGGCCTTCGCCGCGCAGGCGCTGAACGGTTCCGTGCTGTGTCCCGGCCGGAACGCGGATCCGCTTGGTGCCCGACAGGGTCGGGACCTCGACGGTGGCGCCGCGAATGGCCTCGACGATCGAGATCGGCACCTCGACCTCGAGGTTGTCGCCCTTGCGCGCAAACACCGGAGACGCACCCACATGCGTGATCACATACAGGTCACCGGACGGCCCGCCGCCCGGCCCCGGCTCGCCCTTGCCCGCCAGCCGCACACGGGTGCCCTCGCGGACGCCGGCGGGGATGTTGGCCTTGTAGCGCTTGACCTGCTGGGTGACCCCGCGGCCGCCACAGGTGGGGCAGGGGTCGTCGACGATGCTTCCGCGCCCGCCGCACTCGCGACAGGGCTGGGAGATGGAGAACAGGCCCTGGCCCTGGGCCTCGATGCCACGGCCGTTGCAGCGCGGGCAGACCCTTGGGGTGGTGCCCGGCTTGGCCCCGTTGCCATGGCAGGTGGCGCAGGTACCCTCGATCGGGACCGAGAGGGATACCTGGGTGCCGTTCATGGCCTGGTCGAAGGTGATCGTCACATCGGTCTCGAGATCGCGGCCGCGCTGGGGGCGCCCGCGCTGTGCGCCGGGCCCGCCGCCGCCAAAGAGGTCGGAGAAGAGATCACCAAAGCCGCCGAAGCCCTGGCCTCCGGCGCCGCCGCGGAACGCGCTGGGGTCGAAGCCGGTGCCGAACAGGCCTCCCGAATCGAACTGCTTGCGCTTCTCGGGGTCGGAGAGAACCGAGTAGGCCTCCTGGACCTCCTTGAAGCGCTCCTCGGCCGAGGCGTCGTCGGGGTTGCGGTCCGGGTGGTACTGGCGAGCCAGCTTGCGATAGGCCTTCTTGATCTCGTCGTCGGACGCCTTCTTGGCGACTCCGAGCACCTGGTACGGGTCCTTGTTCTGGGCCATCTACGCCGACACCACCACGCGGGCGGGCCGTAGCACTGACTCGTCCACGCGGTAGCCCTTCTCGACCACGTCGAGCACGATCCCGGGCTCGGCGCCGGGCTCCTCGCGCATCGACAGCGCCTCGTGCACGGATGGGTCGAACGGCTCACCCACCGGGGTGAAGCCCTGGACCCCATTGCGCTCCAGCGCGGCCACGAGCTCGGCGTGGACGAGCTTCACGCCCTCCACCAGCCCGGCGTCATCGGACCCCGCGGCCTCGAGTGCGCGCTCCAGGTTGTCGACCACGGGCAGCAGCTCGCGCACCAGGGCGCCCTTGGCCCGCTCGCCGGCAACGGCTATGTCCTTGGCCACCCGCTTGCGGTAGTTGTCGAACTCGGCCCGCGTGCGCTGGGCCAGGTCGAGGTACTCGTCGCGCTCGCGCGCGGTGCGCTGGGCAGGGTCCTCCGGCACGGCGGGCTCGGAGGGCGCGTTCTCCGCGCCCTCCTGCTCCACCTCGGCGGGGACCTGTTCCTCGGGGCGGGTCACCGTTACCGGTCGTCCCCGTCGACAACCTCCGCGTCGACCACTTCCTCTTCCTCGGCGGAAGCGGAGGCGTCACCGTTGGGCACCGCGCCGTCGGCCTGGGCCTGTGCGGCAGCCGCGGCGTAGACCTGCTCGGACACCTTATGGAAAGCGGCCTGGAGCGCCTCGGTCTTGGCGTTGAGCACCGCGACGTCCTCTGACTCGAGCACCTCGCGGACCTCGGCTATGGCCTTCTCGATCTCGGCCCTGTCGGACTCGTCGATCCCCTCCATCTCGCCGAGCTGCTTCTCCGCCTGGTAGGCGGCGTTCTCGGCCTGGTTGCGGGCCTCGACCAGCTCGCGCTGGCGACGGTCCTCGTCGGCGTGGGCCTCGGCGTCCTTGACCATCCGCTCGACCTCGTCCTCGGAGAGGCCGGTGCCGGCCTTGATCTCGACCTTCTGCTCCTTGCCGGTCCCCAGATCCTTCGCGGAGACGTTGATGATCCCGTTGGCGTCGATGTCGAAGCCGACCTCGATCTGCGGGATCCCTCGCGGCGCCGGCGGGATGCCGGTGAGCTGGAACTTGCCGAGCGACTTGTTATGGCTCGCCATCTCCCGCTCGCCCTGGAGCACGTGCACCTCGACCGAGGGCTGGTTGTCCTCGGCGGTCGAGAAGACCTCCGACTTGCGGGTCGGGATCGTCGTGTTGCGCTCGATGAGCTTTGTCATGACCCCGCCCTTGGTCTCGATGCCCAGCGTGAGCGGAGTGACATCGAGGAGGAGGACGTCCTTGACGTCGCCCGAGAGCACACCCGCCTGGATGGCGGCGCCGATCGCGACCACCTCGTCGGGGTTGACTCCCTTGTGCGGGTCCTTGCCCGTGAGCTCCTTGACCTTCTCCTGCACGGCAGGCATGCGGGTCATGCCGCCGACCAGAACCACGTGGGCGATGTCCGCCCCGGTGACGCCGGCGTCGGACATGGCCTGCTTGGTGGGGCCGACCACGCGATCGATCAGCTCGGCCGTCAGCTCGCCCAGCTTGGCGCGTGTGAGCCGCGTGTCCAGATGCTTGGGCCCGGATCCATCAGCCGTGATGAACGGCAGGTTGATCTGGGTCTCCTGGGTGGTCGAGAGCTCGACCTTCGCCTTCTCGGCCGCTTCGTACAGGCGCTGAAGGGCCATCTTGTCCTGGGACAGGTCGAGGCCCTGCGAGGCCTTGAAGTCCTTGACCAGCCAGTCGACGACCGTCTTGTCGAAGTTGTCGCCGCCGAGGTGGTTGTCACCTGCGGTGGCCTTGACCTCGAACACGCCGTCGCCGATCTCGAGCACCGACACGTCGAACGTGCCGCCGCCGAGGTCGAACACCAGGATGGTCTCGTCGGCTGCGCCCTTCTTGTCCAGGCCGTAGGCCAGGGCGGCCGCGGTCGGCTCGTTGATGATGCGCTTGACCTCGAGGCCGGCGATCTTGCCCGCGTCCTTCGTGGCCTGGCGCTGGTCGTCGTTGAAGTAGGCCGGCACCGTGATGACCACGCCGTCGACGGTGTCGCCGAGGTAGGCCTCGGCGTCTGCCTTGAGCTTCTGGAGGATCATCGCGCTGATCTCGGGCGGCGAGAACTCTTTGCCGCCTGCCTTCACGCGCGCCTCGCCGGCCGGGCCGGACACGACCTCGAAGGGGACGATCTTCTCCTCCTCCTTGACCTCGCCCTCCTTGCGGCCCATGAAGCGCTTGATCGAGAAGACGGTGTTCTCGGGGTTGGTCACGGCCTGGCGCTTGGCCACCGTGCCGACCAGGCGCTCACCGCTGGGGGCGAACGCGACTACTGACGGGGTTGTCCGCCCGCCCTCGGAGTTCTCGATGACCGAGGGCTCGCCACCGTCCAGCACGGCCATGCAGGAGTTGGTGGTCCCCAGGTCGATTCCTATTGTCTTGGCCATATGCGAAAGCCTTTCTGCTGCTTGAGTTCGGGTACTGAAATCTAAGTGAACTTATAGCAGATTAGCTCTGCGGCCGCAAGTAGGGGCTAGGGCTGGAACCGGCTCTCGAGCCAGTTCGTGAGCGCCCCCGACGGGAAGTCGAGGTTCGCGTCGAGCCTGATGACAGCGCCCTCGGGCGCCTCGGCGCGGATCCGCCCGGCCAGCTCGCGGGCATCCTGCTCGGTGAGAGCCCCGACCCGGAGGTAGCGCCACCTGCGGATGACCGGGAGGCCCTCGCTGCGAAGCGTACGCGCGAACTCGACGGTTTCGGCGTGTCCCGGAAGCTCGATCCGGAGCTCCCAGTCGTAGGTTCCCTCGGTGGCTAGCTCGATGCTCTCGGCCTCCTCCAGGCGCTCCTGCTCGGCCTCGCGCTCCTCGGGCGTCGAGGGCAGCGGCACGGCAGCGTCCTTCCAGGTCTGTTCGTCCGGGTGCCAGCGGGTGACCAGGGTTGTTCCGTCCAGCCCGTTCTCGGCGATCAGCCCCGCGGCCACGCGCTCGGCTTCCCGCGCGCCTTCCTCGCTGGCCGAGTACAGGAAGAGGTGCGGCCCGTCGTGAGTCACGATCACCTCGCCGCCCAGCCGCTCCTCTGCCTCGGAGTCAAGGTCGGCGGCGGTCAGGACCTCGCCCATCGAGACCTGGCCGGACTCATCACCGACAGTTACCTCCACACGCCATTCATCGCTCATGGCGGCGACTCTATCCAGATGACCGCTGGGCGCGGCCGTACGGGCACATGCGGAGAAGTGTGCACTCGTGGCAGCGCGGCGCCCGCGCCTTGCAGACCAGACGGCCGTGCCGGATCAGGTTCATGTGCAGGTCGTAGGCGTCCTCCGGGTCGGCCACGCGCAGCATCTCGTCGTGCTCCTCCTCGAACGAGGCCTTCGGCCGGAACAGCCCGAGGCGCTTGCCCACCCGGTCGACGTGGGTGTCTACCGGGATATCCGGCCGGCCGTAGGAGAAGAGGAGCACGCAGGCCGTGGTCTTCCTGCCCACGCCCGGCAGGGAGCAGAGATAGTCCCGGGCCTCCTGCAGCGGGGCGTGTTCGATCCAGTGCAGGTCATCCCCCGCCAACTCGCGTAGCACCGCCTGGATCCGGGCTGCCTTGATGTTCGCCAAGCCGCCGGGCCGGATGGCATCCGCCACCTCCTGCTCCGGGGCCGCCGCCACCGCGTCCCAGTCGGGGAAGCTCTCGCGCAGCCGGCCGTAGGCGACGTCACGGTTCCTGTCGTTGGTGTGCTGGGAGAGGATCGTGAGCACGAGCTCGTGGACCGGGTCGCGGTGGGGCACGAGCACCGCTTCCCCGTAGGTCTCGCGCAGCCGGTCGCGGATCGCGCGGACCCGCCGGCGAGTCGGCCGCTTGAATTCGTCATGGGATGCCATCCCCGGCAACGTACCTGCCCGTCCACTAGCCTCGACGGCCATGAGCCGGCCGACCGAGACGTCCGGGAGCAGCCGACGCAGGTTCCCCGTTCGCACGGGCCGCGCCCACGCGCTCCGCGGGCGCTGGCTTGGCCTGTTCCTAGGCATCGGGGCCCTGATCGTGCTCGGCGTGCTGGACATGGCCAATGGCCCGGCGGTCTCTCTGATGGGGACGTTCGCGGTCGCCCCCGTCATCTGCGCTCTGCTGGCGGGTCCGCGTACGACCGCGGCAGTTGCTGTCCTCGCCCTGGCGGTCGCCGGGGCGAGCGGCTACCGGCACGGCACGCCGGTCACCGATCCCACGTTTGCGATCCGCCTGGGGGTCCTCGCGCTGGTGGGCACGATCTCGACGCTGGCATCGCTGGCGCGCTCGCGCCTGGAGGGCTATGCCGACCAGATGCAGCTGCTGGCGGGCGTCGGCGAAGTCGTCGACGGGTCGCTGCCGCCCGATGAGACGATCTCCCGCGTGCTGGACGTCGTGGTGCCGACACTGGCTGACGTCTGCATCCTCGACACCGTAGGCAGCGACGGCAAGATCGCCCGCAATGCGGTGCGCGCGAACGGCCCCCGGCTGAAAAGCCTCGAGCAGCGGCTGTTCGAGCGGGCGCCCACCGGGCCGCGGGCGCCGGGTGCGACCCGCATCGTGCTGACCGGCAAGCCGGTCCTGGTCGAGGACTTCGGCGAGGAGTACCTGACCGCCGCCGCCCACGACGCCGACGACCTGGCGTTGATGCGCTCGGTCGGCTGCACCTCGGCGATTTTCGTCCCGGTACGCGCCCGCGGGCGCACGCTCGGGGCGGTGACCCTGCTGGCCACGGGCCAGCGGCCCCGCTACACCCATGACGACCTGGCCTTCGCCGAGTTGCTGGCCAGCCGCTTCGCCCTGGCGCTGGACAACGCAGGGCTGTCCAGCGAGCTGGTCTCCACGCAGAACCGGATGGCGGCGATCATGGGGACCCTGGCCGAGGCCGTGACCGTGCAGGACCTGGACGGCAACCTCGTCTATACCAATCAGGCCGGGGCCGAGCTGCTCGGATTCGACACCGTGGAGCAGGTCCTGTCGGCCGCGCCCGGCGAGCTCCTGGCCCATTTCCAGATGTTTCACCCGGACGGTCGCGCGATCGCCCCCGACGAGCTGCCAGGGCGGCGGGTCCTGGCCGGCAAGCCCGCCCCCACGCTGCTGGTCAGGTCGGTCCGGATCGCGTCGGGCGAGGAGGGCTGGCACCTGGTCAAGTCCAGCGCGGTGCGCGACGGAGCCGGTCAGGCGGTGCTCGCCGTCAACGTGATGGAGGACGTGACCGATGCCAAGCGGACCGAGTTCCATCAGCGCTTCCTGGCCCGGTCGAGTGAACTCCTGGCCGACACGCTCGAATCCCGCGAGGCCCTCGAGCAGGTGGCCCAGCTCCTGGTTCCCGAGCTGGGCGAATGGTGCACGGTCCTGGTGCCCGGGGCCCGCGGCCAGCTAGAGCCCGCGTCGGTGGCCGGCGGCGGCGCTGCCGGGAGGCCGCGTGATGGATCGGAGATAACCGCACCGATGTTGATCGGCGAGACCCTGGTGGGTCAGATCGTCGTCGCGAGGTCCGGGCGCGGGCCCGAGTTCGACGAGATCGACCAGGCTCTGCTCGAGGAGTTCGGCCGGCGTGCGGCATCCGCAGTCGAGAACGCCCGGCTCAACACCGAGCGAACCAGCGTCTCTGCGGCGCTCCAGCAGGGCCTCCTGCCTCCCGAGTTGCCCGCGATGGACGGCTGGCTGGCCGCGAGCCTCTACCGCGCCGCCGGGGAGCAGACCCAGGTGGGCGGCGACTTCTACGACGTCTTCCGGGTGCCTGCCGGCTGGATGGCCGTGGTGGGGGATGTCGCGGGCCGCGGCGCACCGGCCGCATCGCTCACGGCCCTGGCGCGCTACACGATCCGTACCGCGGGTCAGCTGGGATCGACTCCCGAGGAGGCGTTCGAGCTCGTCAACCGCGCCCTGCGTGAGCGGGGCGATCTGTCCCTCTGCGCGGTGGTTGCCGTTCAACTGGTGGACCAGGCCGACGGCGCCGTCGCCACTGTGGCGTGCGCCGGCAACCCGCCGCCGCTCCTGTTGCGCGGCGGAGAAGCCGACCCGGTCGGGCGGCTCGGCCCCTTCCTCGGGGCCTTCGACGACGGCGAGTGGCAGACCGAGCAGATCGAAATCCAGCGGGGTGACCAGCTGGTGCTTCACACGGACGGCGTGCTCGACGCGGTCGGAGCCGCCGGCCGCTTCGGCGAGCAGCGCCTGCGGACGACGCTCAAGGGCGCCCGGAGCGCCGCGGACACGATCACCAGGGTCGAGCACGCCCTCGATCGATTCGAGGTCGGCAGCCAGCGTGACGACACGGCTGTCCTCGCCGTAATGCGGGCCGGCTGAGCGTGGGCGAGAAGGTGCAAGGGGGTTTCTGCCTGGTACCGGGGGGTATCCGGATCGCTGACAGCGAAAAAGGAGACCGAGATGGTTGGGACTTTGATTGCGATTCTTCTGGCGGCACTCGTCTATGCCCTTTGCCTGGCCCTGGGGTTGCCTTCGGTCGTCGGGCTCGTGGCCGCCATTCTCGTTCTGCTCGGCGGGATACCGAGCGGCGGATACGGCCTCGGAGGACGCTTTGGAGGTTCCACCGGAGTCTGATCAACGCCGGGGCAGGGGGGCGATGATCGACATCAAGATCGAACTCGGGCGGCCTGGGCTGAAGCTCGGGCTGCCTGCCGACGCACAGAACCTGCCGGTCATCCGGCAGGCGTTCAAGGCGTTCGGCCAGATTGCCGGCCTGCCCGACGATGCGCTGGGCGACGCCGAGCTGGCCATCACCGAGGCGGCCTCCAATGTCGTCAAGCACGCCTACCCCGATGACGCGGAAGGGACGATGACCGTCGACCTTCGATCCTCCGATGGAACGCTCACGGCCACCGTCACCGACCACGGCCGCGGGATACCGGCCAACGTGCTCAGCAATGGCCGCGGCGAGCAAGGGTTCGGACTGGTCCTGATGAGCGGCACTGCACTGGAGCTGGGAATCTCGTCGTCGGAGGACGGCACTCAGGTGACCATGGCCTTCGATGCTCCCCTGACCGGGCCCGAAGGCAGGAGATCCGCGGGCGCGGAGCTGATCCTTCGCCGGATCGTCGCGGTGCTCGGGGCACAGGCCGACCTGTCCTTCGACCGCCTGACCGAAGCCGTCATGGCCGGAGAGTTGCTGGCCGTTCACTCGCCGGCCCGCCTCGACGGCGACGTATTGGAGATACAGGCCGACAACTCCCCGGGAGTCGTGGAGCTGTCGTCGGGCCCATACCGGGCCGGACAGGGCGATTCGGTGGTGGCCGACACAGAAGCACCGGTGATCGGCCGCGTCCTGGAAAAGCTTTGCAACCGGATCGACCTGCTGCACGAGGCCGACGGCACGGAACGACTCAAGCTGCGGCTGGAGGCGAGCTAGAGATCAGCCGGATCGGCTACGACCTCGAGCCGGCCATCCACGCCGGCCAGCTGGAGCACGCGGATCACCGGGTCTCCCGCCGCAACAAGCACGAAGCGACGGGCATCGGCCTTGGCGCCCTCGTTCAGCTTGAGCAGGAAACGCAGGCCACTGGAGTCGACGAACGTGACCTGGCGCAGGTCGATCACGAGTGGATCGGGCGAGTCGGCCAGAATCGGTGCCAGGTGGCCGTCGAGCTCCTCGATGACCGAGAGGTCGATCTCGCCCGATACGGCGACTGTGGCGCCACCGGAAGCCTGCTGGATATCGACCTGGAAAATCCTCACCCGGGAATGGGTATCACGCCGACCGCTTCGTCGCATGCGGAGACGTTGAGCTGACCATGGCCGACGAGGGGCTCCAGGGCGGTGCCGACCGCTCCAGCGCCGGGCTTGCCGCGCTTTCGGAGGATCGCCTGTTCCGCCTGGCCGGCGAGGGGGATGCCCGGGCGCGTGAGGAGCTGGTGGGACGATTCCTCCCCCTGGCCCGCAGGCTGGCGGGCCGCTACCGGCACACCAACGAGCCCCAGGAGGACCTGGAGCAGGTGGCCTACATGGCGCTGGTCAAGGCCGTCGACCGCTTCGACCCCGAGGTGGGGGTGTTCATCCCGTACGCCGTGCCCAGCATCCTCGGCGAGCTCAAGCGCCATTTCCGCGACAAGGGCTGGGCAATGCGTGTCCCGAGATCGCTCAAGGAGCGGCACCTCAAGGTGGCGGAGACGATCGAGGTCCTGACCGCCCGGGACGGCCGCAGCCCGTCTCCCGGTGCGCTGGCCGAAGCGCTCGACCTGGAGCTGGAGGAGGTGCTGGAGGCGATCGAGGCCGGCAGCGCGTACGCCCCGGGGACGCTCGACGGCCCGGCTCGGCGCGGCGACGACGAGGGCCACAGCATCAGCGAGACCCTCGGCCAGGAGGACGAGCGCTTCGAGTTGATCGAGCTCGGCCAGACGGTGGCCCCCGCTTTCGCGGCTCTGCCCGAGCGCGAGCAGCAGATCCTTCGGCTGCGCTTTGTCGACGACATGACCCAGGCGGACATCGCCGCGCTCATGGGGATCTCACAGATGCATGTGTCCCGCCTCATCCGGCGCTCGATCGAAGAGCTCCGGGAGGCAACGGGCGCGGAGTAGCCGTCCAGTGGTATCAACCGCTCGATGACTGACACCCGAGACGTGCAGGGGGAGATCGGAGGCATCCCCGCCTTCTGGCGCGAGGCCGATCAGGTCGGGAGCTCGCCGATCCTCTACGTCCACGGCGTGCCGGTGAACTCGGACATCTGGCTGCCCTTCCTCGAGCGCACCGGCGGCCTGGCGCCAGACCTCCCCGGGTTCGGCCGATCGGGCAAGCCCACCGACTTCGACTATTCGATCCCCGGCTACACCGCCTGGCTCGAGGCCTTCCTCGACCACCACTCGATCGACCGCTTCTCGATGGTGGTCCACGACTGGGGTGGCCTTGCGCTGGCGATGCGGCCCGAGGTCCTGGCTCGGCTGGACCGACTGGTCACCCTCGGCCACGTGCCGATCGGCGTCGAGGGCTACCGATGGCACCGCATCGCGCGCGGATGGAGAACCCCGGTGATCGGTGAGCTGACGATGGGCTTCACGACCCGGTGGATGCTGAAGCAGCTCACGCGGGAGGGACGCGGGGGCAAGCCGCTGCCGGACGAATTCATGGACATCGTCTGGGATCACTTCGACCAGGGCACCCAGAGAGCAATCCTCAAGCTCTACCGCTCGGCGCCCCCCGAGGTCCTGGCAGCTGCCACCGACCTTGGCAGGATCACCTGTCCGGCGCTGGCCCTGTGGTCGGCCAACGACCCGTACATCCTTCCGGCCACGTGCGGCCCCGCGACGGCGGCGGCGCTGGGCGGGCCTGTGGAGTTCGAGCTGGTCGACGCCCCCGGCCACTGGTGGTGGGTCGACGACGAGAGCCTCCTGGACCGCCCAACCCGTTTCATCCTCGGGCAATGAGCGACCAGACGACCCCACGGAACATGGCCGAGGCCCGCGACTACGCGCGGAGCGCCCTGATCGAGTCACGGCTGACGCCCAACGCCATTTCGCTCACCGGTCTGCTGCTGAACCTGCTGGCGGCAGGGCTGGTCACCCAGGAGCTCTGGCTGCCCGGCGGCATCGCCTTCATCGTCGGCTCGGTCATGGACACCATGGACGGGCGCTACTCGCGCATGTCGGGAAAGGGGACGCCCTTCGGCGCATTCCTCGACTCGACGCTCGACCGGGTCGAGGAGGGGGCTGTGCTCACCGCGATCGCCTTCTACTTCGCCGGGGTGGGCGACAAGCTGGCGGTTGCCGCCGTCGTGATCGCGGTGCTGAGCTCGCTGATGGTTTCCTACACGCGCGCCCGCGCGGAGGCCCTCGGGGTCGAATGCAAGGTCGGCCTGGCCACCAGGCCCGTGCGCGTTGTGATCATCTCCGCGGGCCTGGTCTTCGCGCAGGGCCTTGGTCTGGCAGACTTTTCGTTGCTCGAGCCGGCCGTTTACGTGCTCGCGGCGCTCACGACTTTCACCGTCGTGCAACGGGTTCTTCACGTTCGTAGGGCGCTGAACACGTAACCGGAAGCCCCTTTCGGGGTTGGCTGTCCCGCTGCCCGCGACCGATGGGCGACAACGAACTTAGGGGATCACGTCTTGACTGACCAAGCTTCCAGCAACGGCGCTTCGCGCTACCAGGCCGAAAAGGTGCGCGTGGCCATCATCGGCGTGGGCAACTGCGCCTCTGCCTTCGTGCAGGGTGTCGAGTACTACAAGGACGCCGATCCGGCCGAGCGCGTGCCCGGCCTGATGCACGTCGACCTGGGCGGTTACCACGTGCGCGACATCGAGTTCTCCGCCGCCTTCGACATCGATGCCGACAAGGTGGGCAAGGATCTCTCGGAGGCCATCTGGTCCGGTCAGAACAACACGATCAAGTTCGCCGACGTGCCGGATCTCGGGATCAAGGTCCACCGGGGCATGACCCACGACGGCCTGGGCAAGTACCTCAAGGAGAAGATCACGAAGGCTCCCGGCGAGACCGCCGACATTGTGAAGATCCTCAAGGACACCAAGACCGACGTCGTCGTCTCCTACCTGCCGGTCGGGTCCGAGGACGCGACCAAGTGGTACGTCGAGCAGATCCTCGAGGCCGGCTGCGGCTTCGTGAACTGCATCCCGGTCTTCATCGCCCGCGAGGACTACTGGGACAAGCGCTTCAAGAAGGCCGGCCTGCCGGTCGTCGGCGACGACATCAAGAGCCAGGTCGGCGCGACGATCGTGCACCGCACGCTCGCCCGCCTGTTCGCCGATCGCGGCGTGAAGATGCTCCACACGTCGCAGCTCAATGTGGGCGGCAACATGGACTTCTACAACATGCTCGAGCGCGAGCGGCTGGAGTCCAAGAAGATCTCGAAGACCAACGCGGTGACCTCGATCATGGACGACGTCCTGCCCGCCGACGA
>JAXDIE010000151.1:0-6996 GCA_034664165.1 Thermoleophilaceae bacterium | reverse complement strand
CGCGCCACAACCTCCGCCCAACCACGGCGGGCGGGGGCCGTGCCCCTGAGCGCCCGGCCGAGGAAGGCGATTCGCTCGTCGAAGTCGAGCGACTGGAAGGCGTCGATGCCGCTGCCCTCGAACAGGCAGCGCGGAACGTTGAGGTCCTGCTCCTCGGGCGTGGGGTTGCGGCGCATGGCGATGCACTCCGCCCCCGCCTCGATCACGTTGGCCCACTCGTTCACCGACGCTATGCCGGAGCCCACCACCAGGTAGCGGCCCCCGGGGAAGTAGCTCTTTGGCTCGTAGGCCTGGACGATGCGGTCGCCCACCGCGGGATCCTCGCGCGCCGCGCCATAGACCCCGGGGAACGCGAGCGGCCCGTGCCCCACGGCCAGCATCACGTGGCGAGCCCGGCCCAGCTGGTTGGCGTCCTCGTCGTAGAGCGTGAAGTGGGGCGCCGGCCCCGGCTCGCGCGAGACCCAGCCCACCCGGTGCCCGCCGATCAAGCGCTGCGGGTAGCCGAGCTCGCGGGCCACCACCATGGCCTCGGTGAGGATCTCGCCCACCCCCGGATTGAACTTCCGCCCCACCGAGCGCATGAGCAACGCCGGGTTGCGGTGCGCCAGCGCGTCGAGCTGGGCGAAGGTCGGGAAGTCGGCCGGGAGGAAGTGCGACTCCGACTCGGATCGGAGCACCGTCTGCCCGAGATTCCACGCGAACTGCTGGTAGGTGCCCACCGGATTGGCGTTGGGGCCGAAGATCCCGATGTGCTCGGGCTCGAACCCGAGATAGATCGCAGTGAGATAGACCTGAAGCGAGCCCAGGCCGTCGCCCACGATGCCCAGCACCACGTCCTTGGGCTCCGGCGGTCCCGCGCTCATTGGAGCAACTGTAGCCACGGGTTCGACGGCTAGGCTCCCCGCCATGACTGCCGGATTCCCCCTGGCCGTGGCCCCCACTCCGGCTCATCTCGTGGCTCTCTTCTTCCTGGCGGTCGCCGTGATCATGCTGACGGCCAGGCTCGCGGGCCTCGTGGCGGTGAAGCTCGGCCAGCCGCGCGTGATGGGCGAGGTGATCGCCGGAATCACCCTGGGCCCAACCCTGTTCGGCCGCCTCTTCCCCGAGGCCCAGGCCGCGCTGTTCCCGCCAGAGGTCGTGGGCGTGATCGGGGTCGTGGCCAACCTCGGGCTTGTCTTCTACATGTTCCTCGTGGGGCTGGAGCTGGACTTCTCCCTGCTGCAGGGCCGCGTGCGCCAGGCGGTTGCCATCTCGAACGCGAGCGTTGCGCTGCCGATGGTCCTGGGGCTCGCGGTGGCGATCCCGCTCTACCCGCTCCTGGGCACGGGCGGTGGCTTCCTGCCGTTCGCCCTGTTTATGGGCGTGGCCATGTCGATCACCGCTTTCCCGGTGCTGGCACGAATCCTGGTGGAGCGGCGCATGCTCGATACGCCGGTGGGCACGCTGGTCCTGGCGTGTGCCGCCATCGACGACGTGACCGCGTGGTTCCTGATCGCCGTGGCCCTGGCGATCGCCGGTGCGGGATCGGGTCTCCAGGTGCTCGTGACCATCGGCCTGGCAATCGTCTTCTGCCTGGTCATGTGGCTGGTGGTCCGACCCGTTCTGAGCAGGATGTCGACGGCCTATCAGGAGGTGGGCCGGGTGCCCTCCGGGTGGATCGTGGCCATTTTCGCCGGTGTCCTGCTGTCGGCCTTCGCCACCGAGACCATCGGTATCGCCGTGATCTTCGGCGCGTTCGTCATGGGCCTTGTGATGCCCCGGAACGACGGCCTGACCGAGGACGTGACCGGACGGATCGAGGACTTCGTGGCCATGCTCCTGCTGCCTCTCTTCTTCACCTTCACGGGTCTGCGGACTGACGTCGGGCTGATATCGGGAGCCGACATGTGGGCGATTGCCGCCCTGCTCCTGGCAATCGCCATCGTGGGCAAGCTGTTCGGAGCCGCCATCGCGGCCCGCCTCACGGGCATGGACTGGCGCTCCTCGGCCGTCGTCGGGATTCTGATGAACACGCGCGGGCTGACCGAGCTGATCGTGCTGAACCTGGCACTGGACAAGGGTGTGATCTCGCAGCAGCTGTTCACGATGCTCGTGATCATGGCCCTGATCACCACGCTGATGGCGGGGCCGGCGTTGCGGCTGCTGGACCGCCGGCGCGAGCTGTCAGCGGGGGTGGGCGACGAGCTGGAGGTGGCCGCCCAGCGGGCGTCGGACGAGGCCCCCGGTGTGGCCGTGCCCGAGCGCAGCATCCTCGTGGCGTCACAGAGCGGCGGCGATCTGGCGCAGCTGCTGGCCGTGGCAGAGCCACTTGCACGATCCAAGCCCCCGCGGGAGCTGGTCATCGCGCGCCTGCTCCGCCCCACCGCCGGCGCCCAGGCCCGCGGCGGGCTTCAGACCGAGGCGCGGCGCCTGGACAGCGCATCGGACGAGATGGCCGAGGTGCAGCGGCAGCTGGCCATGGGTGGCAGCGCCGCCCGGGCGGTGGCCATCGTCTCCGGCACACCTGGCCGGGACCTGGTGCGCCTGTCCGAGCGCCAGGACGTGGACCTGGTGCTCATCGAGGGCCGCCGGCCGCTGCTGGGCTCGGGCGTTCCCCGTGGCGAGGTGAGCGACGTGCTGCGCAGCGCGCCGTCCGACGTCGCCGTGCTGGTCGCGCGCGAGGGAGTCCCCGTGGACTTCGACAGATCGCGACCCGTGATGGTGCCCTTCGGTGGCGCCGAGCACGACTGGGGGGCGCTGGAGCTGGGAGCCTGGCTGGCTGCCGCCACCGACTCGCCCCTCCAGCTGGTGGGCGCGGCGCCCAGCCCGGATGAGTTCGAGCGCGTGAACCGAATGCTGGCCGATGCCAGCGCCCTGGTGCGCGGCTCGGTGGGCGTGGCCGCCGAGCCGGTGGTCACCGAGCCCGGACAGGCCGCGATCCTGGCCGCGGCCGACGGTGCCGCCGTGCTCGTGATCGGCCTTTCCGAGCGCTGGCGGCGCGAGGGCCTCGGGCCCACGCGCTCGGCCATCGCCCGCGGCGCCGCGGCCCCGGTCCTGTTCCTGCGGCGCGGCAGCCGCCAGGGCGCCCTGGCCAGTCGGGCCGGTGTCACACAGTTCGGCTGGTCGGTGGCCGGAGCCGGTCCCGGCTAGCAGCCCGCGGAGCCGGAGTACCCGGCCGCATTGGCCTGGTGGCGGACCCATTCCGCGGCCAGCGTCACGGCTTGCCAGCCGGCGGCGAACGGGTCGCTGCCCCCCGGCTTCAAGCGGGCGACTATGGAGACGACGTAGCCGCCATGGCCCTGGCCGACGATCCCGCTCTGGCGGACCACGTAGCCATCGTGAGGCTCCGGGCCCCAGCCCCCCTTGAAGGCCAGCGGGGTATCCGGGTCATAGCCGGCCATGCCCAGGCCCCAGCGCTGGTCTTCCTCGACGTGGCTCATCAAGCTGAGCACATAGCTCGTGGCACCCCGACCGAGCAGACACCCGCGGCCGAGTGCGCGGTAGAACAGCGTCGCGGCGCGGGCCGACCACTCGGTCTGGCCGAACGTGGACGGAGCATCGGCGGGCGCGGTGGTGCTGACCCTGGTCCGGTCATCGCCGGCGCGGCGCAGCGTGTCCTGGATCGCCCGGCTCGCACCCTCCAGGCTGCCCGCTGCCTGCTCGAGCTGTTCAAACAGTGCCGCGGCGGCCTGGTTGTCCGAGCTCTCGAGTGCGGCCTGGGCCTCCTCCCTGGACTGCTCGGAGAGCGCGGAGCCCCGCGCCAGCGTGACCACCAGCGGCACCTTCATCGTGCTCCACGCATGCTCGGGAGAGTCGGTGCCGAGCGTGGTGATGGGCCCCTGCTTCAGTGCGGCCAGGGAAACCGAGAGCGCGGCCCCCGACTCCTGCTCCAGGCGATGGAACCGCCGGCCAGCAGCCGCGCGCACGATCTGCGCCTCCGCGCCACCGGCCCGGGCATCCGCTCCCCTGGCCTTCACCGTCGGCGTGTCGGTGACCAACGCCTCCTGCTGCTCCGCTCCGCATCCAACGGCGCCGGCCACGGCAGCGGTTGCGCCGAGGGCCGCCAGGCAGCCCCGGGCCGAGCGTGAACAGACCATCGGGCGCACTACGATAGCCCGGTGAGCGAAGGCCTCTCCGCAGGAGATCGATTTGGGGACTTCGAGGTCATCGAGCCCGCCGGCGCCGGCGGAATGGGTGTGGTGTACCGCGCCACCCAGGTCTCGATCGGGCGCCAGGTGGCGCTCAAGCTGATCTCCTCGCAGATCGCCGAGTCACAGGACTTCCGCGCCCGCTTCGAGCACGAATGGCGCCTGGCGGCCTCGATCGACCATCCGCACGTGGTGTCCATCTACACCGCGGGCGAGCATGACGGCCAGCCGTTCATCGCCATGCAGTGGATCAACGGCGTAAGCCTGCAGGTCGCGCTCCAGGGATTGGACGGGCTGCCTGAGGATCGCGCCACCACCGTGGTCTGCCAGATCGCCGGCGCCCTGGACGCCGTCCATGCGGCTGGCCTAGTCCACCGGGACATCAAGCCGGGCAACATCATGCTGCGGTCGATCTCCGGCCAGGATCACGCCTATCTGACCGACTTCGGCCTGGCCAAGCGCACAGCGGTCGGCACACCGGGCCTGACCCGCACGGGCCAGATGGTGGGCACGTTCGGATACATGGCCCCCGAGCAGCTGCGCGGCGAGAGCGGGGATGCCCGCTCGGACCTGTATGCCCTGGGCTGCGTGCTCGTGGAGTGCCTGACCGGTCAGCAGCCGTTCGTCCGCGACAACGAGATGGCCGTCAGCTGGGCCCATATGAACGACCCGCGCCCCGTGCCCTCGCAGCTCAAGCCGGGGCTGAGCCCGGCGTTCGACGCCGTGATCGCCCGGGCCATGGCCATCGAGCCCGCCGAGCGCTATGGAAGCGGCGCGGAGATGGCCGCGGCGCTCATGGCCGCGCACGCAGGCCGGCCGCTGCCGGCCCCGGCGCCACCCACCGAGATCGGCGCGCGGCCACACGTGCCCGGGGCGGCGCCCACCCCGCTGCCTCTTCCCGGCGATGCCCACACGGCGCCGATCGCTCCCGGCGGCGGCGCGAATCGCACACCCCTTTGGATCGCCCTGGCCGTGATCGCAACGCTCGCGGTGGCCGTCGGCGCCTACGCAGCGGCGGGCGGGCTGGCCCAGCGGGAGGCATCGCCTCAGCCTGGGCCTGAACCGATCGCGACCCGCGATATGCACACGCCGACGCAGCAGGTGTTCCCGGCCGAGCCGGCGCCGACGGCGGACAGGCAGGAGGTGCAGCAGGTGCTCCAGGAGTACGCGTCCTACTACTCGGCGAAGAACGTGAGTGGACTGTCGCGCCTGTTTACCTCCAACGTGGCCAGGCACGGCCTCTCGGCAGAGGGCTGTTCGGAGACCGAGGGGATCGACCGGGTGCTCGACACCTACACCGCCCAGTTCAACACCGGCTCGGGCACGTACGCACTGAAAGGGCTGGGGCCGAAGTCGATCACCGTGGCCGGCGACACGGCATCGGCCACCGCGAGCTACGTGATCAGCTCCGGCGGGAGTGGCGAAGTCTCGTTCGACCTGGTGCGCCAGGGCCCGTCCTGGCTGATCTCGCGCGTCGACGCGAGCTGCTGATCAGGTCGGAGAGCCGCTGACTTCCGAGATGGGCCTGGGGCCCGGGCCCGCGTAGAGCGCGGTCGGGCGGATCAGCCTGCCCTCGCGCTTCTGCTCCATGATGTGCGCCGACCAGCCGGCCACGCGCGCACAGGTGAACATCGGGGTGAACAGCTCTGGCGTGACTCCGGCCTCGTCGAGGATGACCGCCGACCAGAACTCCACGTTGGTGGCCAGCACGCGGTCGGGCTGGCGGGCCTTGAGCTCGGCAAGCGCGACCTTCTCGAGCTCCTCGGCCACCTCGGCGCGGGCCGAGCCGATCTCCTTGGCCGTGCGACGCAGCACGCGGGCGCGCGGGTCCTCGGCGCGGTACACGCGGTGGCCGAAGCCCATCAGGCGCTGGCCGCTGTCCAGGGCGTTCTTTACCCAGCCCTCGGCATCGCCCGTCTGCTCGACCTCGTCGAGCATCTGGAGCACGCGCGAAGGCGCGCCGCCGTGGAGCGGCCCCGAGAGGGCGCCGACGGCTCCGGAAAGACATGCGGCCACATCCGCCCCGGTCGAGGCGATCACTCGAGCGGTGAAGGTCGACGCGTTCATGCCGTGCTCGGCTGCCGACACCCAGTAGGCGTCGATTGCCTTGACGTGGCGGGGGTCGGCCTCGCCCCGCCAGCGGATCAGGAAGCGCTCGGGAATCGTCTGCCCCTTGTCGACCTCGGACTGGGAGACCGGCGGCCTACCCTGGCCGCGGGCGGACTGGGCGACGAAAGAGAGCGCCATGACCGAGGCGCGCGCAAGCTCGGTGCGCGCCTGCTCGTCGGTGATGTCGATGAGCTCCTCGAAACCCCACGCCGGGCCGAGCATGGCCAGCGCAGCCTGGACGTCGGCGCGCGGGTTGCCGCTGTGGACCGTGAGCGGCCACGGCTCGGCCGGAGCCAGGCCGGGCTCGAAGCTGCCGTCGACCAGAAGGCCCCAGACCTTCTCGTAGGGCACCTGCCCGACCAGGTCCTCGATGTCGACGCCCCTGTAGCGAAGGGCGCTGCCCTCCTTGTCGGGCTCGGCGATCTCGGTACGAAAAGCGACTACGCCTTCGAGACCTGACTGGACCTGGGGATCGCTCACGTGCTGGAGAATAGTGACGGAGCGAATACGGCCACCGGCCGGCTCTTTCCCTTGACCGCCTGGGCCGGCCGCGCCTCCAGCTCGACCGCCGAAGTGGCAAGCCGCTCGCGCGTGGCCTCCGTGATCAGGATCGTGTCGCCGGTGACCCTGGTCGCGGCCTCGACCCGCGCAGCGGTGTTCACGGCGTCGCCGACCACGCTGAACTCCAGACGCCCTGCACCTCCCACGTTTCCAGCCACAACCATGCCGGTGTTCAGGCCAATGCCGATCCTGAGCTCGT
>JAXDIE010000134.1:0-17588 GCA_034664165.1 Thermoleophilaceae bacterium | reverse complement strand
GCCCAGAAGCAGTTGACTGCGTGATCGTCGGCTCCGGGCCCGGTGGCTACGTCGCCGCCATCCGTGCAAGCCAGCTCGGACTGAGGACGGCAATCATCGAGGCGGATCGGGTCGGTGGTCGCTGCCTCAACTACGCCTGCATTCCGGCCAAGGCCGTACTTCATGTCGCCGACGTTCTCCAAAGCACCGAGTCCGCAACCGAGCTGGGAATTACCGTCGGAAAAGCGAAGATCGATTTCAACAAGGTCCACGAACGGCGCGCGCAGGTGATCACGACTCTGACTGGCGGGGTCGGCGCGCTACTGACCAAGAACAAGGTCGAGGTCATCAACGGGCGAGGTCGCCTGGAGGGTGAGGGCCGCATCAGTGTCGAGAGCGACGGGTCCGCTCAGGAGATCAGAGCGTTGAAGGCGATCATTCTGGCAACAGGCAGCATCGCGAAGCCCCTCCCAGGGACACCTTTCGAGGATCGCGTCATCGACACTGAAAAGGCCTGGGCATTGCCGGAGCTTCCAACGACGCTTGCGGTGGTCGGCGCCGGCGCATCGGGCGTTGAGATTGCTTCGGCATATGCCCGGCTTGGCTCCAAGGTCACTCTGTTGGAGGGTCTCGACCGCGTCACACCCGCAGAGGACACGGACATCTCCCGGCTAGCAGAGCGAGCCTTCAAGAAGCAGGGCATAGACGTCCGCTGCGGTGTCAAGGTGGAGGACGTCAGGTCGCTCGAGCGGTCGGTCAAGTTCTCTGTGGATGGGGAAGCGCTTGAGGTCGAGTGGTTGGTTGTCGCGACCGGTCGGGGCGCTGATACCAAGGGGCTTGGCCTGGACGCCGCTGGTGTCCAGACCTCAGACGATGGCCTGATCTCCGTCGACGCCTCCTTGCGAACGACGAGCGCAGGTGTTTGGGCAATCGGCGATCTCGTCCGAGGCCCCGCGTTGGCCCATAAGGCATCCGACGAGGGCATCATTGCCGTCGAGGACGCCGCGGGCCATGACACCCACGCCCTCGACATCGACAATATCCCGCGGGCGACGTTCTGCTCGCCGAACATCGCGACTGTCGGACTGACCGAGGCGGACGCCATAGCTCGTGGTTTCGACGTAATCGCAGTCTCTGTCCCCTTCAGCGCCGTTGGAGCGGGTGCTGTCTATGGGGACAGAACCGGGATGGTGAAACTGATCGGCGAGCGGAGGTACGGAGCCCTTCTCGGCGGTCACATCATTGGATCACGCGCCACCGACCTAATCCAGCAGGTTGCCGACGTGAGAGCTCTGGAGGGGGGCTTCCCGGAACTCGCCAGGATCTGTCACGGGCATCCAACTTTCTCGGAAGCGGTGATGGAGGCCGCCCGCGCTGCTGATGGGTGGCTGATTCACGGTTGACCCCGAGATGCACCCTAGTACGGGAACCGCACCCCAGCCGGGGTGAAGATCACAGATCCCAGGTGATCTGCCCGGTCACGAGCGCTACGGCGACCGCATGGGCCCGCGTATGGACTCCGAGCTTGCGCATGGCGTTTTGCACATGGGATTTCACCGTCTCGGAGGACACGAACAGTCGCTCGGCGATTACAGCGCTCTGAAGTCCGGACGCGACGAGCGTCACCACCTCGCGCTCACGCTCTGTCAGTTCCACCATCCTGCGCTCCTCCGCCCACAGCCGTGTCCAGGTAGCGTCCGGATCGGAGGCGTCTTTCGCCATCTCAAAGGGATGCGCGCAGAGTGGGATGACCACCGATAGATGCCGTCCGGGCTGCACATTGGCCGTGGCGCTGAATTCGATCGGGACGGACCCGCGGTTGGCGAGGTACAACTCGCCCCGGCCCTCAGCCTCCCCGTTGGCCGCCAGAAGCACCCCCCATCCGTTCTGGAGGCGCTGGCGCTCGGTGGAAGGCGTGAAGTCGTCCATCCCATGCCACGGGATCTCTACGCGCGAGATGCCGAGCAGCTCAGCAGCGGCATCGTTTCCCGTCACCCAGCGCCGCTGGTTATCAGCGATCAACATCGGATGAGGTGTGCGTTCAAAGGCCACGCGGAGGCGAACGACTGCCTCCGGGCCGAAGCTGCTGTTCGAATTCGGGCAATTCATCCCAAAGGATGGCCTAGGTACAGGCGCGTCGCCTCGGTCCTGTTTCGGACACCGAGCTTGTGCAATACGCGCTTGGCGTGGGACTTGACCGTGGTCTCCGCGATTCCCAGCCGCTCGGCGATCTCTGCGTTCGCGGCGCCAGTCGCGATCAGCCCAAGTACTTCCCGCTCACGGGCCGTCAGGCCCCCTAGCTCTGCCATGGGGCGCGACGGGTGAGCGGGCGGGGCCGAGACGATGGCCCGCTCCTCGGCCAGCCGGCCGGCCAGCAACGCGACCGTCAGGAATGCCGTCGCGCGAGAGAGATAGGTCAGCGGGCCAATCTCCCATCCTGGACAGGCCTGGCTGAGAATGAACGCCAGCAACAGTGCCGCGGCGGCGGCCGCACAGGCGGGCCAGCGGCCCCAGCGCCATCCAATCAAACCGATTGGAAGCACCAGGAAGGCGAGAGATGGTCCCGCCGGGTCGACCTCGATGCAGTACGCGGTCACGACCACATCACCGCACAGGCCATCGAAGTCAGCGCCGCCGCAACCTCGTTGATCGTCAGCTGTGTCGCGAGCAGTCCGACCGCTTGATCGGAGATCTGATGCGAATCGTCGCTGCGGGTCCCGGAGGGGCCCACCGACCTCGGCGAAAAGTGCCCCCCGACCCTGAAGCTCTGAAAGACGAGGACGGCCATGACCAGGACCCAGATGACAAGCCGAATGCCACCTCCAGGATGCTTCATGGTGAAAACGTACCAAATGGTTCGTTATTTCGACCAGAGGGTAGGATGGCGGCTGTGCGTTCCAGTGGCACCCTCACGCCGAAGGGCAGGCGCCGGGCAGTCGAGATCGTTGACGCCGCGCTGCGCTGCCTGGCACGGGACGGCTACGCAGCCACCTCACTGCAGCGCGTCGCCGATGAGGCCGCCGTAAGCAAACGGGTCGTTATCTATTACTACGGGAGCCGTGAGGGCCTCTTCGGGGCGCTGATGCATGAGATTGGTGACCAATTGATTTCTCGCCTGGAAGCGGTGACCACCGGCCTTGAGGAGCCAGCGGACATCGTCGAGCGTGGCTACTCGCTGTTGTGGGAGGCGATCATCAACGACAGGGCGCTGCTGGTCGCCTGGTTCGGGCTGCGTGCTGAGGCGGTCACGAACCCCGCGCTCAGGGACCCCGCGAACTACATCACTAGCCGCTTTCGCGGCCTCGTGGCTCAGCTGATCGATGATCAGCTCGCGCGAGGCCGCCGCCTTCAGATGGAACGGGGAGCCCTGGAAGTCCTGGTCGTCGCCGGCGTTCAGGGGCTGATCCTCGAGTTCCTTGAGCGTGGCGATACGCCTGAGCTGGGGCGCGCCAGCGACACCTTCCGAGACTACGTGACAGACGCCGTGGTAGAGGTTTGAGGGACGCCCGCCACGCGAAATCGATTGTGACCCTTTGTTTCCGGACGCCACGCTTGCGCGTACGGCAGTCGGCGCACGGCCGGACCCCACTCGTGGAGCGGGAGTTCGGCGCCGTCGCCTAGGGGATCGAGGCCTTCTCCTCGCACGCGTTGGACCCGTCCTTGCCGCTGCCGCCGCTGCAGACATCGTCACCAGGCCCGCCGCGGAGGTTGTCGTCGCCACGCTGACCCTTGAGGGTGTCGTCACCCCGCCCACCACAGATGGAGTCTTCGGCTCGGCCGCCTCGTACCCGGTCGTCGCCCGCTCCGGCCACGATCACATCGAGTCCCGGGGTGCCGTGGAGAATGTCCGGCCCAGACGTTCCGACTATCGTGGCGCGCTCGCCGTGGCAGACCACCGGCGCGTTCGGGCTGTAGGTAGCCGTGACAAGGCCATCGCCTGACCGGACCCCCGTTTCGAAGACCACTCCCGATGGGCCGAAACCGGAACCGCCCCCTCCACCGGAGTCGAACCCGCCGCCGCCGCCGTACAGGCCACCGCCACCGCCACCGCCACAGCAAAGCTGGCCGGCCCCGCCAAACCCGAGGCCGGGGGTCGGCACGGTGATGGTCGTGCCCGGGCCGGACTGTGTGCCGCCCCCTCCGGGGTTGGCCCCCAGCCCGTCGCCACCGGTGAGGCCGCCGCCGGGTCCGCCTGTGCCCGGGATGAAGAACGCGGCCGCGCCACCTCCACCCCCCGCCACCATCAGGCGATCGGAGAGGCTCGCGAACCCACCCCTGACGTCGGATGCACCCCCGCCACCCCCGCCCTGGGTTGCGCCATCTCCACCCCCGTTGAAGCCGCCGCGTGAGCCAACGCCCCGTCCGCCCACGTTGATCTGGAGGCTCTGGCCAGGGGTGACCGGGACCGTTGCCGTGGCGTGGCCTCCGAGCCCGCCCGAGCCGGTGGGCCCGGCTGCACCCTCGGCGCCAAAGACACTGAACGTGACAGAAGTCACGCCGTCGGGAACAACCCAGTTCTGTCCGGCACCAGAGAAGACAAAGGTGTCAGTCACTGCCATCGCGGCGGCGGGAAACCCCACTGCGGCGAACGCACACACCATCCCCGTGAAAGCCAGAGATCGCCGGAGCGCGGTGGGGAGACTCATCTTTCCTCCTGGATATCGGTAGGACGCCAGTGTGGCGAACCATCCTACCCTCCACCCACGGCCCTCTCGGGCGCAGCCAGCGCAATGAGCGGAGGGGGAGGGATTCGAACCCTCGAACGACGAAACCGCCGTTAACGGTTTTCGAGACCGCCCCGTTCAACCACTCCGGCACCCCTCCGGGATGTCCTGCGGGTTCGGCTCGATGCCGCTCCCGGGGCGGTTCTAGGCTAGCGATCCGCCGCTGGAGGCGTTCGCCTCGGCGGCCAGCTCGGCCACGTGCTGAGCAACGGCTGCCGGCTGGTCTTCCTGGAGGAAGTGCTTGCCGGGGACGGTGTGCACCTTGTCGACCCCGGCCGAGCGACGGGCCTGCTCGCCCATCTTCTCGAGCGTCAGGGCCGGATCGTCGGCGCCCCAGAGCACCCGCTTGGGATAGGTGGCCGCCTGCAGCGTGCCCACGTAGAGATCCTGCTTCTCCTTCGTGCGCTCGAAGCCGCGCATGACCTTCAGGAACGCCCGGCCGCCGTCCTCGCGCTTCAGCAGGTCGACGTACGCAGCCAACTCCTCGCGGGGCACCTTGGACATGTCCCCCACCCCCGCGTTGGCCATCAGCAGGTTCCAGGCCACACCGTTCAGCGTGGCGACGTAGATGGGGCCGATTCCGCGCCTGGCGAACGGCTCCATCATCCAGGGCCGGTGGAAGTCGGCTACCTCTATGAGCGTGTTGAGGATCAGCAGTGAACGGATGCGCTCGGGCATTGCCGCCGCGATCTCGAGGCCAACCGGCCCGCCGATGTCGTGGACGACCAGGTGGAAGTCGTCGAGGCCGAGGGCATCGATCGCCGCGATGCTGAACCTGCCGAGGCCAGTCCACGTGTAGTCGTAGCTCTCCGGCCTGGCGGCAAGGCCCAGGCCGGGCAGGTCGAAGGCGATTCCCCGCAGCCCCCGGGCGGCCAGCTCTGGCAGGACGTTGCGGTAGAGGAAGCAGGAAGCTGGAACTCCGTGCATGCAGACGACTGCTTCCCCCCGTCCCTCTTCACGGACGAACGATTGGACGCCATCGGCCTCGAACTCACGCCCCGCTGCACGGTGGGCGGCGACCACCTCTGCTCGCTTTCCCATGCCCCCAGCCTATCCGCGCCCCGACCGGGTACACCTGTCCCAGTATGCAACTTGTGAGCGCGCCAACCCGGCTCGTAGAGGAAGCGCGCTCGTTGAGCCCGCGTGAACTCGCGACGACCGTCTACGAGGGATTCCGGGAGCACAAGCTGCTGCTGTACGCCAGCGCAATCGCGTTCCGCTCGGCGCTCGCGACCATCCCCCTGGCGCTCTTCATCGTCGGATTCGCCGGCTTCCTCGGGCTTTCTGATCTGTACGAGTCGCAGCTGTCCCCCGCGCTCTCCACCGCGATGTCACCAGCCGCCTTCACGGTCATCGATGGCACCATCACCCAGGTGCTCACCGGATCCGCTCGCGGGTTCTGGTTGACGCTCGGAGCGGCCTTGACGGTGTGGCAGGTCGGCAGCGTGATCATGGCGATCATGAACGCCCTCAACCAGATCTATGACACAGAGGAGGAGCGGCCGTTCTGGAAGCAGGAGACCACCGCACTGGCGCTGGCGGCCGGCGCCGTGGTGCTTCTGCTGCTGGCGATCGCCACGGTCCAGGGCGGGCCGGCATTGATCGGATCGGTGCTGGGTGATGGCGGCGTGGCGCGCGCGTTGGCCCTGGTCGTCTCCTGGCTCGTCGGCCTGGCTCTGCTGCTGGCCGGCGTCGGGGTACTGCTCCGCGCGGGCCCTGACGAGTCGAGGCCCGCCGGGTGGGTGGGCTTCGGCGCCGTGCTCGTGGTCGTGCTCTGGGTCCTCATGTCGCTTGTCTTCGGCTTCTATATGACCAACATCGCCAGCTACGGGAGCATCTTCGGCGGGCTGGCCACGGTGTACGTGGCGCTCCAGTACCTGATGCTCTGCGCGATCGTGTTCCTCTCCGGGGTGCTGATCGATTCGAGCGTCCGCGAGGAGTTGGACGACGCGGGCGACTAGGATCGCGCCGTGATCCTTCGACGTAGGCGCAAGCGCAGGAAGATCCGGCGCACCACCCGGCGGCTGGCCCGCCTGGAACGGGGGCTGGCCCGCCTCGACACGCGGAAGGGCATGCGCCGCCGTGCGCTGCTCATGCTGGCCCGGAGCAACTCGGCCGCCACAGGCGGCAGCGTTGGCACGCAGTTCAGCGCAGGGGTTCTCATTAGCGGCGTGACGGTCGGATCTATCGGCGTCGTGGCCAGCGCCGGCACGGCCGGCAGCACCGCGGTTGCCGGCAGCGCGGGAACCCTGGCCAGCGCCGGTGTGGCGGGCAGCGCGCTCACGGCGGGCAGCGCGGCGATCGCCGGCAGCGCGGCGACGCTGTTCTCGGCGGCGCTCGCGGGGTGCGCCGCGATGATCGCCTGCATCAGCTGCGCCGGATGCGCACTGTGCGTGGGCTGTGTCGACTGCGAGAACTGCGTGGGATGCATCGGCTGCATCAACTGCTCCGGCGTTCGCGGCGGCATCGGGCTGCGCGACGTGCACGTGGATGAGGAGTCTGCCCCGAGCAAGCTTTCAGCAGTGCCTTCTTCAATCGACGAAAGGGAAGCCAGTGTCTGATGTCGTCCTGACCGAGCGCCGCGGAGGCGTTCTCGTGATCACGCTCAACCGTCCCGAGGCGAAGAACGCCGTGAACGCGGCCCTCGCCCAGGGCGTGGCGGCGGCGCTGGATGAGTTGGACTCCGACGTCGAGCTGAACGCCGGGGTGATAACGGGGGCCGGCGGCAGCTTCTGCGCCGGCATGGACCTGAAGGCCTTCGTCTCGGGCGAGTTTCCCTACGTCGAGGGGCGCGGGTTCGCGGGGATCGCCGAGCGCAGCGCGGACAAGCCGATCATCGCCGCCATCGAGGGCTACGCCCTGGCGGGCGGGCTGGAGGTGGCGCTGTCCTGCGACCTTCTGGTCGCCTCCACGGAGTCCAAGTTCGGCGTGCCCGAGGTGAAGCGGTCGCTGGTTGCAGCAGCGGGCGCGCTGATCCGCCTGCCCAAGCGGATCCCGTACCACGTGGCGATGGAGCTGGCCCTGACCGGCGACTTCATCACCGCACAACGCGCCTATGAACTGGGGCTGGTGAACCGGCTGGCCGACGCCGGCGGTTCGCTCGACGTGGCTCTGGAGCTGGCCGAGGCCATCGCCAAGAATGGCCCGCTTGCGCTCATCGCCTCGAAGAAGATCGTCAAGAGCACGCACGACTGGACCGAGGCCGAGGCCTGGGACCAGCAGCGCGAGATCGTCCAGCCTGTCTTCGGGTCAGAGGACGCGACGGAAGGCGCGACCGCCTTCGCCGAGAAGCGCCCGCCGGTCTGGAAGGGGCGCTAGCCCTCAGTCCGCGGCAGCATCCGTTTCGGCGGCGGCCGTCGCGAGCGCCTTGATCGACTCGGCCATCCACGAGCGGAAGTAGGCGCGGGCAAACGTACGATCGAAGAGCTTGTCCCACGTCGTGAGTGGGCGGATTCCGAATTCGACATCGACGAACGTGCCGCCCTGGGCACTCGTCAGGGCCCAGTTCCAGTACGACCCGGTGCTCGAGCAGTGGAGCTGAAGCTCGCGAAAGTCCTCGCGCTTGTCGACGATCAGCGTGGTCTCGTTCTTGCCCATGATGGGCACGCGAGTCACCTGCGGATAGTCGTCGCCCTCCTGGAAGCTGGCACCACGCACCTCGAGGACACGCGGCCACCAGTCCGGGTGGCGCGCAGGATTGCCCAGCAGCTCCCACACCGACTCAACCGGAGCTTCGATCATGGCCTGCTGATGACAGCTCGTGGACATGCCGGATACCTACGCTCGCATTCTCGCACTCAGGAAGCCAGCCGGGTGGCGGGATCCTCACACCACTCGAGCACGGCCGGCCACGGGCCGTAGCCGTCGTCGGGGTTGATGTGACCCTCGCCGGGGATCAGGTCGAGCTCGGCGCCAAGCGGCTCCGCGAAGAGAGAGCCCGCGCCGTTGGGGCTGTAGGGATCAGATTCGCGCGAGACGATCCGGATCGGCGAGCTGCAGCTGCGCCGGGCCGCGTCGAAGTCGATCGGGCCGTGGGAGAAGTCGATCCCGCCCGGCGGCAGGGCCAGCGGGTCGGGCGGTGAGACCAGGAGAAGACGGGCTGCCGCCCCTGGCTGCAGCGCCGGCGAATGGCGCAGCCACGTGAGGCAGGAGAGGGAGTGGCACAGCACGACCCGCTCACGGCCGCTTGTCCCGGCCAGAACGGAGTCGAGCGTCGCAGCCCAGTCGGCGAGAAGCGGCTCCATGGGGTGCGGCAGCTGCGGGTAGTGAACCTCCTCCCCGCGCTCGCGCAGCTGCAGCGAAAGCCAGTGCTGCCAATGCTCCGGCGGCCGGAGGTTCTCCAGCCCGTGCAGGAGGATGAAGGCGCGCATCAGAGTGCAGACGCGTCGAGCACCCACGGCTCCCGGGGCAGGCCGGCGGGGTCAAACCGCTCGACCAGCAGTGCCGGCGTGACCTGCTCGCCCGTGGCTGCCAGACCCAGGCTCCCGGCGAGCAGCCCGAGCGTCTGGGCCGGCGGATGGCCGTTCTCGGCCCTGTCGCCCAGCGTGACCGCGCCATGGCGCTTGGCCAGGCGCGTGCGGTCGGGCCCGAGCACGAGCGGCACGTGCGCGTACGCGGGTGACGAAAGGCCCAGCAGCCCGGCCAGGAAGATCTGCCGCGGCGTCGAGTCCAGGAGGTCGTCCCCCCGAACCACCTGCTCGATGCCGGCTTCGGAATCGTCGACCACCACCGCGAGCTGGTACGCGGCCGCGCCGTCGTTGCGGCGCAGCACGAAGTCATCGACCACACCTTCCACAAGCCCGTGGAGCTGGTCCTCGAATTCGACCCGTGCAGCGTCGGCCCGGATCCGGAGAGCGGGCGGGCGGCCGCCGGCCACGCGCTCCCGCCGCTCCGCGCCCGAGAGATTCCGGCAGGTCCCCGGGTAGGCACCCTCGGGCAGATCCTCGTGGGGAGCCGAGGGAGCGTCACGGATCTCGCGCCTGGTGCAGAAGCACTCGTATACGTGACCGTCCGCCTGTAGCCGGTCGAGCACCGCGCTGTAGATGCCAAGCCGATCACCCTGCTTGGTAACCCGGCCGTCCCAGTCGAGTCCCAGATCCCGGAGGTCCTCCAGCTGGCTCGTGTAGTGCTCGGCCCTCACGCGCTCCAGGTCCAGGTCCTCCATGCGGATCAGGAACTCGCTGCCGGCGGACCGCGCAAACAGCCACGCGAGCAGCGCCGTGCGCAGGTTGCCCAGGTGGAGGTCACCGGTCGGGCTGGGTGCGAAGCGGCCCCTGGCCACCGCTACCGCCTCCTCTCGGCGAAAAAGGCCTGGAGCAGGGCGGCCGATTCATCTGCCAAAAGGCCGCCCGCCACCTCAGGCCGGTGGTTGAGCCGGGGCTCGGCGAGCACGTTGAGCACGCTACCCGCGGCCCCTGCCTTGGGGTCGCGCGCGCCGAACACGACCCGCGGCACGCGCGCCAGCACGATGGCACCGGCGCACATCGCGCACGGCTCGAGGGTCACGTACATCACGCAGTCGATCAGGCGCCAGTTGCCCACCGCCAGCGCGGCCTCGCGCAGGGCCAGGATCTCGGTGTGCGCGGTCGGGTCGCCGCGCAGCTCCCGCTCGTTGGTGGTGGCAGCGATCACCTCGCCGTTGCGGGCGATGACGGTCCCGACCGGCACGTCCTCGTGGCCTGGGGCCCGCTCGGCCTCGCGCAGCGCAAGGCGCATGAAGTACTCGTCGCGGGGAAAGAAGACTGTGATGGCCGTGAGGCTACGTCGTGCGAATGATCAGGACCGCACAGGGCGCGTGATGCGAAACCTTGTTCGGCACGCTTCCCAGGAGGAAACGCTTCGCGCCCGTCATGCCCTTGTTGCCGACGATGATCAGGTCCGCCTTCTGCTCCTCGGCAACATCGAGGATGGCGTCGGCGGGATCGCCCTCACGCGCGAACAGGTCGACGTCGATCCCGGCGGCGCGGATGACCGCGGCCGCAGCGTCCAGGACCCCTTGAACATCCTCGCGCGGGTTGACCATCCATCCGACGTCCGCGGGAACCGACTCGCGCTCCTCGTTGAGGCGCTGGGTGGCCACGGGCTCATAGGCACTGACCACGTACACCCGCGAGCCCAGCTGTCCGGCAAGCTCGGCGGCCTGCCGGACAGCCTCACCGGCTGTCTCCGACCCATCTGTGCCCACGACGATCGACTTGAACATGACGGGAGGATCCTACCCGCGACCGGTTTGTCAGAATGGGCCGATGGGGCGCCCCGGGCTGATGATCGCGCAGATACTCATCGTCATCTGCGTTCTGGCCGGGATGGTCATCGCGCTGATCAAGCTGCTGTAGGAACGAAACCGGTCTCCTGCGCGTCGAAGACGGCCCTCACCATCTCCACGATCTCGGGGGCGGCCTTCTCGGGCGCTCCCGAATCGAAGAGCGGCTCCGGGTCGTACTCGATGCTCAGCTGAATGGCCTGGGCCATCTCGTCGCCGTACATCTTCTGGATAAGCCGGAGGCCCATGTCGATCCCCGCAGACACGCCGGCCGCGGTGATGATCCTGCCGTGCTCCACAAGCCGGTCGGGCGCGGGCACGGCGCCCAGCTCGGCCAGGTAATCGCGGGCCAGCCAGTGGGTGGTCGCGGGAGCCCCCTCGAGCAGGCCTGCGGCGGCCAGCAGAAGCGCGCCCGTGCACACCGAGGTGGTCCAGGTGGACGTCTCGTGCGCCTGCCGGAGCCACCCCAGAATCGGCTCGTGCTCGACCAGCGCGCGGGTGCCGAAGCCTCCGGGCACCACGATCACGTCGGGGGACGGCACCTCCTCGAAGGACTTCGCCGCCACCATCTGGAGCGTGCGGGACTCGTTCCACACGGGCCCGGCCTGCTCGGCCACGAACACCGGCTCGTGGCCCGGCACCCCGCCCAGTGTGTCGAGCGGACCAGTGATATCGAGCGCTGTGAACCCGTCATATAGGACTAGTGCGATCTGCATGGTTGGCTCTCCTTGGTGGTGGGGGACGGGCGGCTATGCCGCGCGGTCGAGCGCCGGCCTGAAGCGGGCGCGGTATTCGGTGGGCCCCAGGCCCAGACGGCGGTTGAAGGCGCGGCGCATGGTCTCGGGCGTGCCGAAGCCACAGCGCCTGGCGATCGAGTCGACCGAGGCACGGGTGCCCTCCAGCTCACGCTGGGCGCGCTCCACGCGCACGGCCTCGACGTAGGCCGCGGGGGTCATGCCCACCTCGCGGCGGAAGACCCTGGCGAAGTTCCGGGTGCTCATGGCGGCACGGGCGGCCAGAGCCTCGACGCTCAGGTCGCTGTCGGCGTTCTCGGCCACCCAGGCCTGGACCTCGCGGATGGGCTCGTGCTCGGCCAGCTGGGCCGCGAGCTGTGCGCTGAACTGCGCCTGGCCGCCGGGGCGCTGCACGTAGAGCACCAGCCAGCGGGCGGTCTGCAGCGCGACGGCCCGGCCGAGGTCCTCCTCGACCATGGCCAAGGCAAGGTCCATTCCGGCCGTGACTCCCGCTGACGTCCACACGTCGCCGTCGCGGACGAAGATCGAGTCATGGTCGACATCGATCAACGGGTGGCGGCGCTGAAGCAGGTCGCAGGCCGACCAATGCGTCGTGGCTCGGCGCCCATCGAGGAGCCCGGCACGCGCGAGGAGGAAGGCACCGCTGCAGACTGATGTGACACGGCGGCTCCGGGCGGCTAGGGACCTGACAGCAGCAATCAGCGCAGCGTCCTTGCTTGCCACCTCGGTACCCGGTCCTCCGGCAATCACAAGCGTGTCAATGGCGCCGCGGATTCCCTTGATCGGCCGGTCGGGCTGGATCTGGAGCCCGCTGTCGGACTTCAGGGCCGTCGCGGTCGGGCCGGCAATGATGACCTCGTAGGGCTCAAGGGCGATCCGCCCGGCGGTGGTGAATACCTCTGCGGGTCCCACCAGGTCCAGGGTCTGAAAGCCGTCGAAGGCGACGATGACGACACGTCGTGGCTGGCTCATGGGAGCGATGATGCCCTATTCCGTGATGGCAGGAACGACAGATACCGGACGATTTCGGCCAACAGGCGAATCGACGATCCCGTCTGAGGACCCTTATAGGGGTCCAGGACGGGTTCGTCGGCGAAATCCCGGCGACACCCCCTCATTGCCCGTGCGACGCCGGCGGCGCGCGCCGCCGAAAGCGACCACCCGCGGCTACGGCGTGAGAACGATCTTCAGGGCCTCTCGCCGGTCGTAGATGGCGTAGGCCTCGGGGGCGTCGGCCAGCTTCATGTGGTGGGTCACGAGCGGCGAGGGGTCCAGCACCCCGGCCTTCATCATCTGGAGCACCGGGTCCACGTGCGCGATCACGTTGGCGTGGCCGGTCTTGAGCGTCAGCGCCTTGAGCCAGACGATGCCCATGTGAACGTCGGTCCGCTCGGCGTACACGCCGATGGCCGAGACGGTTCCGCACTTCCGCGTGAGCTTGCAGGCCAGCTCCAGGGCATCGGGATGGCCGACGGCATCGACCGTCACGTCCACACCGCGCTTCTCCGTGAGGTTCTTGACCTCGCCTCGCGGGTCACCCTCGGTGAGGTGGACGGCGGTGGCGCCGAACGAGCGCGCCATCTCGAGCCTGTCCTCGACGGTGTCGATCGCGATCACCTGCGAGGCGCCGTTGGCGCGCGCCGCCTGCACGGCGCACAGGCCCACCGGGCCGAGCCCCAGCACCGCAACCGTGTCGCCCGACTGCATGCCGGCATGCGCAATCGAGTGATAGCCGGTGCCCATCACGTCGCCGGCGAACAGGGCGACGTCATCGGACATCCCCTCCGGGATCTTCCGGAGCGTCAGGTTGGCGTTGGGCACCAGCGTGAACTCGGCCTGGGTCCCCGCCAGGTCGCCCAGCAGCTTGCCGTGGCCGAAGACCCGCCCGTGATCGCACTTGTGGAACTCCGCGCGGCGACAGAAGAAGCAGTTGCCGCAGGCCGAGCAGTAGCAGCCGAGCACGCGGTCGCCTTCCGCCACCTCGGTCACCTGGTCCCCGATCTCGGTGACCGTGCCCACGAACTCGTGGCCGATCGTGAAGCCCTCCTCGATTGCCACACGCCCGTGGTAGATGTGGAGATCGGACCCGCATACCCCCGAGGCCTCCACGCGGACGATGGCCTCCCCCGGAGCCGTAAGCACGGGTTCGGGCTTGTCGTCGACCCGGACCTCGCCCGGCTTCTGGAATGTGACGGCCTGCATCGCGAGGGAAAGCTATAGGGCCGGGGCCAACTCGGCGGAAAACTCCTGGAGCAGGTCCATCAGCAGCGCCGGCTCGGGGACTCCGAGCTCGTTGGTCCTGCCCTCCGCGGCCAGGGCGAAGAGCCGCTCGACGAAGTCCTCCCAGCGCAGCGCCGGGCGGAACTGGAGCCGGAGGTGGGCCGGTGCCGTGGTCGCGTTCCAGGCCACGTGCGGCGTGCCAGGCGGCACCACGACGACCTCGCCCGGGCCTACCTCCTGCCGCTCGCCTGCGACCAGGAACGCGACCCGGCCAGAGATGACCTCGAACCGCTCTTCCATCCCCGGATGCACATGCTCCACCGAGCGATGGCCCTCGCGCGTATAGAAGTCGTCCAGTTCGAGCAGGTCACCGCCGCTATCGGCCGCGGTGATTCGGAACACGATTCGCTCGCCGGTGACCGGGTTCTCGATCTCCTGGCCGACATGAGCCATCTACCGCTAGCCCAGCAGCTGGTCGACGAGGGAACGGAAGCCGGCCCGGACCTGGTCGAGGCTGCGCCCGCGAGCGCGCCTCATGAAGAGGTGGTACTCGGCGGATAGGCATCCCAGGAGCGCCTCAGCCGCATACTCCGCATCCAGGCCGGGTGCTGCCTCGCGCAGGAGCTGCACGACATGGATGCGGTGAGCCCCGTAGGGGCCCTCGAAGCGAATGCCCATTCGCCCGGTCTCGGCGGCCAGGATCAGGTCCCCGTGGATCTCGAGCAGGTCCATCCGGGCATCGGCGAACGCCAGGAGCCGGTCACGAGGCTGTGCACCGGGCCCGAGCGGAGGCCCGCCCCTGATGAATGACTCCTGGAAGTAGGCCTCGCGCCGTTCGAGCAGGCCGCGGGCCAGCCCCGGGCGGTCGCCGAAGCGCCTGAAGAGCGTTCCCTTGCCCACGCAGGCCTCCGCCGCGATCGCGTCCATGGACACGTTCTCGACCCCGTGCTCGGCGAAGAGCCGGTCCGCCGCTTCGAGGATCCGCTGGCGGTTGCGCGTGGCATCGGCCCGCTCGGCGGGGGCCTGATCCAGCACCGGCAACTCGATCGGCTTGGACATCCGGGGAGTGTGATCGATCACGGTCATGCGTCAATTCTACCCCCACTTGCGGACCGTGGTCCGTTTTGTGTATGCTTACCTTCAGTTAGCGGACTACAGTCCGATTCACACACAGAAGGAGCCCGAGATGAGCGCAACGACGACGACACAGGCAGTACCGGTAGGCACCTGGGAGATCGACAAGGTCCACTCGACCATCGGCTTCGCGGTCAAGCACATGGTGGTCTCCACCTTTCGCGGCCAGTTCAACGACTACGACGTGGAGCTGACCTCGACCGATGACGGCGCCCGGCTCGCCGGCAAGGTCCGCGTGGCCAGCGTCGACGTGAAGGACGAGAACCTCGAGGGCCACCTCCAGGCACCCGACTTCTTCGACGCCGAGCGCCATCCGGAGCTCAGCTTCGAGTCGAGCGACCTGCGGGTCGAGGGCGATCAGCTGGTCCTGGATGGCGAGCTGACCATCCGCGGCGTGACCAAGCCGATCGAGGCACGTGGCTCGATCACCGGCCCCCACACCGATATCCAGGACAACCAGCGCCTGGGTCTGGAGCTCGAGACGGTGCTTGACCGCACCGAGTACGGCCTCGAGTGGAACGCCCCGCTTCCCAAGGGCGGCTTCGCGCTGGCCAACGACGTGAAGCTCATCGTCAACCTCGAGTTCAGCGAGAAGGCGTAGTCCGATGCGGGTACTTGGCATATCGGGCTCCCTGCGCCAGGGCTCGCACAACACGAACCTCCTCCGGGCGGCGGCACAGCTGCTGCCGTCCGGAGCCGAGCTCGAGCTGTTCGAGGGCCTGGGCGAGATCCCGCCGTTCAACGAGGACCTGGAGGACGGGCCGGCACCCGAGCCGGTTCAGCGCCTCCGCGATGCGGTGGCAGCCGCCGACGCGATCCTGATCGCGACGCCGGAATACAACTCTTCCCTCCCCGGTCAGCTCAAGAATGCGCTCGACTGGGTATCGCGGCCCGTGGCCACGAACCCGGCGCGCAACAAACCGGTCGCCGTGGTGGGCGCCAGCACGAGCCTGTTCGGAGCGGTATGGGCCCAGGCCGAGGCGCGCAAGGTCATGGCCGCGATGGGCGCACGGGTGCTCGACCGCGAGCTTCCGATCGCCCAGGCCGGCGAGGAGACCTTCGCCGACAGCCGCCTCACGGACGACGACATCCACTCGGAGCTCGGCAGCATCGTGGCCGAGCTGGTGGCAGAAGCCGAGACCTCGCTGGCGGCAGTCGCCTAGGCCCTACAGCCTGCGGAGCAGCGCCGCCCCGCGCCGGGACAACCGGTAACCGACCTCCAGGCTCTCGGTCAGGCCGATCGCCTTCAGCTTGCGGACGTCGGCCTTGAAGGGGAGCTTCTCGCGGCCCACGCTCTCGGCCAGATCCTGCGCTCGCACGCCGGGATTGGCGGCGATGAGCTCGAGCATCTTCCGGGTCCAGGGACCGTGCGCCGATCGCGCGTCGATGCGCTCGAGCGCCGCGATCGCCTCTTCGATGCCGTCGGTGCGCTCGCGCAGCTCGACTCGCGGGTCGACCCCGCCGAGCGCGAAGCGGATCCGATAGGTATCGCCCGGGCGCCCGGCCAGCTCCGCACGGATCGCGTCGGGGCCGGCGCGGCCCGCGCGCCGCGCGTCCGTCTTCGTGATCTTCGCCTCGTCGATCGTGTCAACCGATTCGATCGCGAGCACGCCGGCCCGGCTCACAAGCGTCCCGCCAGCACGGACGGTCGGCCGGCGCCAGCGGCGGAACGCGACAGTGATCTGCCCGGCGGCGATGCGGTCGAGGTCAGCCCGGCGAAAGAGCATCTACCGGATCCAAGCACGCCCCCGACTCGCGGTGGCTACGAGGTCGAGGACTGCGCGGCCAGCCGGCGAGCTCTGCGCTGGTCGCGCGACTCGGCTGCCGGGGTGCTCGGCGCGGCCAGCTTCTCCTGCTGGCGCTCCGGCGAGATCTCGACAACGTTCCAGGCCAGGCCGACCCGGCGCATGCCGCGGATGACCAGCGCCGACGGATCGAACTCGTACCACTTGAGGCCGTGGAAAGCCGAACGCGGGAACGCGTGGTGGTTGTGGTGCCAGGCCTCGCCGAGCGAGAGCGCGGCCAGCCACGGCACGTTGGTCGAGTAGTCGTCGTTGTCGAACCGCCGCAGTCCGTGGAAGTGACAGATCGAGTTGATGCTCCACGTGACGTGGTGCACGAAGAAGAGGCGCACGGGGCCACCCCACAGCAGGCCCATCAGAGCGGCATCGGACGTGCCGCCGATCGCCCAGCCCAGGCCGTAGGGGATCGCCAGGGTGGCGAGCAGCCAGAGCGGAAAGAGGCTGCTGATCAGCCGCATCCCGCGGTCCTCGAGGAGATCGGGCGCGTACTTGCCGGCCTTGGCGCGGCCGTGGTTCACGAACATCCAGCCGAGGTGGGCGTGGTAGAGACCGCTCAGGCCGGAGCCGTGGCCGACGTGCGGAGAATGCGGATCGCCTTCCTCGTCGGTATGCGCGTGATGCTTGCGGTGGTCGGCGACCCAGGTGATCACCGGGCCCTCGACGGCGAGCGAGCCGGCGATGGCGATCGCATAGGCCGTGGCCTTGTGCGTGG
>JAXDIE010000170.1:0-13967 GCA_034664165.1 Thermoleophilaceae bacterium | reverse complement strand
CACCGAGGCGGCCAAGCGCTCGCCGCTCGGCGGCCATGGACACCTCCCGGTGTCGCCCGTCGAGCCGGCCATCGCCGCGATCGTCAACGGCATCGCGCGGCGGTCGCGGCGCGTGGCTTCGCCCTGGTGGGTGGGTTACGTCCTGCCCCGCCGGATGCTTGTCCAGCGGCTGGTCGACCTCCAGGTCAAGCGAGGCGCAGCGAAGATGATGGAGATCGCGCGCGCAGAGGAAGCGGAGCTGACGACCCCACAGCCCCAGCCCTAGCCGGGCTTGTTGCTCTCCAGGACATCGAAGGACCAGAGCTCGCTGGAGGTGCCCACGGGGCCCTGGGTGCGGTGCTGCGCGTGGCCGGCCGCGAAGTCGGGGCTGGCGACCCAGGCCTGGAAGTCCTCCTCGGAGCGCCAGCGGGTGTAGACCAGGCAGACCTCGCGGTCATCGTTGGGCCGCAGCAGCTCGAAGCCCTCGAAGCCCTCCGACCCCTCGACCTTCCCGGCCCGCGAGGCGAAGCGCTCCGCGAAGTCCTCGAAGCGTTCCCGCGGCACCGTTATCGCGTTGACCTTGACGACGCTCATCAGCCGGATCCTAACTAGGATCAATGAATGGGATCGGCAGGGGGAACGCGCCGCACGGCGCTCGCGGTGGGAGCCGTCTTCGCCATGCTCGCCCTGACCGCGCCCGCCGGTGCCGCCGCCCCCGAGGTCTACGTGTCGCTGGGCGACTCCTACACGTCGGGGCCGCTCGTGCTCAACCCGGTCGGCGACCCACTGGACTGCGCCCGCTCCGATCACAACTATCCGTCGGTCGTTGCCAACTCGATCCGGCCCGACGTGTTCCGGGACGTCAGCTGCGGCAGCGCCACGACCGACGACCTGCGCTCCCCGCAGAGGGGTCTTCCGCTGGGCGGCACCAATCCGCCGCAGTTCAACGGCCTGTCCCGCGACACCACCCTGGTGACGATGGGGATGGGCGGCAACGACTCCAGCATCGCCGGGACCGCCGAGGACTGCCTGTCGATCGACGCCACCATCCCGACCGGGTCGCCCTGCAAGGAAGCCAACACCTTCAACGGAGTCGATCGCCAGTTCGAGCGGATCCGCCAGACCAAGGCCAAGATCCGCAGCGCGATCAAGGGCATCCAGCGCCGCTCGCCGAGGGCCCGCATCCTGATCGTCGGCTACCCGGCCGCCGTGCCGCCCACCGGCGATGGCTGCTGGCCGTTCGTCCCGATCAGCTCAGGCGACGTCCACTGGCTGGGGCAGCAGCTGCAACGGCTCAACCGGGTTCTGATCGAGGTCTCGCGCCAGCGAGGTGTCGAGTACGTGAACACCTGGGACAGGACCGTGGGGCACGACGCCTGTCAGCCGCCCGGCCCCCGGTGGTTCGAGGGTCTGATCCCCACCGCGCCCGCCTTCCCGCTGCACCCCAACACCAAGGGCGAGGCAGCGATGGCGCGTGCGGTGCTCGACGAGCTCCGGCAACGCCGCTAGCCGCTCAGATGTAGCCGATCTCCCGGGCCTGGCGCTCCAGGTCATCGCGGAACTTGGGGTGGGCGATCGCGATCAGGCGCCTGGTGCGCTCCGGATCCCGGCGCCACCGTGCATCGAAGGCCGTTCGCGCAGAGGGAGCATCTGGTGGATCCGGACGTCGCTCAGCGAGTCGGCGGCTGCCTCGACCACGTCGAGGATCGTGAAGGGCTCGCCGTTTCCCAGGCCCACGATCAGGTCGTCCCCGTTCTTGACCAGCGAGAGCACGTCGCCCGCGGGGCGCCGCTTGTCCTCCAGAGCCTGCGCGATGCTCACGCGCCCGCCCATACCGGCGATCCCGCATGCGATAGTCCCGCGTCCGGTGACCCCTGACCCCGCGAACTCCCCGCCGGACCTCGAGCTCCGCCTGATCGGGGAAGGCGAGCTGGTCGAGGTCGCCGGCGCATCGGTCAGGGCCATCGCCGGGGTATCCGGCCTCGCGCCCGAGCGCCTTACACGGCTGCGGGTGGTGGTGGAGGAGTTGGTCCGCGAGGCCCGCGGCCGCGAGCGCGCCGGCACCGGGGACGAGGCGGTCACCATTCGGGTCCGCCGCGAGCCGGGGCGGCTCTCGATCGAAGTCTCCGACCTCGCGCTGCCGGTAGATCCGGCTCAGACGGCGCAGGCCGCCTCGCGCCGCCTGGCATCGCTCGGCTTCGTCGACGAGCTCGAGATCGCCGCGCACGGCAGGGAGGGCAACGTCTCCACCTGCACCGTGAACCTCGGCGGGCCCGACGAGGGCGCCCTGGGCGTAGAGATGCTCGGCCCGGACACACCTGCGGCCACGGACGCCGACTCGCTCGAGATCAGGCGGATGATGCCCGACGACGCGCTGGGGCTCGCCCGCTGCATCTACCGCTGCTACGGCTACTCCTACAAGACGGCGCTGCTCTACGAGCCCGGCCAGGTGGCGGAGGCGCTGCGCAAGGAGCTGATGCGATCGATCGTGGCCGTGACGCCGGGCGGCGAGGTGGTCGGGCACTGTGCCCTCTTCGTCGAGCGCGAGGGCGATCGGGTCCCCGAGGCCGGCCGAATGGTCGTCGACCCGCGCTACCGCGGCCACCACCTGGCCCAGACCATGGCCGACGCCCGGCTGGGCATCGCCCGCGGGGCCGGCCGGGTCGGCTTCTGGGCCGAGGCGGTGACCAACCACCCCGGCAGCCAGAAAGAGGTCATCCGGCTTGGAGCCACCGAGGTGGGGCTGCTGATCGGAGCCTCGCCAGCCGACGTAGCCATGGCCGGGATCGAGAACACCAACCAGGGACGCCGGACTTTGCTGGCCACCTACACGCCACTCATCCGCGAGCCGCAGCTGATCCACGTCCCCAAGCACCACCGGGACTTCATCGCCACGCTTGCCGCCCGCATGGAGATGGAGCGGGAGATGGGCACCGGCGCCGCTTCAGCCGCCGGGACCACCGAGCTGGTGTCGAGGATCCAGCCGGAGGTCGGCGTGGCACACCTGGTCGTCAGCTCGATCGGGGCCGACGTGGTCGACCGGGTCGCGGGCGAGCTCGACGGCTTCGACGCCTTCGACCTGTCCGCGGTCCACCTCGACATCCCGCTTGCGGATCCGTCGGCGGCGCCCGCAGGGGAGGCCCTCGAGCGGCTGGGGTTCTGCCTGGGGGCCTGGCTGCCGGACTTCGCAGACAGCGGAGATGTGCTGCGCCTTCAGAGGGTCGGCGACCGACCGGTGGATGTCGAGCACATCGTGTGCGCCCGCGCCGAGGGAGAGGAGGTCCGCGACCACGTGGTCAGCGAGTGGCGGCGGGTGCGACGCGGAGGAACGGGCTGAGTCAGGCGGCGTCGCCCACGGCGACCTGCGCCTTCTCCCAGCGCTCATAAAGGCTCTCCAGCTGTCCCTTTGCCCGGGCGTGGCGGTCGGTCATGTCGGCCGCCTTGTCGGCATCGGACCACAGCCCCGGCTCGGCCATCTCGTCCTCGAGCTCGCGCAGGGCCGCCTCCGCCTTCTCGACCTGCCCCTCGAGCTTGCGCAGGTTCTGGACGGCGTTCTTGGACGGGCCCTTCGGCACCGCCTGCCTTCCGGCGCCGTTCGACTTGGCGGCGACGGGCGCCTCCTCCGGCTCGGGTGGCTCGTAATCGGCCCAACGGGTGTCGTGGCTGCGAAGCTCGCCGTTCTCGAGAACGAGGGTGCGGGACCCGATCGCCTCCAGCAGCGCCCGGTCGTGTGAGACCAGCAGCACGGCACCCTCGTACTCCGAGAGGGCGTCCTCGAGCGCCTCGCGGCTCTCGATGTCCAGGTGGTTGGTCGGCTCGTCGAGGATCAGCACATTGGCCCCGGAAGCCACGAGGATCGCCAGCGACAGGCGCCGCTGCTCGCCGCCCGAGATGTCGCCCAGCGACTTGTTGGCGTCACCGCCCGAGAAGAGGAAGCCGCCCAGAAGGCTCCTGACCTTCTGGCCCGTCAGCCCGGTCTCGCGCTGGGCCGCGTCCAGGACGGTTCCCGATCCCGAAGCCGTCTCGGCGTGCTGGGAGAGATATCCGAGCTTGACCCCGTGGCCCTGGCGAACCGCGCCCGCCGCGGGCTCCAGCGCGCCGGCAAGGGTCTCGATGAGGGTGGTCTTCCCCGCCCCATTCGGCCCCACGAGCACGACATGCTCGCCCCGCTCGATCTCCAGGTTGGCTCCCGAGAGCAACGTACGGCCCGGCACCTCCAGCGAGACCCCCTTCATGGAGAGCACCACGCGCCCGGGCCGCTCGGGCGGCGCGAACGAGAAGCGCAGCTTGCGGTTGTCGCGGGGATCGGCCGCGACGGCATCCCGCTTGGCCTTCTGGATCTGCTTCACGCGCGACTGTGCCTGCCGGGCCTTGCTGGCCTTTGCCCGGAAGCGCTCCACGAAGCGCTCCATGCGGGCGATCTCGGCTTCCTGGCGGTCGATGGCCCGGCCCAGGGCCAGTTCCCGGGCGGCCTGCTCCTGGCGCCAGGCGTGCCACGGCCCCGCGAAGTAGCGGCCCCGTCCGGCCTCGAGCTCGAGCACGCAGGTGCCGACTGCCTCCAGGAACCAGCGGTCGTGGGCCACGAGCACCACGGCGGCGTCGATGCTGGTCAGAAAGCCTTCGAGCCACTCGAGCGAGGCGATGTCCAGGTGGTTGGTGGGCTCGTCGAGCAGCAGCAGCTCGGGTCGCGTGGCCAGCGCGCGCGCCAGCGATGCGCGCGTGAGCTCTCCCCCGGAGAAGCTGTCAAGAGGTCGTTCGGCCTGGTCCTCGTCGAAGCCCAGGCCGCGGAGGACGATGAGGACCTGATCGCGCCAGCGGTACCCGCCGCCGGCCTCGAGCCTGGCCTGAGCTCTCGCGTAGGCGCGCATGGTCTCGCCGTCGTCGGCGCCGGTCCCCATCTTGCCCTCCAGGCGGGCCAGCTCCTCCTCGACCTCGAACATGGCCGCGCAGCCACCCAGGACGTACTCCCCGAGAGCCATGCCGGAGTCCCGTGGCGGGCGCTGGTCGTGCAGGGCCACGCGCGCGCCCTTCTCCAGCCGGAGCGCCCCGGATTCCAGTGAGAGCTCGCCGGCCAGGATCCTCAACAGTGTCGACTTGCCCGCCCCGTTGCGCCCGGCGAGCGTCATCCGGTCACCCGGCTCGAGCTTGAAGGAGACGTCCTCGAACAGCGGCTTGCCGCCGACGTTGATCCCCAGCGCAGATGCGATGACTACAGCCATGTCTTGAATCTACGGACTGGCTGCTATGGGCTCAGCGAGAAGCCGGGTGGCGTCAGGCGCCACCCGGCATGCCCTCGCGACGTTCTAGCTAGTGGTCGCCGCGATTGTTGTTGCTGATCTTCGGACGGTAGAAGATCGTGGTCTTCGCGCTCTTGCCGTCGACCTGGGCCTCGACCGTGGCCTGCAGGGTTATCCGCCCGCGCCCGTCAATTTCCTTGACGCGGTTGTTGATGATGTGGAGCGTGATCTGCTTGGTCTTGCCGTTCTTGATCCTGGTCTTCTCGGTCTTGGTGATTCGATCCTCGAAGCGGTTGATCAGCCCCAGGACGTTGAACTCGCAGTCACCGTCCACCTTCTTGGGGCAGGCGAGCTTGGCCTTGATCGTTCGCCGGCCGGTCCGCTTGGCCGAGATCTTGCCCTTCACGCCGCGCAGGAAGTTCTTCAGCGCACGGTCCTGCGGGCTCTCGCCGTTGTTGCCGTTCGAGCCGCGCGGGCCTCGATCGCCGTTCTGGCCCCTCTCGCCCTTCTCACCCTTGTCACCCTTCGGACCCTGAGCCCCGTTGGCCCCGTTGGTGCCGTTGGTGCCGGGCGCGCCGTTCGAGCCGGTCGCGCCAGTCGCGCCGGTCGCGCCGGGAGTGCCCTGGATGCTGATCGCGCGGAGGATCACGTTGTCGTAGTCCACGGTCGCGCTCGGAAGGACACCCGCGACTGCCGAATAGCGGGTGATGATCCGGACCTGATACTGAGCGCCCATCACGAGGTCGCTCGGATCGACTTCGACCGCACCCCTCGGCGCGAAGTTCGTCGGGCCGTCGACCGTCTCCTCGCTGATCAGCGAGACCGCCTCGGCGCCACTACCGGCGGGCACCAGATCGACGCTGTACGCGATCTCGTTGTCGATCGGGACGTTGATGAGCGTCCCGGCATTCGAGCGGCGCGACAGCAGGAAGCGAACCTGATCGGGAGCGTTGCCGGCATCGCCGTTGTAGGTGAAGACCGGCCCCGTCCAGATCCCCCGCACGGACGTAAGGTCGGTAGCGACTCCGACGAGACCCGGAGTGGAGAATGCGGTACGGATGAAGCCATCGTTGCCGGGGCCCTGATTGATGCCTCCGGTGGCGACGTAGTTGTTGGCGACACCGGGGCACGTGATGACCAGAGCGCAAAGCGGCCCGACTGCAGTCTGCGTGCCGTTCCAGCCGTCTGCACTCGTCACGAACGTCCTAGGGCTCGTATCAGCCGCGGGATTATTCGGCGCGTAGTCCGTCTTGGTGGTCACCGCGGACGCGGTGCCTGGCAGAGCCAGCGCGGTAATTGCAACCAGGACGAGAGCTAGACGGCGTGACATAAGTACCCCTTTAAGATTGGACATGAGCGCATAGTAGCTATCTCGGCGGATTTTCTAGCCAGGTGGGACAGATGTTTCTGCAAATCCCGGTCGATGCCTTCATCTCAGTCGTCCAGCAGCTCGCTCGCAGCCTGCAAAAGGATCGGCTTCATTGCGTCCCAGCGGGCGTCGACCTCCTCGCGGCCGGAGATCGGAATCGACATGATCAGGCCCCGGATGAGGGAGATCGCCGTGTCCAGGAGCGCGGGGAAGCGGGGATCCTCGGCCTGATCGGGGAAGAGGGTCAGCGCCGTGGCCACGATGATCGTGTTGATGCGCTTCTCGAGCTGGCGCAGGGTCGCCGCCAGGTCGGGCTCCGACCACGCAGCCACCCAGATCTGCGCGGCTGCCAGGGCCTGGGGTGAGGTGAACTCGCGCCAGGCCTGATCCAGCACGGCGTCGCGGTGCCGAGGCGTGCGCATCGCCGCCAGGTCGATCTGGTCCAGCGCCTCGTCGGCCATCTTCAATGCCAGGTGGTTCACGGCCTCCACCAGCAACATCTCGCGCGTCTCGAAATGGTGCATGAGCGTGCTCTGCGCCACGCCGGCCCGCTCTGCGACCCCACGGGTCGTGAGGGCCTGGTACCCGTCTTCTACCAAGCTCGCGGCCGTGGCCTCGATGATCGCCGAGCGGGTTGCGACCCGCTGCTGGGCTCGTGTCAGGCGTCGCCCCTGCTTGGTCCTTGTCGCGGTTTCATCGATCACTTGATCGATCATGCTACATTTCCGCTCATCGATCAACCGATCGGTGAATTCGGCCAGGAAGGCGGCGTGTGTGCCGGACGACCAGGTAGGGAGCTCACGGTTCCGGAGGGCCGCCCGGATGACGGGCACCGCCGCCGGCGTCGCCGCCCGCGAAGCCACCGCCCGCGCCATCACCGCCACCGGCGACTCCGAGGGGCGGCAGGCCGCCGCGGCACGCCAGCAGCTCAAGGCCGCCCAGTCGCTGGCCAAGACCTTCTCCGGCATGAGGGGAGCCGCCATGAAGGTGGGCCAGACGCTCTCGGCGGTCGATCTGGGTCTGGTTCCCGAAGAGGTCCGGCCCGCGTTCCAGGAAATCCTGGCCACCCTCCAGCAGGGCGCCGACCCGGTTTCCTTCAAGGCGATCGCACGGGTCGTCGAGGACGATCTGGGAGAGAAGCTCGGCAGCGCCTTCGCCGACTTCGAGGAGGAGCCGATAGCTGCGGCGTCGATCGGCCAGGTCCATCGCGCGGAGCTCCACGACGGCCGGACGGTCGCGGTCAAGGTCCAGTACCCGGGGATCGCCGAGGCCATCCACTCCGACATGCAGAACCTGCGGCTCGGGCTGAAGCTGCTCAACGTAATCGCCCCCGGCATCGATACCGGCGCCATCGCCGTGGAGATCAGGGAGCGGATCACCGACGAGCTGGACTACGAGCTCGAGGCCTCAAATCACCGCGAGATGGCGCGGGCCTATCGCGGCCATCCGTTCATCGTGGTTCCCGACGTCGTCACCTCCCTCTCGCGCGAGCGCGTGATGGTCAGCGAGTACGTCGACGGCAAGCGCTTCGCCGAGGTCAAGGGCCTTCCGCAGGGTGATCGGGACCGGCTGGGCGAAATCCTGATCCGCTTCTACCTCAACGGCCCGCTGCGCCACCGCCTGCTGAACGGCGACCCGCACCCCGGGAACAGCCTCTTCCTGGACGACGGCCGGGTGGCGTTCATCGACTTCGGCTTCTTCAAGCACCTGTCCGACGTGGACGTCGACCAGATCCTCGCCTCGACCCGTGCGACCTACAACAAGGACCCCCAGGCGCTGCTCGAGGTGATCAACGAGCTCGGCGCGCTGCCGCCCGACCCGTCGCTGGCCCAGCCGTTCTTCGAGAGCTACGACGCCATATTCGGCTGGGCGCTGTCGGAGGAGCCGCTCACCGTCGACGCGGCCAGGACCGCGGAGATGATGAACCGCTACACGGCGATGATCAGCGGCGGCGAGCTGTCCTCCCTGACAATCCCGTCCGAGCACTTCGTGCTCCTCCGGGCGGTCTTCCTGCTCCTTGGCCTGCTCGGCCAGCTGAAGGCGGAGGGCACCTGGATGGACGTGGGCCGCGAGTGGCTGCTGGGCGACTCGCCCGCCACCGAGCTGGGCGTGCAGGAGGCGGAGTTCTTCGGCGATCGATTCACCTACCGGACGGAGGTAGCTGCATGACGGCTGTCGCGACGGCCTATCGGCGCACGCCGACCATGAGCGGGCCGGCTGTTGCCCGCGACGTCCTCTGGAACGGCCTCTCGGTCGACGGGTCGATCGTGGCCGCCGACGGCCAGGACATCGTCCGCACACGTGTGGGCATGCGGACGCTGATGGTGATCCGCCACCCCGACTACGTGGACCACGTGCTGCATGACGGCGCGGACTCCTACAACAAGTCGATCGAGTACGAGCTTCTGCGCAGCGTGCTGGGACTGAACCTCTTCACCGACGAGGGCGAGTCCTGGCTGCGCCACCGGATGATGCTGAACCCCGTGATGGCCAAGCGCCACGTGAGGGACATGTGCGAGCTGATGTACGCGCCGATTGAGACATTCGTCGACGGGCTCGGCGAGGCCGCCGGCCGCTCCGAGGTGGAGATGGCCGGCGAGATGACCGCCCTGACGCTCGACGTGGTCGGAGCGGCCCTGTTCGGCCACAAGTTCGGCGAGCTCGCGCGCGAGATGAAGCACGTGGTGACCGACGGCCTCCGCGGCGCAGAGGTCGCCACCCGACTCCTCATGGTGGCCGACCCCCCGGTCTGGGCGATCCGGGCCGCCGCCTCGGCCATTCATCACGCGCCCTGGTTGCCGCGCCCGCTGGACCGGCTGCAGTGGGTGATGCGGACCGTCGACAAGGCGGTGTGGGACCTGATCAACGACCGCCGGGCGAACCCCTCTGATGAGGGGGACGTGCTGAACCTGCTGCTCGCGGCCCGCGACGAGGAGGGCAAGCTGAGCCTGCGCCGTGTCCGCAACGAGGTCACGACATTCATGCTGGCCGGGCACGAGACCACAGCCAACGCGATGGCCTGGATGTGGTACCTGCTGGCGCTGAACACGGACGTCCGCGACCGCATGCTCGAGGAGGTCGACACGGTGCTGGGCGGGCGCCGGCCCACTGTGGCCGATCTCGAGAAGCTGCCCTGGACCACGGCCTGCTTCCACGAATCGATGCGGTACATGCCGCCGGCGTGGGCCATCCCCCGCACAGCGATCAGGAAGGACGTGATCGACGGCCATCCGGTGCCGAAGGGCGCCACCGTGATCATCCCGGCGCACGCCATCCACCACGACGAGCGCTTCTGGCCCGAGCCGGAGAAATTCGACCCCTCCCGCTTCCTTCCGGAAAACGCCAAGGGCCGGCACCGCTCCGCCTACCTGCCCTTCGGCGGCGGTCGGCGGATCTGCATAGGGACCAGCTTCGCCCTGCTCGAGGCCACGTTGATCACGGCCCTGATGAGCCAGCGCTTCACCTTCGACCTGGTCCCAGGGCACCCTGTGGAGCCGGAGGCGACGCTCACGCTGCGCCCCCGCCACGGTGTGAAGATGGTCGTCAGGCCACGCGATGCTGCGCCTCATGCGGTGGCGGCATGACCCGCATCAAGGAAGGCACGCGCGTGGTCATCACCGGCGCCGGAAGCGGAATCGGCCAAGCCACGGCCCTCCGCTGCGCCAAGGCGGGTGCCGAGGTGATCGCCGTCGACATCGACCCGGTGAGCGCCGCCGCCACAGCCGAAGAGTGCGCGCACGCCGGGCCCGAGGCGCACCCCTATGTCTGTGATGTGGCCGACTCCGCCGCCGTGATCGACCTGGCCGCCACGGTCCAGACGACGCACGGCCCGGTGGATCTGCTGGTCAACAACGCCGGGGTCGGTGTGGGCGGGCCGTTCCTCGACAACAGCCTGGAGGACTGGGAATGGCTGCGGGGGATAAACCTCGACGGCGTGGTCTACGGCTGCCACGCCTTCGGCCCCGCAATGGTCGAGCGCGGGAGCGGCCACGTGGTGAACATCGCCTCGGGCGCCGCCTACATCCCCAACCGCAACATGGCCGCCTACTGCGCGTCCAAGGCGGCGGTGGTCAGCTTCTCCCAGTGCCTCCGGGCCGACTGGTCGGGAAGCGGTGTGGGCGTGAGCGCCATCTGCCCGGGGCTGATCCGGACACCGATTCACAGAAGCTCGCGCATGGTCGGCTCGATGGCCGGGCGCCACGACCTGGCTGAGCGGCTCTTCCGCTTCGGTCACTCACCGGACCTGGTGGCCAGGGCCATCGTCAGGGCCGCACAAAAGAACCAGGAGATTGTCCCCGTGGGATTCGAATCCGAGCTTGCTTACCGGGTGCTCCGCTTCGCCCCCGGCCCGATCCAGGGCCTGGTCACGAGGGCCGGCATATGAGCCCTGCGGCCGAGCACCACCGGATCGTGATCATCGGCGCCGGGATCTCGGGCGTGGGCCTGGGCGTCCGCCTGCTGCAGAAGGGCATCGACGACTTCGTGATCTGCGAGCGCAACGATTCCGTGGGCGGCACCTGGTTCGAGCACACCTATCCCGGATGCGGGTGCGACATCCCCACCCACCTCTACTCCTACTCGTTCGCGCGCAACCCGGAGTGGAGCCGCCTGTTCCCGCGGCAGGGAGAAATCCTGGAATACGTGCGGAAGATCGCCGACGAGCGCGGGGTCACCCCGCACATCCGCTTCGGCTGCGAGATGGAGCACAGCCGCTGGGACGAGCGCTGGAAGCGCTGGCGCGTGCGGACCTCCCAGGGCGAGCTGACCTGCGACATCCTCGTCAGCGCAATCGGCGCGACCGCCGAGCCGGACGAGCCGGACATTCCCGGGCTCGAGTCCTTCGAGGGCCACCGCTTCCACTCCGCGCGCTGGGATCACGATCACGAGCTGGCCGGCGAGCGCGTGGCCGTGATCGGCACGGGCCCGGCGGCCGCCCAGTTCGTGCCGCTGATCCAGCCCGAGCTGGAGAAGCTCACCGTCTTCCAGCGCACCCCGCCGTGGGTCCTCCCCCACGTCGACCGTCCCGTGTCGGGGGCCGAGCGGATGCTCTTCCGCGCGGTGCCAGCCGTGCAGGAGGTCCTCCGCAACGTGATCTTCGGCCTGTACGAGGCCACAGGGATCGGCTTCCGCGGCCGGACCTCGATGATCGCGCCGATCGAGGCCATCGGCAGAGCGCACCTGCGCCGGCAGGTCAAGGACCCTGTGCTCAGGAAGAAGCTGAGCCCGCACTACCGCTTCGGCTGCAAGCGGCCGATCATGTCCAACACCTTCTACCCGGCGCTCGCGGCGCCCAATGCCGAGGTGGTGACGGATCCGATCGCCCGCGTGGAGAAGGACGCCGTGGTCACCGCCGACGGTACCCGCCACCAGGTCGACACGATCATCACCGCCATCGGCTACCGCTACAGCCGCTCGCTGCTGGTCGATCGCATCACGGGCACGGGCGGCAAGACGCTGGGTGATTTCTGGAACCGCTCGCCCAAGGCCTACCTGGGCTCGGCCGTGCCGGGCTTCCCCAACATGTTCATCCTGCTCGGGCCCAACGCCATCGGCATCAACTCGGTGATCTATTCGGTCGAGGCCCAGATCAAGTACGTGATGGGCGCGCTCGAGACGATGGAGCGGCAGGGCGCCCGGAGGCTGGAGGTCAAGCCCGAATCCCTGGGCGACTTCGTGGCCGAGGTCGACCGCCGCAGCGAGGGCAGCGTCTGGACCGATGGCGGCTGCACCGCCTACTACCTGGACGAGAACGGCCGGAACTTCGCGATCTACCCGGGGATGGCCTCGGAGTTCAGGCGGCGCACGCACCGCTTCGACCCCGCGCCCTACGAGCTGGCTGCCTGAACCGAAACCCGCCTTCGCGGCGGTTAGAGTGGCCACGGTGATCCGGCGCCGACCCCTGTTGTGCTTCTTCGTGCTCGCGTACGCGCTGTCTTGGTGGCCGTGGGTACTCGGGCGCGAGTTCGCCCTTTTCCCGTTTGTCGCCACCGGACCTCTGCTGGCCGCGCTGATCGTGCTTGCGTTCACCGACGGCGTGGCAGGCCTGCGTGGGCTTGGCTCCCGACTGATCCGGTGGCGAGTTCCATGGTTCTGGTACGCCGTCGCCATCGTTGGTCCGCTCATGGTCGGGGTGGGGGCCACGCTGTTGGGCCTTGCGGCCGGACTTCATGCGCCCTCGCTGGCCGGGTACACGTTCTCGTCCGCCCTGCTGGTGTTCGCGGTCCGGCTGATTGATCCCACAGACGGCCCCATGGGAGAGGAGCCGGGCTGGCGCGGCTATGCCCTCCCCCGCCTCCAGGCCACGAGGTCTCCCTTGGCGGCCACCGCAATCCTCGGCGTCCTCGTGGCAGGCTGGCACCTGCCCCTCGTCCTGGTCGAGAACGAAGGTAGTGCTGTCGGGCTCGGCGCTGTGGCGCTGATCGGCACCTTCGCGTCCACCTTCTTCTACTGCTGGATCTTCAACCACACGGGCGGCAGCGTGCTGCTCACCCTGATCGCTCATTCGGCCGACGGTCTGATCACGCCCGGGTTCCTGCACTACTCGGGCACCGACCTGGTGACTTGGAGCACGGCATACGTCGGAGCCTGGGTGCTGGTCGCCCTTGGGATAGTCGCGTTCGATCGCCAGGGCTGGCGCGCTGCTCCGCCCGCGGCGCTGGAGTGATCGCTCAGCCGGGCGAAGACACGGCGGGGTGGGACCTCGCCGGTGTGGCTACGGCCCCCTTCTCCGTGGTGAAGCGGTAGTCACCCAGGTCGAACCGGCGGCTGCGCCAGATCGTCTCCAGCGTGGTGACCGGGCGGAACGGAACGTCCCCCCTCTCGTCGAAGTAATAGCTGTTGGCCTTCGAGCAGTCCGCCAGCTTCATGACCTGGTGGGCACGCCGCCGCAGCATCTCGGCGAAATAGCGATCGTTGGCCTCGGTGGTTACCTCCACCCGCGTGGCAGCGGCCCGACGCGCCTGTTTGAGGCAGCGGGTGATGTGCGCCGCCTGCGTCTCGACCAGGTTGAAGTAGGACGAGCCGTTGTACCCGTAGGGGCCGAACATCATGTGATAGTTCGGGAAGCCCGGAACGCTGACCCCCTGATAGGCCTGGTAGCGGTTCTGGTCCCAGTAGGCCTCGAGGTCCAGGCCATCGGCCCCGGTGACCGGATAGGGCGGCATGTTCCCGTGCTCGAAGACCTTGAACCCCGTGGCCAGCACGAGCACATCGAGCTCGTGCTTCACGCCGTCGGTGGTGATCACGCCGTCCGGAGCGACTCGCTCGATCGAAGTGGTCTCCAGGTGCACATCCGGCCGGTTGAACGTGGCGAGGTACTCATTGTGGAAGCTCGGGCGCTTGCAGCCCAGCGCGTAGCGTGGGGTGAGCTTGTCGCGTACCAC
>JAXDIE010000166.1:0-12206 GCA_034664165.1 Thermoleophilaceae bacterium | reverse complement strand
CGTCGCGTTGTTGTGCAGGGTCGTGGCGTTGTTGCCTGCCGTGCCCTTGATGTGGAAGGTCACGTCGATCGCGACACCCTGGGGGAGGGCGCCGTTGGTGCAGGTGACCTCATCGGAGGTGGGCCCGGCGTCACAGAGTTTCGAGCCGTTTGCGCTGTCGGTTGCCACATCGTCGTAGCTGAAGTCGGTGGGCAGCGTGTCGACGACCGTCACGCCGGTGGCGTCAGAGGGGCCGCCGTTGTGGGCGACCAGCGTGTAGTCGACGGGGGCACCGGCGGTGACCGAACCTGGGCCGCTCTTGGTCAGCGACAGGTCGGCGCTGGCGGTGACGGTCGTGTCGACCGTCGGCGGCGTGTCATTTCCGCTGTTCGCGTCGGGCTCGTTGCCATCGATCGTCGCGTTGTTGTGCAGGGTCGTGGCGTTGTTGCCTGCCGTGCCCTTGATGTGGAAGGTCACGTCGGGGCCGCCGTTCGCCATCGCGCCAATCGTGCAGGTGACCTCAGCGGAGGTGGGCCCGGCGTCACAGAGGTTCGAGCCGTTCGCGCTGTCGGTTGCCACATCGTCGTAGCTGAAGTCGGTGGGCAGGGTGTCGACGACCGTCACGCCGGTCGCATTGGCGGGTCCACCGTTGTGGGCGACCAGGGTGTAGTCGACGGGGGCCCCGGCAGTCACGCTCGCCGGGCCGCTTTTGGTCAGCGACAGGTCGGCGTCGGCCGGGTTGACCGTCGTGCTGGCGTTCGCCGTGTTGTTCGCAGGAGTCGGGTCGATTTGCTGCGCTGACAGGATGGCGCTGTTGCTCACGGACGGGACGGCGCCGGCGCCGGTGGTGACCGTGATCGTGCGGGCGGTTGCGCTGGTGTTCCGCGCAATGGCGCCGATGGTGCAGGTGACCTTCCCGGCGGATGGCGTGTTGTTCGTACAGCCCGCGGAGGCACTCTGGAAGGTCACGCCCGCCGGCAGGGTGTCGACAATGGCCGCACCGGTGGCGTCGAAGCGTGCGGAATTGTTCGTTGCGGTGAGCGTGTAGGTGATGTTGTTCCCGACCGTGACCGGATCAGGAGCATCGCCCTTGGTGAGGGAGAGGTCGGGCCGCGCCTGCAGAAAGACGTTCGCGGTGCCCGGATTCGTGAAGAAGTTGGCGACGATCAGATCCGGGCCGGCCGTGTTGTCGAAGTCGCCGGCTCCGATGCCGACCGGGAAGAGGCCAACCGTTTCCTTGGGGAAGACCGAGGGCGCGAACGCGCCCGTACCGTCGCCCACCAGGTAGTTCATCGTGCCGGGTGTCGTATTGAAGTTCGGGCCGACGCTATCGGCAGCCACGTCGAACTTGCCATCGCCGTCGAAGTCCTTGACCGCGACCTCGATCGTGCCCACGTCCCCGACCGAGAACGTGGTCGGCGCGCCGAACCCACCGACGACGCCGGTGCCCTTCAGGACCGAGACACCGCCGGTAGCCGAGGAGTTGGCGGCGATGATGTCGAGCTTGGTGTCGCCGTCGATGTCTACCGTCTCGAGGCCGGCGGGGAGCACGGCGCCGGTCGGCGTGACCTGGGTGGTCGGGAAACCGCCGAGGCCATTGCCCTTGAAGACCGTGATGTTCGCGGCGGGCGAGCCGGACGTGCCCGGCTCGGCCACGGCAATGTCGACGTTCGCGTCGGAGTCGAACTTGCCCGTGACGATTCCGAACGGGTTGGCGTTCGTGGGTAGAGAGATGTTCGTAGCGGTCGCCGAGGTAAAGCCGCCGGCACCGTTGCCCAGGAGAATGCTCAGGCTCGGAGCCAGAGCAGTGGCGCCCGGGCCACAGGTCGGGCAGCCCTTGCTGATGATCGCCACGTCGTCGATTCCATCGGCGTTGAAACGTCCGAGCGCCAGCTGGACGGGCGAGGCGGTTCCGGTGAGTGTGGACGTGACTGGGGCGGTTCCGCTGAATGCGAACGTTCCGGCGCCGGTGCCCTTGGCGATGTAGGCGATTCCTGCGGTTGTGGCCGAGCCGGCCGAGATGCCGTAGATGTCGAGGTTCGAGTCGGCGTCCGACTTGCCCAGGGCGTTGTCGCGCTGTCCCGCATTGACGAGGAAGGTGGAGGTCGTGAAGTCGCCGAGCGGGCCGCCGAGCATGATGCTGGTGGTCACGGCGCCGCTATTGGCCATGATGGCGTCCGCGAAGCCGTCGCCGTTCACATCACCGATCGCGGGCTCTGCGGGGAACGCGCCCACGGCCTCCGGGCTCGTCGCCGGCTGCTGGAAATCGGTATCGGCAGCCTGGGCGCTCGGGGCGCCGGCAAGAACAGCTGTGAGGAAAACGGGGATGAGAATCAGCCTCCGCAACGACTTGGGCACACGAATACGGTCGCCCTGCAGCGAAGACATCGCAAGCATCACGTCTCTCCCCAGTTCCTCCCGCGGCCCCCTCCTGGGGCAACGAACCTCGCCGACTATAGCCCCCAATGCAAGTCATGTGTGACATGTGTCACGGCCACGCCGCCTATGTCAGTGCGCCAGGACCAGGCCCAGAAAACGCTTCGTGCGCTCCTCCCGCGGGTTGCCGAGCACCTCGGCCGGTGGCCCCTCCTCGACGATCACGCCCTCGTCCATGAAGACCACGCGGCTGGCCACATCACGTGCGAAACCCATCTCGTGTGTGACCACGAGCATTGTCATTCCTTCCGCTGCCAGCTCGCGCATCACGTCGAGGACTTCCTTGACGAGCTCGGGGTCCAGGGCACTCGTCACCTCGTCGAAGAGCATCACGTGCGGGTCCATGGCCAGCGCCCGGGCGATGGCCACGCGCTGTTGCTGGCCGCCCGATAGCCGCTCCGGGTATTCGTCGACCTTGTCCGAGAGCCCGACCCGCTCGAGCAGGGCACGGCCCCGCTCGTCGGCCTCCGCGGAGCGGCGGCCGAGGACCGTCTCCGGCGCCAGCGGCCCGGTCTCGCGCGCGCGCTTGTGCGGGAAGAGGTTGAACTGCTGGAAGACCATGCCGATCCGCCGCCGGATCACGTCGGCCTCACGCTCCTTGCAGGCCGTGATCTCCTCGCCCTCCAGGTAGACCTTGCCGGCGGTGGTCGGCTCGAGCTGGTTGACGCAGCGCAGCAGCGTCGACTTTCCGGACCCGCTCGGCCCGATGATGCAGACCACCTCCCCGGGGGTGACCTCGAGATCGATCGATCGCAGCACCTCGAGCTTGCCGAAGTTCTTGGTGACTCCTTCCAGCCGGAGCAGCGGGGCGTCAGGGGGCACGCTGGAACCTTATGTTCTGTTTCTTGATCTGACGGTCCACGAGTCGCGCCAGCGGCAGGGTGAAGAGCAGGAACAGGAGCGCGCCGAGGATGAGGCCCGATGCGTTGAAGTATTCGCTCTGCAGCTCCCGGCCCACACGCACCGCCTCCGGCAGCCCGAGCACGCTTACGAGTGACGTGTCCTTCATCAGAGCCGTGTAGTCGTTCAGGAACGGCGGCAGGACCTTGCGTATCGCCTGGGGCAGTGTCACGAAGCGCATGGTGGCCCAGCGGCCCATCCCGAGTGATCGCGAGGCCTCGATCTGCCCTCGCGGCACCGCATCGATGCCGGCGCGGTAGACCTCGGCGAAGTAGGCGCCGTAGGTGATGGTGATGGCCATGACGCCGTACCAGAACACCTCCGGGTAGCCGAAGAACTCGGGGATCCGCAGCCAGCGCGGGAGGACACTGATGAAGGCCAGGCTGCCCCCCACCAGAAGGATGATGATCAGCAGCGGAATGCCGCGAAACACGTCGATGTAGGCGATGGTGATCGCCCTGACCGGCTTGGCCCAGCGTCCGGGAAGGCTCCGTAGCAGCGCAAGGATCAGGCCCCAGATCAGGGAGAACGCGCCCGCCCAGAGGGACAGCTGGACCGTGATCCAGAAGCCCGCCAGAACCACGCCGCTGTGCTCCCACATGAAGGGGAAGTCGAAGTACTGCTTGACGACTACGTCCATGCCCCGCCCCCCGGCGACGAGGGGGAACGCCCGTGGGCGTTCCCCCTGATGATCAGGCCGACCGAATCCGGAACCGGCCTACTTCTGTGCGTTCTGCTCCCCACCCGGCTTGAGGATCTCGTCGGGCGGATCCTGCTTGAACCACTGGTTGTAGATGTCCGAGTAGGTGCCGTCGTCCTTGATCTCCTGCAGCGCCTTGTTGACCGCCGCGGTGAGCTCCGGTGTGTCCGGGGAGAACGCCATGCCGTAGTACTCGTCGGTCGGGATCGTCTGGGCCACCAGCACGCCCTCTCCCGAGTCCTGCGCATCCGCAGCTACCGGGAAGTCGATGATCGCGGCCTCGATCTGGCCGGCCGCGAGCGCCTGCAGCGCGTCGTCGACCAGGTCGTAGGTCCGGACCTCGGCCGCGTCCGTGGACTTATTGGCGTAGTCCTCGCCCGTCGTGCCCAGCTGGGCGCCGATCGTCTTGCCCTTGAGGTCGTCGACCGACTGGATGTCGCTGCCCTCGCTGACCGTCAGGGCCTGGTCGGCCGCAAAGTACGGATCGGAGAAGGCAACCTGCTTGGCCCGCTCAGGCGTGATGGTGGCCGCCGAGACCACCATGTCGAACTTGCCCTGCGCGACGTCACGGAAGATCGTGTCGAACGGGGTCTTGACGAACTTGGTGGTCAGGCCGAGCTTTTCGGCGACGGCGTTGGCCACGTCCACGTCGAAGCCCTCGTACGGCGGCTGGCCGAACTCGAACGGCTTGTAGGGGATATCCGAGCCGATCGTGAGCACTCCTGGCTCGATCGTGGTGAGATCGGATGATCCGCTGCTCGCGGAGGTGTCGGTGCCGCCGCTACCGCCACAGCCCACGGCGAGCGCCGCAACTGCCAAGAGAATCGCGACCAGTCCGGCCAGTCGCAAAGAGTGAGACTTCATTCCGTACCGCCCCTCCTACGTCGGGTGTGAGGGGTCGAAGCCTAGTCGCGATTGAACTGCTGGCGCACGAACGGGGAGACGGTCTTGACCGCAAGTGCGCCGACCAGGAGAGCCAGGGTGACCAGGAAGGGGTCGAAGGAGCCGAGGCCAAGGGCCCAGGCCACGATCCAGAAAACCAGGCCGACTGCGAGTGCGACGAGAACGATCACGAGCGGCAATCTACCTTCTCAGCCGGTCTCCAGGCCGCCTGCCAGCGCGCGGACGATCTGCTCGACCTCCGCGGGGCCGCCCTCACCGGCCGCACGGACGACACGGGTGCCGACAATGACCCCGTCGGCCAGCTCGCCCACGGCACGGGCGTCGTCGGGCGTGGCGATCCCGAATCCCACAGCCACCGGGAGGTCGGTGGCAGCGCGAACCCGCTCCACGGTCGCTCCCAGCTCGGGCGGGATCCCGTCACGCTCGCCCGTCGTGCCTGCCACGGAGACCGTGTACACGAACCCCCGGGCGTCGGCGCCGATGGCGGCCATCCGCTCCGGCGTGGTGTTGGGGGCCACCAAGGGGATGAGGGCCAGCCCCGACTGGTCGCAGGCCGCCAACAGGCCGGCGGCCTCGTCGTGGGGAAGGTCGGGCACTATCAATCCGGCCGCACCTGCCTCGGCCGCGGCGGCGGCGAAGCGGAGCTCGCCCATCGCATCGATCGTGTTGGCGTAGACCATCAGCGCCACCGGCACGGACCCGCTGAGCCCGGCGCAGACATCCAGGACGCCGTGCACCGTGGCGCCGGCCTCCAGCGCGGCGGTGGCGGCGGCGTGGATCACCGGGCCATCAGCAAGCGGGTCGGAGAACGGCACGCCCAGCTCCAGCAGGTCCGCTCCTCCATCGATGCAGGCGCGGCCCACGGCCAGCGACGTCTCCATATCGGGAAACCCGCCCATCAGGTACGGCATCAGGGCCGCGCGGCGCCCATGCCCCCTGAATGCGGCGGCTATGGCCTCCGCGCCCCCCGGCTCAGCCAAGCTCGAGCACCTCGTCCAGGTCCTTGTCGCCCCGGCCCGAGAGCGTGACCAGATCGAGCCCGGCGCCATGCGGCTCTTCGTCGAAGAGCCACGCCAGGGCATGGGAGGACTCCAGCGCGGGGATGATGCCCTCCAGCCGGCAGACCTTCCTGAAGGCATCGAGCGCCTGGCGGTCGGTGACCGCGTGGAAGGCCACCCGGCCGGTGTCGCGGAGCTCGGCCAGCTGGGGCCCCGAGCCCGGGTAGTCCAGCCCCGCGGAGATCGAGTGCGCCTCCAGGATCTGCCCGTCCTCGGTTTGGAGGACCGCCGAATAGGAGCCGTGGAGCACCCCGCGGGCACCGGTGGTGAGCGGCGCCCCGTGGCGACCCGACTCCAGCCCCTCGCCGGCGGCCTCGACGCCGATCAGCTCGACGTCGTCCTCGAGAAACGGGACGAACGTGCCGATCGCGTTGGATCCGCCACCCACGCAGGCGATCACCCGGTCCGGTAGCCGGCCGGCCTGCTCCAGCACCTGGACCCTGGCCTCGTCGCCGATCACGCGCTGGAGGTCACGCACGATCACCGGGAATGGTGCCGGGCCGACCGCGGATCCCAGGACGTAGTGCGTGGTGTCGGAGCTGCCCACCCAGTCGCGGATGGCCTCGCTCACCGCCTCTTTCAACGTGCACGCGCCCGAGTCGACCGGCTGCACCGTCGTGCCCATCAGCTTCATCCGCTCGACGTTGGGGCGCTGGCGCCGGATGTCCTCCGTGCCCATGTAAACCACGCACTCCATCCCGAAGAGAGCGCATGCCGTGGCGGTAGCCACGCCGTGCTGCCCCGCGCCGGTCTCGGCGATGATCCGCGTCTTGCCCAGGCGCCGCGCGATCAGCACCTGGCCCAGCGCGTTGTTGAGCTTGTGGGCGCCCGTGTGCATCAGGTCTTCGCGCTTCAGATAGACCTCGTGGCCGACCACCTCCGAGATCCGCCCCGCCAGGTACAGCGGAGTCGGGCGGCCGGCGAAGTCGCGCAGGAGCCCGTCCAGCTCGGCCTTGAACCCTGGGTCCTCACGCAGCTCGATCCAGCCGCGCTCCAGCTCGTCGAGCGCGGGGATCAGGGTCTCGGGCACGTAACGGCCGCCGTAGGGCCCGAAGCGGCGGGTCAGCCCGGCCTCCACGCTCACGATGCGGCCTCCTCGACCGTGGCCTGCTCGGGCTCGGGCTCGGGGATGCCCAGCCGCGCCCGGCGGCCGGCGCCGTCGGCCTGCTCCACGGCTCGGAAAAACGCACGCACCAGCGCGGGGTCCTTGATTCCGGGAGCGGACTCCGTGCCGCTGGCCGTGTCGACAGCGAATGGGTGAACAGCCGCGATGGCCTCCCCCACGTTGTCCGGGCCCAGGCCGCCCGAGAGCACCAGCGGCACCGGCCCGCGCTTGTAGATCAGGTCCCAGTCGAAGGTCTGGCCGGTGCCGCCGTAACTGTCGGGAACGTAGGCATCGAGCATCCGCAGGTCCACGCGGTAGGCACCGAGCGCCCGGATCGAGGATGCGTCACGGACCCGCGCGACCTTCATCACCTTGCACCCGGTCCGCCGTGCGATCTCGCTGCAGTAGGCGGGCCCCTCGTCACCGTGCAGCTGGAGGATCGACAGCTCGCAGCGCTCGGCGGCTGCGGCGACCTCATCCAGCTCGGCGTTCACGAAGACGCCCATAACCTCGGTCTGGCGCTTGAGCTCCACCCCGATCTGCTCGGCCACCGCCGGCTCGCAACGGCGCGGGCTGTCGGCGTGCAGGATCAGCCCGATCGCCCAGGCGCCCAGCTCAACCGCCAGCCGTGCGTCTTCCGGCCGGGTTATCCCGCAGATCTTGACTTCCGTCATGGATCAATCGTCCCATGCCGAAGCCCCCGGCCCGTCTGCGACGGGAGCCGGGGGCTTGGTCACTGCTTCTCGGCGCTAGGGGAACGGCAGGCCCGGCGGCAGCTCCTGCTTGCCACCCTGGGGCTGCGTGATGCTCTGCGCGCTTGCGGGGCGCTTGCCCAGCACCACCGTGACCGTCTGGATCTGGTCGCCTCGGTAGAACGAGACCTGGACGCTGTCGCCCGGCTTCTTGTCGGCAATCGCCGCAGCCACGTCAGCGGGCTCTCCGATCGTCGCGCCATCGACCTTGACTATCTGGTCGCCGCCGGCGGTGATGTTCGCCCCCGGCATGCTGTCGAGCTCGACCTTGGTGTGCCCGGCACGGATCCCGGCCTTGTCGGACGGTCCGTTTGGAACCACATCCTGGACCATGGCGCCCGAGTCACGGGGCAGGTTCAGGTCGTCGGCCAGCTGCTGGGTCACGGCGGTCGTCGTCACTCCAAGGAATGCCCGCTCGACCTCACCGTTCTTCTCGAGATCGGGGACCACGGCCTTGGCGGTGTTGATCGGGACAGCGAAGCCGATTCCCACCGACCCGGCCTGACCCTGGGCTCCTGTGGAGTTGCTGACGATCTGCGAGTTGATCCCGATGACGTTGCCGTTGGCGTCGAGCAGCGGGCCGCCCGAGTTGCCCGGATTGATGGCGGCGTCGGTCTGGAGCACATCGTCGATCGAGAAGCCATTCGGAGCCTGCAGCTCGCGCTGGAGGGCCGAGATGATCCCGGTTGTGACAGTGCGGTCGAAGCCGAAGGGATTGCCGATCGCAATGGCTGCGTCGCCGACCTTGACGTCGTTGGAGTCTCCAAGCGGCAGCGGGTGCAGGGCCGCCTGGCTCGCGTCCACCTTCAGCACGGCGAGGTCGGAGGACGGATCGGAGCCGACGACATGCGCAACGATGGGGTCGTCGTCGGGGCCCAGCTGGACGGTGACGCGATCGGCGCCCTCGACCACGTGGGCATTGGTGAGGATGTCGCCATCCTCATCGAGCACGAAGCCCGAGCCCTCGGCCACACCCTCGCCACCCCCGCCGAACGGCGACGCGTCCTGGACGCCCTCGGACTGGATGAACACGACGCCCGGACTGGCCTCGTCGTAGATCTGGGAGATGGTCTTGCTGGTGGCGTTTTCGTTGGTCGGCTTGAGAGCCGCCTGGACCACAGGGGCGGACGTGCCGGTCCCGCCGGTGTGGATTACGCCGACTGCTACGAGGAGGCCGGCAATGAGAAGGGCGCCAATGGCGCCCACCAGGCCGGATACGACGTGGGTGAAGTTAGGTTTCGCATTCATAACGTGGTTTCTACGGGCTAAAGCTAAGGAAATCCCCAGAGCCGCGTTGGCAGACCTTGAAGAAGGCCCGATCCTCAGTCGTCGTTGTCGCCGGGCAGGAGTCCCCGCAGCGCCGCCGCGGGATCGTCGTTGCGCATCAGCGCCTCGCCGATCAGCACCGCGTCGACCCCCACGCGCTCCAGCTCTTCGAGGTGCTCACGCGTCGAGATGCCGGATTCGCTGATCACCGTCTTGCCCGCCGGGATGTCGGGCAGGAGCTCGAACGTAGTCGCCAGGCTGACGCTGAAGTCGGTGAGGTCGCGGTTGTTGATGCCGATCACGTCGGCATCAACTTCGAGCGCCTCGTCCAGATCATCCTCGTTGTGGACCTCGACGATCACGTCCAGGTCGAGCTCTCGGGCCTCGGCGTGCAGCTCGGCCAGATCACCGGAGGGAATCGAGCCCACCACCAGCAGGATCGCGTCGGCACCGGCCTCCCGCGCCTCGTACAGCTGGTAGCGATCCACCGTGAAGTCCTTCCTGAGGATCGGGAGGTTCGATGCCGATCGTGCCGCCACCACGTCGGCCAGCGAACCGCCGAAGTGCTTCTCCTCGGTGAGGATCGACAGCGCCACTGCGCCGCCGGCCTCATACGACGCGACGATCTCCTCCAGGCTCGCGCCCTCGCGGATGACGCCGGCCGATGGCGAACGGCGCTTGTGCTCGGCGATCACCGCGGTGCCTTCGCCCGCGAGCGCCTCCGCGAACGGCCGCGGCTCGGGCAGGCCGGACACCAGCTCCTCGAGGTCGGAGATCGGCCGGGCGCGCTTGCGCGCATCAACCCGCTCGCGGGTCGATTCGATCAGGGAATCCATGCGGGTCACGTCGCGGCCTCGGCGGGCGCCAGGCGCTGTGAGGCCTCGACGAACCTGGCGAGCGACGCCTCGGCGGCGCCCGAATCGATCGAGTGCGCCGCCACGTCAACGCCGTCGCGAACCGACTCCGCAGCACCCGCCACGTAGATGGCCGCCGCCGCGTTCACGAGGGTCACGGTGCGCTCCGGACCTACCTTGCCGGACAGGACGGAGCGCGTGATCTCCGCGTTCTGGCCCGGGTCCCCCGGACCGAACGATTCCGCGGGCACCGGCTCGACCCCCAGGCTCTCCGGGGTGAACTCCACGGCGCGGGTCGTGCCATCGCGCAACTCGACCCCGTGCGTCACGCCGTGCGCGCTGACCTCATCGAACCCGTCATCGGCCGAGAGCACGAGCGCGTTGGTGCCCCCCAGCGACTCGAGAGCACGCGCCATCGCCTCCAGGTGCGATCCGCCCGACACCCCGATCATCTGGCGGGTTGCGCCGGCGGGGTTGGTCAGGGGCCCGAGGAAGTTGAAGACCGTGCGGATGGCCAGGGACTTTCGCACCGGGACCACATGCTTCATCGCCTGATGGTGCAGTGGCGCGAACATGAACCCGAAGCCGATGGAGTCGATGCACTCCGCGATCGCGGCCGGCTCGAGGTCGATCCTGGCGCCGAGAGCCTCGAGCACGTCGGCCGAGCCGCAGGTCCCGGTGGATGAGCGGTTGCCGTGCTTGGCCACGGCGCAACCCGCGCCCGCGGCCACGAACGCCGCGGTCGTCGAGACGTTGAAGGACGGGGGCCCACCGCCGGTCCCGGCCGTATCGAGCAGGTCGGGTCGTGAGGCCTTTACCGGAATGGCGAGCAGGCGCATGGTGCGCGCCAGCCCGACGACCTCGTCGAGGGTCTCCACCTTGGCTCGCAGGGCAACCAGGAAGGCGGCCGTCTCGGCCTCGGAAGAGCGGCCCTCCATGATCTCGAGGAGCGCGGAGGATGCCTCGTCGGCGCGAAGGTCCTCGCCGCCGACCAGCTTCTCCAGCGTCTGTGTGAGTACGGGGTTCGGCATCAGTTTCCCTCGAGGAAGTTCCGGAGTATCGCTTTTCCATCCGCGGTCAGGACGCTCTCCGGGTGAAACTGCACGCCCTCTGCCGGCAGCTCCCGGTGGCGAATGCCCATCACCGTGCCGTTCGAGTGTGCGGAGACCTCCAGGCAGTCGGGCATCTCCGGTTGGACGATGAGCGAGTGATAGCGACCCGCGACGAAGGGCGACTGGACACCCCTGAAGATCGTGCGCCCGTCGTGCTCGACCTCGGCAGTCTTGCCGTGCACCGGATCGCCGCGCACCACCTGCCCGCCGAAGGCCACGGCCATGGCCTGATGGCCCAGGCAGACACCCAACACCGGGATTCCGGCGCGTGCAAGGGCCGGAATGGCCTCGATCGAGACCCCGGCGTCCTCGGGCGTGCACGGCCCGGGTGACACGACCGCCCGGTCCGCGCCGGAGGCGGCGAGCTCCGAGGCGGTGGCCTTGTCGTTACGGACGATGTCCATCTCGGCGCCCAGCTCGCCCAGGTACTGGACCAGGTTGTAGGTGAACGAATCGTAGTTGTCGATGACGAGCAGCATGTCTAACGCGCCTTCACACTTGTCTTGTTCGTCGACATTTCGAGCACGTGAGGCATTCTAGACGGCCTTCGCTCCGGTGGTCTTCTTCTCGGCGGTCGTCTCGTCGGACCGGCTGGTGGCGCGGCGGGCGGTCTCGACGGACGACAGCACGGCGCGCGCCTTGTTGAGCGTCTCCTGGTACTCCTCGGCGGGCACGCTGGCGGCCACCAGGCCGGCGCCCGCCTGGACGTAGATCGTGTCGCCCTTCGTGACCAGCGTCCGGATCGCGATCGCCAGGTCCATGTTGCCCGTGTACGAGATGTATCCGACGGCGCCGCCGTAGATCCCGCGGCGCGACGGCTCCATCTCCTCGATGATCTCCATGGCCCGGATCTTCGGCGCACCGGAGAGCGTGCCGGCCGGGAAGGTGGCCCGCAGCACGTCCGCCGGACGGATCCCCGGCGCGGCCCGACCTTTGACGTGGGACACGATGTGCATCACGTGCGAGTAGCGCTCGATCTGCATCCGCTCGGTGAGCTGGACCGTGCCCGGGGCCGACACGCGGCCGACGTCGTTGCGTCCCAGATCGATGAGCATCACGTGCTCGGCGCGTTCCTTGGGATCGGCAAGCAGCTCGGTCGCCAGGGCCACGTCCTCCTCGGGCGTGGCGCCGCGCCGGCGCG
>JAXDIE010000086.1:0-11908 GCA_034664165.1 Thermoleophilaceae bacterium | reverse complement strand
TGGCCGCGGCGATCTCCACTGACTTCATCGACGGGCTCTGCGCCCTGGGCGACGAGGCGGCGGTGCGAGCCGGCGTGCAGCGCTACCGGGACGCGGGCGCGACCTCCCCGGCGGTGTCGGGGATCCCGAAGACGGGGTTCGAGGAGATGCTGAGGGCCGCCGCCGGGGCCTAGAACACAGAAGGGCCGCCAATTGGCGGCCCTTCGTAAGCGATACGGGGAGAAAGCGGGCTACTTGAGCTCGCCGTCGCCGCCGGCTTCCTTGATCTCGGCGAGGAGCTTCTCGCCCTCTTCGCGCTCGACGCCTTCCTTGACGGGCTTGGGAGCCTCGTCGACAAGCGCCTTGGCCTCCTTCAGGCCCAGGCCGGTCGCGGCACGCACGACCTTGATCACCTGGATCTTCTTGTCGCCCGCAGCGGTCAGGACGACGTCCACGGTGGAGCTCTCCTCCTCGGCCGCGGCCTCGCCACCGCCGCCACCGGCCGGAGCGGCTGCTGCCACTGCGGTGGCCGACACGCCGAACTCCTCCTCGAGCGCCTTGATGCGCTCGGACAGCTCCAGCACGGAGATGCCCTTCAGTTCCTCAATCCAATCAGCGGTACTCGTAGCCATTACTGGTCCTCCTTGGGTTCATCAGTCTCAGTTTCTTCGGGCGACCCTTCGGCCTCCCCTGAAGTCTCTTCCTCGGCCTGCGCCTCTTCGGCGGGAGCCTCCTCTGCCTCGGCAGGGGCTTCGGCCTCGGCGGCCGGTGCCTCTTCCTCGGCGGCGGCCTCCTCGGCCGGTGCTTCCTCGGCCGCCGGCTCTTCAGCCGGTGCTTCCTCGGCGGCAGGCGCCTCCTCGGCCGGAGCCTCCTCGGCAGCCGGCTCCGGTGCCGGCGCCTCGCCCGTGACAAGCCCCTGCTCGGCGATCTGGCCCAGCGCCACGGCCAGGCCGCCGATCATCGAGCCCAGGCCGCGCACCAGTCCGGTGATCGGCGAGGCCACGAGGCCTGCGAACTGCCCGATGAGCACGTCGTAGGCCGGGAGCTTGGCGATGTCACGGAGCTGGTCGGCCGTGATGGCCTCGCCGCCCATGAAGCCGCCCTTGAACTCGAGGATGTCGAAGTCCTTGGTGAAGCGGGAGATGGCCTTGGCCGCCAGTGCGGCATCGCCCTTGACGAAGGCGAAGGCCGTGGGGCCCTCGAGGTAGTCCTTGAGCGAGTCCACGTCGCCGGCCTGCTCGACCGCGATCTTCGTGAGGCGGTTCTTGACCACGCGGAGGCTCGTGCCGGCCTCCGACAGCTGGGTCCGGAGCTCGGCCGCCTGGGTGACCGACATACCGCGGTAGTCGACGGCGAAGATCGCCTCCGACTCCTTGATCTGCGTGGTCACCTCCTCGATGACCGCTGCCTTTTCGTCCTTGTTCATGTCTGTCTCTCTTGGTCTTGGAACTGAAAGAGCCCGCACTCAGGCGGGCTCAGAGGGTGGGCGGCACGGGGCCGCACGTCTCGCTGACCTCGCCTGTCCTGGGCCTACGCCTTGCGGCTGCCGGGAGTCTCGGGCGGAAAGTTTCTGAAGCTCAGGCTACCGCAGCAGCCTCCTGGGCCTGGTTTGCATCGCCGAGGATGTCTCGCGTCTGCGCGGGATCAACCCGGACACCCGGGCCCATCGTGCTCGCGAGGGTCACGGTCCGGAGGTAGCGGCCCTTGGCCGCGGAAGGCTTGGCGCGGATGACCTCTTCGATCAGCGCCGCGTAGTTCTCGAGCAGCGCGCGGGTGTCGAAGGAGATCTTGCCGATGGCCACGTGGACGATGGCGGCGCGGTCCGTGCGGTACTCGATCTTGCCCGCCTTGGACTCGCTGACTGCCTTGGCCACGTCATCGGTGACGGTGCCGACCTTGGGGTTGGGCATCTTGCCCTGCGGGCCGAGCACGCGGCCAAGCTTGCCGACCACGGCCATCATGTCCGGGGTGGCAATTGCCACGTCGAAGTCGGTGAAGCCCTCCTCCACCTTCTTGGCCAGGTCGTCATCGCCCACGAAGTCGGCGCCGGCCTCGGTGGCCTCGCGCGCCTTGTCCCCCTTGGCGAAGACGGCGATCTTCACGTCGCTGCCGGTGCCGTTGGGAAGCGCGATCGTTCCACGTAGCTGCTCCTCGGCGTGGCGAACGTTCAGGCCGGTGCGGATGTGGACCTCAACTGTCTCGTCGAAGCCGGCGTGCGGCATGTCCTTGATCAGCGCCACGGCCTCGGCGGGCGGGTATTCCTTCTCGCGATCGACCTGTGAGTACTGGTCCTTGTAGCGCTTGCCTCGGGCCATGTCAGCCGACCTCCACGCCCATGGAACGGGCGGTTCCCTCGATGATCTTGGTGGCGGCATCGAGATCGTTCGCGTTCAGGTCGGGCATCTTGGTCTCCGCGATCTGACGGGCCTGGTCGCGCGTGATCTTGCCCACCTTCTCGCGGTTGGGCTCGCCCGACCCCTTCTCCAGGCCGGCGGCCTGCTTGATCAGGACGGCGGCGGGGGGCGTCTTGGTGATGAAGGTGAACGAGCGGTCCTCGAAGACGGTGATCTCGACGGGGATGATGGTCCCGGCCTTGTCCTGCGTCTGGGCGTTGAACGCCTTGCAGAAGTCCATGATGTTCACGCCGTGCTGGCCCAGGGCAGGGCCGACGGGCGGCGCCGGGTTGGCGGCGCCCCCGGGAACCTGGAGCTTGATGAGTGTCAGGACTTTCTTGGCCATGGGGATTGAGGAGAGTAGCTACAAAGCCTCTCTAGATCTTCTTCACCTGGTCGAAGCCGACCTCCACGGGCGTCTCGCGGCCGAAGATCGAGACCAGAACCTTGAGCTTGGCGGCGTCCTCGTTGATCTCCGAGATCTCGCCGGAGAAGTCCGACAACGGGCCGGAGATGACCTTGACGGACTCGCCGATCGAGAACTGGGCGCGCGGCCGGACACGCTCGGTGCTGGCGGCTCCGCCGGTGGTGGTCGCCGCATCGCGGTTGAGCAGCCGGTCGACCTCGCCCTGATTCAGCGGGACGGGCTTGTTCTGGGGCCCGACGAAGCCGGTGACGCCCGGGGTTCCCTTCACCAGCGTCCAGGACTCGTCGTTGAGCTCCATCTGCACGAGCACGTAGCCCGGCATGGTGCGCCGCTCGATCTGGATCTTCTGACCATCCTTGAGCTCGGAGATCTGTTCGGTGGGGATCACGATCTGGCGCACGCGACGCTGCTGCCCGAGTGTCTGAACCCGGTGCTCGAGGTTGTGCTTGACCTTGTTCTCGTGACCTGAATAGGTGTTTACGGCGTACCAGCGGAACACTGCGTGAAAGCTCCTTGCGTTGTCAGAGGATCGCCTGGACCAGGCGGGAGAAGACGGCGTCGAGCAGGCCCAGGTATCCGCCTGCGATGAGGACGAAGCCGAGGACGACGCCCGTGAGGGTGGTGGTGGTCCGGCGGTCGGGCCATTCGACCCGCTGAAGCTCGGCCCATACGGCGATGAGGAAGCCGATGACCCGGCCGCGCTTGTGGGTCTCCGCCGGCGGATCGGTCGCGCTGACCGCGTGGGCGGGGAAATCGTCGTCATCGGTCCGGAGATCCGGCGCGTCGGGGGTGACGTGCTCCACGACCTGCTCGGTCGAACCCTCGTCCTGAGGCGGGGCGCCGGCCGCGAGCAGCGCGTCCTGCACCGGATCACCAGTGATCGCGGGCGGCGGGGTCTTGCCTGCAGCTAGCTCCTCGAGCCTGCGCGCACGACGCTCGGCCTGGCGCTGCTTGGCTCGCTGACGATCGCGAGCCATGGGCTATCGGGTTTCCTTGTGCGGCGTGTGCTTGCCGCACCAGCGACAGTATTTGCGCAGCTCAACCCGATCCGGGTTGTTGCGCTTCGACTTTTCTGTCTGGTAATTCCGCCGCTTGCACTCTTCACAAGCGAGGGTCACCGCGATTCGGACATCTCCGCGAGCCATGGATCCTCGAGGTCTCTTAGTTGGGCGCCGCCGGACGAAAGAAAGACCCCGCCGACGGCGCGAGGTCGAGACGAGTGTAGCGCGCAGCCGGTGCCGGAAGAGGCGCGGTATCCGGGGGTCAGCGGCCGGGTCGCTAGGCTCGGCCGATGGGTGACGTCAGGCGAGCCGCGCACGGGGCCGTCGCCACCGCGCAAGACCACCTTCGCGTGCACGGGCGCGTCGCGCGCGCGGGTATGGCCGCGCTCGGTGTCTCCGGGCCCATTCCACGGTGGCTCTACGCAAAGCTCGGGCGCCGCTATCCGACGTTCGTGATCACACTGGAATTCGCCGTCGCGCACGCGGTGGTCGCGGGCAGCATCCTGCTCCTGACGCTCTACGTGCCGATGTCGCTGGACGAGTTCCTCTGGATCCTGCTGGTGGCCGAGTTGGTCGTGGGCATCGAGAACCTCTTCGCCACCCGATTGGTCGCGAAGCTGCTGCACCCCGTCACCGCCTGGCTGAACGGATCGCGTGAGCCCGAGGAGACCCTGGACGCCTGGACCGCGCTGGCCGCCCTGCCCACGACGTTCGTGAAGCGCTGGGGCCGGGCTTCGATCCTGTTCAGCGTGCCTCCGCTGGCGCTGTTCATCACGTTCGAGCTGGGCCTGCCGCCGGAGATGGGCATCCCGCTCCTGGTGGTCGGCGGCCTGGGAGTGCTGGCGTACGGCTCGCTGTTGCGCTTCTTCGCCATGGAGCTGGTGCTCCGGCCGGTGCTCGAGGACATCGCGGGAGATCTGCCAGAGGACTTCGAGATCGTCGACAGTGGCTTCTCCCTCAAGAGCAAGATCATGGTGGCCCTGCCGATGGTGAACATCGTGACGGGGGTCGTGGTCGCGGCCCTGACCCAGGGCGGCGGCCGCGGGATCACCGGGTTCGGGCTGGACGTGGCACTGGCGGTGGTTGTCGCCGGGACCATTTCGCTCGAGGTCAACCTTCTTCTCTCGCGCGCGATCCTCACGCCGCTGCTGAACCTGCGCCACGCAACCGAGCGCCTGGCTGCCGGGGACCTGACCGCGCGAGTGGCCGTTATCTCGGCCGATGAGACCGGCGAGCTGGCCACCTCCTTCAACCGGATGGCCACCGGGCTCGAGGAGCGCGAGCGGCTGCGCGAGGCCTTCGGCGCGTTTGTCGACCCGGATGTGGCCGAGCGCATTCTTGAGGAGGGGGCCCTGGACGGTGAGGAGGCCGAGGTCAGCGTCCTGTTCCTGGACATCCGGGACTTCACGGCGTTTGCCGAGCGCGCGAGCGCGCGCGAGGTGGTGGCACGGCTCAACCACTTCTACGAACGCGTGGTCCCGGTCCTGACCCGCCACGGCGGCCACGCCAACAAGTTCATCGGCGACGGGCTGCTGGGCGTGTTCGGCACACCCGAGCGCCATGCGGACCACGCGGACCGGGCGGTCGCGTGCGCCCTGCAGATCGCCGGCCTGATCCAGGTCGTCTACGGCGACGACCTCCGGGTCGGCATCGGCGTGAACTCGGGGCCGGTCATGGCCGGCACGATCGGCGGCGGAGGGCGGCTTGACTTCACGGTGATCGGCGACGCGGTCAACACGGCCTCGCGCGTGGAACACGTGACCCGCGAGACGGGTGACGTCATCCTGATCACCGAGGCCACCCGGTGTCTCCTCACGCGTGACCTCGGCGGTTTTGAGGAGCGGCCCTCGGTCGAGCTCAAGGGCAAGACCGAGCAGGTGCGGCTGTGGGCGCCGCTGGAACAGGCGCGCCTGCAGCCGGACCTCGAGCCAATCTCGGTGGGCGACGGGCTGCGCAGCGGGATCGAGGCGGTGCGCCGACGGCGGCGCGGGCGCTTCCGCTGATCGTCTGAATGAGGAATCTCAGAAGAAGGATTAGGCGGCGTTGTGTGCTATTCTCTTGTTTGTCGGTGGACAACAAGGAGTTTAGGAGGACGCAATGGCTGCAATCGAAGACACCCTGGCGAACGTCTCCCCCGAGACCCAGCGCAGCTATGCCGCTCTCTGGCGCGCCCACGTGCATCCCCATCTGGCCGATGACGGCCTGCGCGAGCTGAGGCCCGAGGCGGTCGAGCGCTTCCGCCTGGAGCTGGTGGGTAACGGCGTGGCTCCGGATGCCATCGACGCAACCCTGAGCCTGCTGCGCAGCGTCTTCAGCGACGGCAGCAGCCCGATCATCGGCACCCCCGCGGAGGACACCGACGGCGGCGAGGACGCCGGCACCCGTGCCCTCGAGCCGCGCGAGATCGAGCGGCTGCGCGCCGGGCTCGGCGCCCGCGACGGCGTGATCGTCTCCCTGCTTGCCTACGCCGGCCTGCGCCCGGGCGAGCTGCTGGCCCTGCGGTGGAAGGACATCCGCGGCGGCCATCTCCGCGTCGACGGCCGCAAGCAGGCCGTGCGCGGCCACACCAGCGTGCACTCCGTGCGCGATGTCCAGCTGCTTCGCCCCCTTGCGGCCGACCTGGCGGGCTGGCGCGAGGCTGCGCCGGGTACCGATCCGGAAAGCCTGGTCATCCCTGGCCCCGACGGCGGCCAATGGAGCGACTCGGCCTGGGCGCAGTGGCGCCGCGAGCATTTCAACCCGGCCGTGAAGGCCGCCGGCCTGCCTGCCGGCACCCGGCCCTACGACCTGCGCCATACCTTCGCCTGGCTCCTGCTGCGCGAGGGCGGATCGGTGACCGACGTGTCACGCGAGACCGGCTACTCCCCGCTCACGGCTCTGCGGATCTACCGCGGGCTGGCCGACCGGGCGCAGGCCGCGGGCCATCGCCTTGCCCCCGAGGCCATCGCCGTGGCCCGGGCCGCCTGATGCAGGACGGCAAGCGCCGCGATAACGGGCCGAGCCGGCCCACCCCGATCGGGCGACGCCGCTTCGGCGTGGTCCGCTCGGCGCCGGAGGAGCGAATCGGCGGCCGGGCGTGGATCAACGGCCGCGAGGTTGGCGGGACCGATTCCCGCTACCTGGGCCTGCAGCGCTCACACGACTAGGCGGTCGCGCGGGCCCGTTGGGCCATGCCGATAGCGTGCGGCAGATGGACGCGCCGCGACTGCACCGCCTGCTCCCCGGCGTCGCCGCCGGGCTTCCCTACCTACCTCTGGGATCCGGCCCCACGCCGTTGCGGGAACTCACCGGGATGCCGGCGGGGGCGGCGCCTGTGTGGCTCAAGGACGACGGGCGCTACGGCCAGGGCGGATGGGGTGGCAACAAGGTGCGCAAGCTCGAATGGATCCTGCCGGACGCCGACCGCAGCGGAGCCAGGACCATCGTGACCTTCGGGGCGATCGGCACCAACCATGGGCTGGCTACCGCCGTGTATGGAGAGGCCCATGGGCAGCGGGTGGTGCTCGTGGTGGTGGACCAGCCGATGAACGAACGGGTTGCCGCGCGGCTGGAGCGCCTTCGGCGCACCGCTAGCGAGGTCCATGTGACCCACACCAAGGCCCGGACCATCGCGGCTCTCCCCTTCCTGCTGGGACGGCTGGCGCTCTCGGATCGCCACCTGCCCTACGTGCTGCCTGTCGGCGGCTCCTCGGCGGTCGGGGCGTTCGGCTATGTGGAGGGGGCGCTGGAGCTCGCGCAACAGGTGCGGGCGGGTCAGATGCCCGAGCCCTCGCACGTGGTGGTCGCGCTGGGGTCCGGCGGGACGGTCTCGGGACTGGCCCTGGGGCTGCGCCTGGCGGGGCTGAAGACACGTGTGGTCGGGGTGCTCGTGAACGACAACATGAACCTCGAGCCGGCGGTGCTCGCGCGACTGGCCGGGCGGTCCGCCCGGCTGCTGGAGAAGCGAGGTGCCGAGCTTCCCGCCGCCCCGCCCTCGCCTGAGGACATCACCGTCGAGAGGGAGTTCCTGGGGCCCGGATACGGGCACGTGACCCCGGAGGCCGAGCGGGCGCTCAAGCTCGCCCGTGAGCACGAGGGCTTGGAGCTGGAGCCCGTGTACACGGGCAAGGCGCTGGCGGGGCTTCTTGCCCTGAACGAACGCGGGGCGTTCGGCGAAGGGCCCGTTGTCTTCCTCAACACCCACGGCCCACGCGACGAAGGCGGCTCCTGATGTCGATCACCGCGGCGCTTGGCGATGTCAAGACCGTCCCGGTGCCTTGCGGGACCATCGCCTATCGCGAGCGGGGAAGCGGCGAGCCGATCGTCTTCGTCCACGGGGTCGGGGTCACCGGCGACCTCTGGCGCAACGTAGCGCCGGCGCTCTCCGCCCGCCATCGCTGCATCGTCCCGGACTGGCCACTGGGCGCCCACGAGGAGCGGATCGATCCCGCGACCGACATGTCCCTCCCCGGCCTGGCGAAGATCGTGGCCGACTTCCTCGAGGCACTGGACCTGCTCGACGTGACGATCGTGGCCAACGACACCGGCGGCGCGATCTCTCAATGGCTGGTGGGCCATCACGGCGAGCGCGTCTCACGGCTCGTGCTCACCTCCTGCGACGCGTTCGACAAGTACCCGCCAGACCCCCAGCGGATCCTCGCCAAGCTGGCGCGCGTGCGGCCGCTGCTCTGGCTGCTGTCGAAGGGCATGGGGTTCCGCTTCGCCCAGCGGCTGTCGATCGCCTACGGGGAGACCACGCGCGAGCCGATCGAGCCGCGCATCATGGCCGCCTACACCGAGGGCGTGCGCACGCGCAGCTGGGTGCGTGCCGACCTGGCCCGGATCCTGGCCGCGGTGGCCGACGAGGACATGTTCGGAGCGGCGCTCGGGCTGTCCCGATTCGACGGTCCGGCCCTGGTGGCCTGGGGCGCCGACGACCGCCTCTTCCCACCTGACTACGGCCGCCTGCTGGCCGAGCTGCTGCCCAACGGGCGCTTCACCGAAATCGCCGACTGCATGACCTTCGTGCCGGAGGAGCAGCCCGAGCGGCTGGTGCAGCTGATCGGGGAGTTCCTGGGCGCGACCTGAGCGAAGGGTCGGGGGCGGACCAGCTCGTCTACTCCGACAGGCCCGCGGCTTCGAGGGCCTCGGTCTGGTTCGCATACATCTTCCAATGGGTGACGAGCCCGTCGCGAAACCTCCAGACCTGCGCGTGTTTCCCAAACTGAACTTCGATGCTGGTGGAGCGGCCACGCATTCGCTGGTCGCTCAGCGCCACGACGAAATCCCCCGCATCGATCAGCTCGTAGTCGAACTCCACGGCCTCCCATGCGCTGAGCCACTCTCCCCAGAACTTCTGGCCGCCGCGAACACCGCGGTGAATCCCGCTGAGTTCCGAGAGCCCCCAGGCCTCTACCGCTCGTGTATCCCATTCGATGCCCGGGTCGAAGGGACCGAATTCAAGCCCTGCGACGAACGCCTCGAATCCAGCGTCTCCTTGTGACGCGAGAAACCCCTCGTAGAGGCTACGGACGATCTCCACGTTCTCCTGCGACATCGCCCGGTTGCACCTACTCCCGCGACGCGGCTCTCGAGCGCAGATGCCTCCCACGCCGAGAAATGCAAAGAACAAGCAACGCGCGTTGGGCAAGCGTCCAGTTCGAGAAGTTCATCCTCACGGACCATATTCGGCAATCACTCCGACAGGCCCGCGACGACGGCTTCGAGGGCCTCGGCCTTGTCGGAGAACACCTGCAACTCGACCCCCTTGCCATCGCGCATGCGCCATACGTGAACCAGATCCTGCGCGACTCGGACCCCTCCGCCACGGCCCAGGGCGCTCCAACTGAGCGTCGCGACGACGTATTCGCCCGAAACGATGAAGTCCGCCGGCTCGAAGTGGATCTCTGCGAACAGCTCCCTCAGCTCCGCGAGCCTCCGGAAGAAGACTTCTCGGCCCTCGAACTCGCCGCCACCCGGCAGCTCCTCACGCGATCGATATCGGAAGTCTGGGTGCATGAGGTCCTCAAACAGACGTTCATCGCCGCGACCGAACGACGCATATCCCTCGCGAAGCCTCTGGACGTTCTCCTGCGACACCGTCTACTCCGACAGTCCCACGGCCTCGAGGGCTTCGGCGTGATCCCAGAAGAACTCGACCTCGCGGATCATTCCGCGGCGGATTGTGTGGACGATCGTCACCTCGAGTCTCGAGGCCGGACCTTTGCCCTCACCGTGCAAGGCGTATCTGGCGACCACGCGGTCCCCGGCGTGGCGATGGTCGCGCAGTGTTTCGACCCATACCGAATCCCAGGTCTCCCGAAACTGTGCGTCCCAGCGCATGACGGCTTCCCGCCCCAGGTACGGACCCGGCTCGGGCCAGTCGCCTTCCATGCGCATGACCACGTTTGGGTCGAAGAGCTCGTAAGCGTCCTCGATGTCCCCTGCCCCCCACACGCGGAAGAAGTGCTCGACGATCTCCACGTTCTCCTGACTCATCGTCCGCGCAGTATCGCGCTGAGAGGAGCACAGGGCGCAAAACCACGACTGAAGCCCAGCGCCGGACTCGAACCGGCGACCCCCTCCTTACCATGGAGGCCAGCGCACAACCGCAGAGGACACCGCAGGACCTGGGAGGTCCGTCGTAGCGCTGGATCCCGACTGATCGGCCGGCTCCGCCGAACCCTCCGAAACCCCCTCTCGCCCGCGCTGATGTACGCGCCATGTACGCGGCTCGCCCGCGGCCCGCCTCCCGAAAAACGAACGGACGCCCGGTGCACCAACACCGGCCGCCCAAAGAACTCGGGCCACGAGACCACTAAGCACCGGAGGCGCTGAGTCGTGCCCGAGCATAGCGCTCGCGGCCACGACCGAACTCGGCCCAGCTACATCTTCAACCCGGCGTCCCGGCCGTTCCATCCACCATGCAGGTTCTGCGGTAAGGCCAACCACCGAAACTCGCCGTCTTGCGGCCGGCGAACCTGCCCCGGCTACGTCGATACCTGGCTCGGTGACAACGAGCAGCGGCTGTTCTGCAACCTGAAGCAGTGGGACGGCGACGTTGTGATGACCACCCTCACGGGTCCAGGGAAGGCGGAACTGCCCTGGGATGAGGAGCACTGCGCGCACCGTGGGCCGCACCGGCACCGCGGTCCCGACGGCTGCCGGGTCCTCCCCCTCATTGCCCAGCAGTGGAACGCCACGGCCGCCGCGCGGCTGTCACAGCTCCACAAGGCTGCCCATCAGCGGACCTACCGGAAGTACGGCAAGTGGTCAGGCCGGCTGGCATACGGTCCCGAGGTGCACGCACGCGGCGTCGTGCACTGGCACATCGTCGTTGCCTTCGGGACTCCCTTCGAGCGACGGACTGGACGCTTCTACATCGCGCAGCTCCACGACCTGGCCGCAACCTACGACTATGGCTATGTGGACCGCAAGGTGGGACGAGCAGCCGCGGGAATTGCGGCCGCGAGCTACATCAGCAAGTACCTGACGGGCGACAAGGGGCCAAAAGGGCTCCGAGCCCTGGTGCTGAGTGGTCAAGCCCCCGAACGCGCGGTCGGGGTTCACCGGGCCCTCACGACGTGCACCCGCGTGACGATGCGGAACCTGCGTTTGCGACGAGCGTGCTGGATGCTCTTCCGCGTCCGCCTGGACTGCTCGGAAGCCGAGACCATCTGGGCAATCTGCCGGGCGTTCCCCGGAACTGAGCTGATACTCCCTGCCTCGGACCCGTCAGCGGAGCCTTAGGACGGACTTGGTGGATTAAGTAGATTCAGTTAGGCTGGCACGGACCCTGGCGCTCGCTATGGGATCTACGTTGGGAGGCCGTAAATGTTCAGCCGCATCAAGATGCCATCCCCGGCGATGACGCTGGCCTTTGTGGCGCTGCTGTTCGCTCTCGCAGGCGGTGCTTACGCCGCGACGGCGAAGAAGAACTCGGTCACGAGTTCAAGCATCAAGGCCAGCGCTGTAAGGAACTCCGACATCGCCGACAACGCGGTCACCTCGCCGAAGATCGCGGACGGCTCGCTGCTCAGCACGGACTTTGCTTCGGGTCAGATCCCGGCCGGCCCGCAAGGGCCACAGGGACCGGACGGGAACACGGTCGGACCAGCCGGTGGCGCGCT
>JAXDIE010000079.1:0-4763 GCA_034664165.1 Thermoleophilaceae bacterium | reverse complement strand
GAGATCGAGAGCGGCATGCGCAGCTGCTCTTCGTAGACCATCGGGCCCTTGCCGGCCGCCCGGTGCGAGCTGCCCATCTCGCCGTGGTCGGCCGTCCTGATGATCACCGTGTCATCCATGGCACCCGAGTGATGGAGCGCCTCGACCACGGCTCCGAGGTTGTCATCCGTGTTGACGATGAGGTCGCAGTAGGTGTTCATCAGGCGCCTCCACGTCTTGGTGTCGTCGCGCCCGATGCCGCCGCGGATCAAGGCGGCGCCGTTGGCGTACTGGGCGTGGACCTTTGGCTTGGTCGACGGGTCGTCCTCGAAGTTCAGCGGCAGCTCGACCTGCCAGTCGGGACGCGCCACGTCGGCCGTGTAGCCGCGCGGGAAGTAGGAGATGTCGTGCGGATTGAGCAGGGATACGACGCAGAGCCAGGGCTTGTCCTGGCCGCCATGCGCACGCAGCCACTCGATCCCCTGCTCGGTCCAGACCGGATCGTTGTAGATGCCGTCGTTGTAGCCGGCGGGCTCGAGCGAGAGGGCCTGCTTGGAGTAGTCGAAGCCGTGGGGGCCGAGGTAGTTGCCCTTGAGGTTGTCCGCGATGCTCTCCGGGAGCGTCAGCCCGAGCATGCTCAGGTGCCACTTGCCGAAGAACGCGGTGCTGTAGCCCTGCTCGCGCATGAGGTCACCGATGGTCGGGATGCGCGGATCGAGCGAGAACTGCCAGCTCTGGAGGAAGTTGCCGAAGATCCCGTGTTGTGGCGGGTACATGCCCGTCCAGAAGCAGGCCCGGCTGGGCGAGCACTGGATGGCGCTGTGGTGGAAGCGCTCGAAGGTGACCCCGCGGTCGTCGATCCAGTCCCGCGCGGGCAGCGGCAGATCCGGCGTCCACTGCGGATAGCGCTCCTGGTCACACATGAGGATGAGGATGTTGGGCTTGCGCCCCGGCACGCCCGATGCGCCGGCGCTGACCTGGGCCAGAGCCCCGGCGCCGAGGGCGCTTGCGGCGCCGGCGGCGCCGGCCTGGAGAAGCTGCCGGCGTGTGGCGCTCATGCGCCGCGCTCGATCCGGACCCGGTGCAGCTGCCCGCTGACGCGGTCGGCGACGAACGCGGTGCCGCCGGCCACGGTCACGCTGGTGGGCGAGCCCCCGAGCTTGATCGACCGGAGCCGTCGCCCGCTGCGGCCATCGAGCACCGTCGCCTTGCCCGAGCCGCTGGCCGCGACGAGTGCGCGCGAGCCCGACTTGGTGAACTCGATCCCCGCGGGATCGGGCCCCACTCCGACCCGCTCGATCGCGCGCTGCCTGCGCAGGTCGATGACCGTCACGTGGTGCGACTGGAACCCGTTGTGGGTCACCAGGGCGCGCTCGCCGTCGGGCGAGACGGCGACGTTGCGGGGGAACGGGAGGGTCTTGATCCGGCCGATCACCTTCGAGGCCTCGAGGTCGATCACGACGATCGAAGCGCCGCCGTTGACGGCGACCAGGGCGCGCTCGCCGTCGGGCGTGATCGCGAGGCCTCGCGGATGCCTACCTACCGCAAGCGCCGGGTGGACGCTGCCATGGCGCATGTCGACCCGGGTCAGCGTGCCGTCGACTCCGGCGCCCGTCACGTAGGCGCTCTCGCCATCCGGCGTGATTGCAACCGAGCACGGTTCGGGCCCGACGTCGGCCCGCTCCACGTGATGGCCCTTGAGGTCCAGGATGGCCAACCCAGGACGGTCGTAAAAGCCGGTGGTCACCGCCGCGTGCCGGCCGTCCCTCGAGATCGCGATTGCAACGGGGGCGCCACCCACGTCCACGGAGTTGCCCCTTCCGAGAGCGCGCCCGTGCTTGGTGATCGAAGCCAGATGCGTGTCGGCCGTCCAGATGGCGCGCCGGTCGGGTGTGACGGCCACATCCGACGTGGCCACGCCGGGCCCGGTGGGCACGCAACGCTTCTGACGGCGCCCGGCCGCGGCGCCGAGCGCTGCGCCCGAGAAAGCATGCGCAGCGCCGGCAGCCACAACGGCCCCCCCGATGAATTCCCTACGGCGCGAAGTTGATGACACGGCGTCACTAATATATGGTGTCGCCTCGCACCGTGTCAACAGCAAACACATCGCCGCAGCGAACCAAGCTCCGCCAGGCCCCCGAGGAGACGCGCGGCCAGATCATCCAGGCCGCCCTGGCCTTCCTTCGCGAAAACTCCTACCGGGAGATCAGCGTCGAGCTGCTCATGACGCAGACAGGCCACAGCCGGACCGTCTTCTACAAGCACTTCGACGACGTGCCATCGCTGATGCTGGCCCTGATCCAGGAGGTCGGCACCGAGTTGCTTGACGTGGCCAAGGAGTGGGCCCAGACCGAGCGCGTCAGCGCGGATGAAGCCCGCGCCCGGCTCGCGCTCTTCGTCGACTTCTACGTCCGAAACGGCCCGCTGGTGCGCGCCGTCAGCGAGGCCGCGCCATACGACGAGACGGTCGAGGAGGCCTACTCCGCCTTGGTCGAGGGCTTCATCGCCATGACCACGCGGGCGATCGATTCCCGGGTGAACAGTGGCGCGCTCGACAAGCTCGACGCCCCGGAGATCGCCCGGGCGCTCGTGCGCATGCTGAACGGGTATTTGGGCGACTCCCTGGGCCACACCGACGGAACCGATCCGGATCGCGTGCTGCAAACCGTGTCCACGATCTGGACCAGGACGCTCTTCCCCGGCGAGTCGTGAAGCCCCTCGCCCCCGCGCCTGGGGCTGCCCGGGCGCACTCCGGGCTGTGGCCAGGGCCGTGGCCGGCTGAGGATGGCGGCCCTCAGAGGACACAACGCGCAGACGGGTTGGCCGGACTCGGCCTGGAGCCCAGCGACCGTCTCGAGACCACGGCGGTTCGCGACGCCCTCGGGACGACGATGATCATCCTCCGCGATCCCGGCGAGGTGTTCGCGCTCCGCCACACGCTGGGCCGCCGGCCGCTGGAGGATCCGGTGACGGCATGGGTCGAGCGGCTGGACCCGGTCACGCTCGAGACCATCGTCCGCTCGCCGGACCTGGCCAGCGGCCAGTTCTGGCCCGGCGGCGTTGCCGCCCACGCAAACGGCTCGCTGATAGTGGTCAGTGGCAACCACTGCCACCGGCTGTCCGCCGAGCTCGAGCCGCTGGCCCAGGTGACCCTCCCGGCGCCGCGCCCGTACAACTCCTTCGTGGTCCTTCCCGACGGGACTCTCGTGATGAAGGACTTCGATCGGACGCTTTTGCAGCCCTCACGGCTGACGGTGCTCGATCCGGACACGCTCGAGCCGCGCGCCGCCGATGTCGACCTGGGCGAGCCGTCCATCGCCAGGCTGTCCGCGGACGGGAACGACGTCTATGTGGTGGGGGCGCAGACCGTCAAGCGCTTCTCCTGGACCGGCACCGAGCTGGTGCTCGACACCGGTTGGGGATCGAGCTACCTCTCCGAGGGAGGCAGCTACGGGTGGGACCCGGTGATCGAGGGCGGCCATCTCTGGTTCCTGGACAACGGCGACCACGACTTCGTCACCACGATGCGCGGCGCGGGCATCGCGCCCGGCCCGGTCCACCTGATCCGGATGTCGCTCACCGATCCGGCTGATCGCGAGTCGGTCGAGGTCTGCGGCGCGGCGCGCGGGGCGGTGACCGACCCGCCGCTATATGACACCGAACGCGGCATCGCGATTGCCTACGACTCCGCCAACGGTGTGGTCCAGGCGTTCTCGTTCGACGGCCGCCTGACTCCGCTCTGGCGCCGCGAGCTCTCGCACTCGGCGCACATGATCCTCTACCCCGACACGGGCGAGCTGGTGGTCCACGACTTCCATGGGCCGGCCTTCGGCCGCACGGCGCCCGGGCGCGCGGTCATGCGCCGCAGCTCGTTCGTGATGCACCGGCCCGCGCTTCGGCGGGTGGCCGCCACCCAGAGTCGCGACGACGTGGTGGTCCTGGACATCGAGACCGGCAGCGAGCTGGGGCGGGCGCCGGTGCCCACCCTGCTCCAGTCGGTCGTGTTCCCTTCCCCCGGCTTTGATCGCGACATCTACTGGGTCACGATGAGCACGATCGCCAGGGTGGCGGTCGCGTGAGCCTGCGCGACCGGCTCCAGCGCCGTGTGGTCCCGCGCCTCGTGGTCCGCCTGTCCACGGTCCACGCGCCCGCGCGCATGGCCGCGGCGGTGCGGCGGGCGCTGGGAGGGACCGGATCGGTTCGCCTGTTCGTGGCCTTCGATGACCCTTACAGCGCCGTAGCGGTGCTCGGCCTGGCCGAGCGGCTGTCCGGGAGGCGGGCCCAGCTGCTGATCGAGCCTGTGGTCGCTCGCGGGATCCCCGGTGACCCCGCGGTGGAAGCCAAGCGCCGATACGCGGTGGTCGACTCCGCCCGGCTGGCCCGGCGCGACGGCCTGGAGCTGTCGCGGACCGAGTCGGTCAGCGCGGAGCAGACCGCCTTCCTGGCCGAGCGCGCGGCCGCCATCCCGCAGGGGCCGGAGCGGGCTGAGTTCTGCGCAGCCGCGATGCGCCGGCTGTGGCTCCAGACCAGCGGGCCGGTGACGGCAGTCGAGTACGACGACCTCGCGGTCGACCAGTCCGACGTGGACGGCAGCGAGCGGGCGATGAAGCGGGCCAAGCTGTACGACACCCCCGTCGCCGTGGTCGCAGGCCAGTGGTTCTTCGCCCACGAGCGCCTGGATCAGGTCGCCGAGCGCCTCGACCAGCTGGGCTGGAGGGCGGGCGCGTGACCACCCAGATCGAATACTTCTTCTCCTTCCGCAGCCCCTACTCGTATCTGTCGGG
>JAXDIE010000071.1:0-18204 GCA_034664165.1 Thermoleophilaceae bacterium | reverse complement strand
TGGCCCTTGTGATGGCGGGTGTCGTCGCCGCCATGCAGGGGTTCCAGACCGATGAGGGCACGGCGCTGGGCGAGGCCATCATCGGGAAGATCAAGCAGGCGGTGACCGCCGTGAAGTTCTGAGCGGGCGGGCTTGCGATTTGCTTGCGCTTGCCGTTTGCTTGCACTAGACTCGAGGCATGGCTACGGCGCTCGCAACCTCCCTGCTCGACGAGATCCGGGACACCTTCGCCCTTTCCGGCACGGAGCTCGCCCGGCTGTTCGGCGTCCGCCGCCAGGCGGTGGAACAGTGGCGCGAGCGCGGGATCCCGTCCTCGCGTCAAGAGAAGGCGGCGGCCGTCGCGGCGGTGGGCGACCTCTTGTCGCATCGACTCAAGCGGGAACGGATCCCCGGCGTGGCCCGCCGCCCTGCTCCCGCCTATGGCGGCTTGACCATGCTCGAGATGATCGAAGGCGACCGGCAGGCCGACTTGGTCGCCGAGATCCGTCGCTCGTTCGACTGGGCTTCCGGCTCCTGACGTGCGCACGGTCCGGAGGGGCGGGCCCTATCTGAGGGTCGCCGACCCGGGCTGGGAGGACCCGCTGAGCGGGGCCTACGCGGAGGAACGGGGCGGCCGCTGGAACCCGCCTGGCTCGTTCCCCGTCGTGTACCTCTGTGCCACCGTCGAGGTCGCTCGCGCAAACGTCTACCGGCTGCTCGCCGGGCAGCCGTACGGCCCGGAGGACCTCGACCCGGAGAATGCACCGATGCTGGTGCGGACAAAGGTGCCGGCTGGGCGCTACGCCGATGTGGTGAGCGCGGCGGGTGTCCGTGCCGCTGGGCTGCCGGCCACATACCCGAAGGATGGGCGCGGTCGCCCGATCGCTGCACAGCGCTGCAGACCTGTCGGGGTCGAGGCGCACGAGACGGGCCTCGCCGGCGTCGCGTGCAGGAGCGCTGCGACGGGTGCGCCGAAGGGCGGCCAGGAGCTGGCCCATTTCGATCGCGGGAGGCGATTGCGGGCCAGCGCGGTCGAGGGCTTCGAGGACTGGTTTTGGTAGGGGCGTTGGGCGTAGGATTGGGAGGGGGACGAGGTCGGATCACACGAGACCGGAGGACAGAGATGCGGGAGTTCGACTACGTCATCGTCGGAGCAGGGTCAGCTGGTTGCGTGCTCGCCGCGCGACTGTCGGAGGATCCCGACGTGCAGGTCTGCCTGCTCGAGGCAGGGCCGCCCGACAACGCGGACGAGATCCATCTTCCGGCAGGCCTCCTGCCGATCGGCCAGTCGAAGTACGACTGGGGCTTTATCACCGACCCCGAGCCCGGCTTTGACGGCCGCCAGCGCGTCCTACCGCGCGGGCGCACGCTCGGCGGCAGCTCCTCCATCAACGCCATGGTCTACATCCGCGGCAACCGCGTGGACTACGACGGCTGGGCGGACCTGGGTTGCGAGGGGTGGGGCTGGGACGACGTGCTCCCGTACTTCACCCGCGCCGAGGACAACGAGCGCGGGGCCAGCGAGCTGCACGGAGCGGGCGGGCCGCTCAGCGTCTCCGAGGGCCGATCGCTCTACAGCACCTCCGCAGCCTTCATCGAGGCCGCCAAGCAGGCTGGGCTCGATCCGACCGACGACTTCAACGGCCCGCAGCAGGACGGCGTTGGCTGGTACCAGCTGACCCAGCGCGACGGCATGCGCTGCTCCACGGCTGTGGCCTACCTGCACCCGGCGATGGAGCGCCCGAACCTCGTGGTCGAGACCGACGCCCACGTGAACAAGGTGATCCTCGAAGGAGGTCGCGCTGTCGGCGTCGAGGTCGACCAGCGCAACGAGGTGGTCGAGTTCAGGGCCGGGCGCGAGGTGATCCTGAGCGCGGGTGCCTACCAGAGCCCGCAGGTGCTGCTGCTGAGCGGCATCGGGCCGGCGGCCGATCTCGAGCTGGCGGGCGTTCCCGTCGAGCATGAGCTGCCGGTGGGCCAGAACCTGCAGGACCACGTGGTCAGCTGGATCAGCTACACCACAGACGAGGACTCCCTGCTGAACGCCGAAACCGACGAGAACATCGCCCTGGTGGAGTCGGAGGGTCGCGGGCACCTGACCTCCAACTTCGCCGAGGCCGGCGGATTCCTGCGCACGCGCGAGGGACTGGACGCTCCCGACATCCAGCTGCACCACCTGCCGATCCTGTTCCCGGAGGCCGGTGCCGGCGAGATCCTCGAAGACGGCTGGGCGCTGTCGCCCTGTCTGTTGAGGCCGACCTCGACCGGGTTCGTGAAGCTGCGCTCGCGCATCCCGACCACGCGGCCCCGGATCCTCCACAACTACCTGACGACCGAGGAGGATCGCCAGACGATGATCGCCGGGCTGCGGCGCTGTGTCGAGATCGCCGGGCAGGATGCGTTGCGCGCCGTGAGCAAGGAGCCCCGCCCGATGCCCGCCGGCGATGACGATGCGAGCCTCCTCGATCACATGCAGCGCTATTCGACAACCCTCTATCACCCCGTCGGAACGTGCGCCATGGGGGCGGTTGTGGACAACGAGCTACGAGTTCTCGGCGTGGAGGGGCTGCGCGTGATCGACGCATCGGTCATGCCGACACTCGTGCGCGGGAACACCAACGCGCCCGTGATCATGATCGCGGAGAAGGCCTCGGACCTGATCAGGGGCATCCCGGCGCCCGAGCGAGCCGCAGCCGCCGCGGCCGCCTGACGCGCCTCAGATAGCTGCGAAAATCCCTGCATGTCCCGGGAGAGCTCCCTGCCCGTGGCCGTCTTCGACTCCGGCGTGGGCGGCCTCACCGTGCTGCACGAGTGCCTCGTGTCGCTGCCGCATGAGGACTTCCTGTACCTGGGCGACACGGCGCGGTTCCCATACGGACCGCGCAGCCCGGCGGAGCTCGAGCGCTTCTCGATCGAGTTGGCCGAGATCCTTCTGGCCGAGGGCGCGAAGCTGATGGTGGTGGCCTGTAACTCGGCCACCGCGGCCGCTCTGCCGACGCTGCGGGAGCGTCTGGCGGGCCGGGTGGACGTTGTCGGCGTGGTCACGCCCGAGTCCCGCCGTGCCGCAGCCGCCACTACCAGCGGCAAGGTCGGGCTGCTGGCCACCGAGGCAACTGTCGCGAGCGGCGCGTATGCGCGCGCGCTCGCGGAGGTGGCGCCCGCTGCCGAGCTCACGCAGGTCGCCTGCCCTGACCTGGCCTCCCTGATCCAGGATGGGGGAGAGGTCGATGGCCGGATCGTGGCGGCGGTCGACCTCGCGTGCGAGCCGCTGCGCGGCGCCGGGGTGGACACGGCGATCCTGGGGTGCACGCACTATCCGCTCGTAGCACCGATCATCCAGCGTGCCATGGGCCGCGGGGTCACGATCGTCACCTCGGGCCAGGGCATTGCGGACGCGGTCGAGGAATCGCTGCGCGCAGCCGGAATCGAGAACGATCCAGACCGACGAGGGGACTACAGCTTCATGTGCTCAGGTGATCCAGAGGCGTTCAGGGCGGTGGGGACCAGGTTCCTCCAGCTTCCGCTGGGCGACGTACGCCAGGTAGACGTGGCGGTGCCGGCATGAGCCCCCGCCACGATGGTCGCGCAGCCGATCAGCTGCGGCCTGTCGCCATCCACCCCGGCTTCATGAGCTCGGCCACGGGCTCGGCGCTGATCGAGGCCGGCGGCACGCGGGTGATCTGCACCGCCTCTGCCGAGGAGGGCGTGCCCAAGTGGATGGCCGGCAAGGGCCGCGGCTGGGTGACCGCCGAGTACGGGATGCTCCCTGCCTCGACGGGCCAGCGCAAGCAGCGCGACGTGTCCAAGGGCCGCCCCGACGGCCGCACTGTCGAGATCCAGCGCCTGATCGGCCGCGCGCTCCGCGGAGTCGTCGACTTCGAGGCCCTGGGCGAGCGCACCGTCTGGATCGACTGTGACGTGCTCGAGGCCGACGGTGGCACCCGCTGTGCCTCAATTACCGGCGGCTATGTGGCCCTCCAGCTGGCCCTGCAGACCTTCGTCGACGCCGGCGACCTGCCGGCGCTGCCGCTCAACCAGTCGATCGCCGCGGTCTCCTGTGGCATGGTCGAGGGCACCGCTGTGCTCGACCTGGACTACCCCGAGGATTCCTCGGCCGAGGTGGACATGAACGTGGTGATGACCGGCGACGGCGGCCTGGTCGAGGTTCAGGCCACCGGTGAGCGCGCGCCTCTGTCACGGACCTCACTCGACGCGCTGCTGGGCCTGGCCGCAGGCGGAATAGACCAGCTGCGCGAGGCCCAGGCCCAGGCCGTGGGCGGCCCGCTGCCCGGCGGCTCCCCGGCGCCGGCGGCCTGAACAGACCGGTCGTGAAGCTCATCCTGGCCACCCGCAACGCGCACAAGCTGCGCGAGTTCAAGCGGCTGCTTCCCGGCCACGAGCTGCTGCCGCTTCCCGACGAGGTGGTACTGCCCCCGGAGGATGCCGACACGTTCTCCGGTAACGCCGTGCCCAAGGCGGCCGCCGCCGCAGCCGCAACGGGCATGCCGGCGGTGGCCGACGACTCGGGGATCCAGGCCGATGCCCTGGGCGGCGCGCCCGGGGTGCGCTCGGCCCGGTTCGCGGGCGAGGGGGCGACGGATGAGCAGAACCTCCAGAAGCTGCTGAGCGACGTGCCCGCCGACGGGGATCGCGGTGCGGGCTACGTCTGCGCCGTGGCCTACGTGCCCGGCCCCGGGGCGGAGGCCGTGCTCTTCGAGGGTGTCTGCCGCGGGACCCTTGCTTCGGAGCCCAGGGGCTCCGGTGGCTTCGGCTATGACCCGGCGTTCGTTCCCGACGAACATCCGGGCAAGACCATGGCCGAGCTGGACGAGGCCGAGAAGGACGCCATCAGCCATCGCGGCCACGCGGTGCGGGCGTTCGGCGACTGGCTTGCCGGCCTGGCGGCGGCGTGATGGGCCGCCTGGGTGAGGTCCTCGGGGCGCCGACCGCGGCGATCGGCCCCGATGCGCAGTCGCCTCCCGTGCGCTCGCGCGCGGCTGTCGTCTCGATCGCCTCCAACTGCCTGCTGATCGTGCTCAAGCTGATCGCCGGTGCCCTTACGGGCTCGATCGCGATCATCACCGAGGCGGTTCACTCGGCGATCGACCTGATGGCATCGATCGTCGCCTACGTGTCCCTGCGCAAGGCGGAGGAACCGGCCGACGAGTCGCACAACTACGGCCACGAGAAGGCCGAGAACGTGGCGGCGGGGATCGAGGGCATGCTGATCCTGGTGGGCGCGGGCGTGATCGTGTTCGAATCCGTCAAGCGGCTGATGGATCCCCACCCGCTCGAGTCGATCGGCATCGGCATCGCCGTGCTCGGGTTCTCCGCGGTGACCAACGTGGCGGTGTCCACCTATCTGTCCAGACAGGCCAGGCGCACCAACTCGGCTGCGCTGGAGGCCGACGCCGCCCACCTTCGGACCGATGCCATGACCTCGGTCGGGGTCCTGGTCGGGCTGGTCCTTGTCGACGTGACCGGCGTCGATGTCTTCGACCCGATCGTCGCGCTGCTGGTGGCCGTGGCGATCGTGGTGGCAGGAGTTCGGATCCTGTCGCGGAGCTCGCGGGTCCTGATGGACGAGGCGCTTCCCCCGGAGGAGCTCGAGGCCATCAGGGTCGTCGTAGCCGGGCACCACGCGCCCGAGGTGGCCGGCTTCCACAAGCTCCGCGCGCGCACGGCGGGACCCCGCAGCTACGTCGACCTCCATGTGCAATTCATCTCCGGCACCTCACTCGAGCGCGCACATGAAGTCAGCCACGAGCTGCAGGCCGCCATCCGCGAGCTGCTGCCCGGGGCGGACGTGCTGATCCACCTGGAGCCCGGCAAGGGCCCGGCTAACGCAGGTTGATGGCCGCCGACAGGCCGACGGCGAAGACCACGCCCGAGTACCCCAGGTAACCCTCGATGAGCAGCAGCGCCGCCGAGATGACGCACAGGATCACGACGGTTAGCCAGGAGATCTGCCCGATCGACACGCCGCTATTCTGACCTCATCGCACCCAGGGACGCATTGCACCGCCTCCGTGAGCTGTCTTCGGACGTTCTCGCCGCAGTTCTCCTGGGCCCCGACGGGGTGCCCCTGGCCCAGTCCTCAGACGACGACGCGCTCTCCGAGAATCTCGGCCGGCTGGCCGGTGAGCTCGTGTCGCACGCGACCGCAGCGGGGGCGCGCCAGGACATGGACGTGGTCCAGCTCGAGGTTTCGACAGCCGCCGGAATGGTCTTCGCCGTGCGTGAAACGCCGCCTGGCGCCGAAGCCCCGTGGGCGCTGGCTGTGGTGGCCCGCAGGCTCGCCCTGCCCTCATTGATGTTCATGGACCTGCGCCACGTGATCGCGCAACTCGAACCCGCGGCGGCCGCCTGATGCCCGAGGACAGGCTGCACCGGTCCCCGCGAAGCAGCGGCATGGCGGAGGGCGTAGCGGCGGCCGTGCGCCGGCGCCAGCGCGAGCGCGGGCCCAGGGTGCTCATCTACGACCCGGACGGACACTCGCGCTCGATCGCTCCATCGGCGCCGGGCTACGACGAGATCCTCGGCGTGGCCCAGGAGATGACCGAGGCGGTCGAAGCCGCCTCACGAGCTGCCACCCCTACTCCCAGGCGCGAGCGGCGGCGGCGAGCCGCCGGAGGCACGGCGTGAGCCTGATCGACCCGGCGCTGGCCGAGCGGGTGCTCGAGCGGGCTCTGGCCCGTGGCGGCGATTTCGCCGACCTCTATGCCGAGGACCGCAACGGCTTCGGCCTGTCGCTTGACGATGGCAAGGTCGAGCAGGCACAACTCGGGCAGGAGCGCGGCGCCTCCGTCCGGCTCGTCACCGGGGACGCCACCTACTTCGGGCACGTGGACGGGCTGGGCGAGGAGGACCTGCTGCGAGTGGCCGAGTCCGTTTCCGGGGCCATGGCCGCTGCTGCCTCGGGCGTCCAGGCGCTCGGCGCGGTTTCTGCGACGGTGGTCCACCCGGTGGCCGAGCGCCCGGAAGAGGTTGCGGCCCAGCGGAAGGCGGACATCCTCAGGGCATGTGACGAACGCGCCCGCGCCGCGGGGGACGCCGTCCGACAGGTCTCCGCGAGCTATGCCGAATCCCGGCGCGTGGTGGAGGTCTTCAACTCCGAGGGCCTGGCGGCGGGTGACGACCGCACGCGCGTGCGCCTGGGGGTGCAGGTGGTCGCCGGCCGGGACGAGCGCGTCGAGACCGGGCACGAGACCCTCGGTGGCCACGCCGGGTTCGAGCTGCTCTCCGGTGACCCGGCGGCAACGGCCGAGTCGGCGGCACGCAAGGCCTTGACCAACCTGGACGCGGTCGATGCCCCGACCGGGAGGATGCCCGTGGTGGTCGGCAACGGGTTCGGCGGCGTCCTGCTCCACGAGGCCGTCGGCCACGGCCTGGAATCCGACGCGGTTCAGAAGCGCGCCAGCGTCTACGCCGGGCGACTCGGGGACCAGCTGGCCGCACCGTTCCTGAATGCCTTCGACGATGGCCGCCGAGAGGGCGCGTGGGGGAGCGACGGGATCGATGACGAGGGCATGCCGACCCAGCCCACCCAGATCCTCGAGGACGGCCGCCTGGTCTCCTACCTCTACGACCGTCTGCGGGCCGGCAAGGATGGGGTGGCCTCCACCGGCAACGGGCGGCGCGAGTCCTTCAGGCACCTGCCCCAGGTGCGGATGACCAACACCTTCTTCGCCCCCGGAGACTCGAGCCCCGAGGATCTGATCGCCTCGATCGAGCAGGGCTTCTACGCCGTCTCCTTCGGGGGCGGCCAGGTGGAGCCGGCGACCGGCGACTTCGTGTTCGGCGTGTCCGAGGGGTACCTGATCGAGAACGGCAAGGTCACCGCGCCGGTACGCGGTGCCACCCTGATCGGCAACGGGGTCGAGGCGCTTGCCGCCATCGACGGCATCGCCGGAGACCTTTCGATTGCCACGGGCTATTGCGGCAAGGGCGGCCAGCAGGTCCCCGCGGGGGTCGGTCAGCCACACGTGAGGATCCGGGCGCTGACGGTCGGGGGCACGGCCTGATGGCGTCGGCCGGGGCGGATCTCGAGGTGGTGGGGCAGCGGGCCGTGGCCGCGGCCGCCGATGCCGGTGTCGACCAGGCAGAGGCGTGGGTCGAGCAGTCGTGGGGCGTCGAGATACGCGTCTATGAAGGGGAGGTCGAGAGCCTGAGCGAGGCGGGGTCGCGCGGGATCGGCCTGCGCGTGATCCAGGACGGCCGCCCCGGCTATGCCTACGGCACCGATCTGAGCGACGCCGGCGTGACAGATCTGGCCCGCCGCGCCGCCGAGGCGGCGCGCGTGACCAGCCCCGACGAGCATGCGGGGCTCCCGGCCGAGTGCGGCAGCGCGGACGTGAGCGGGCTCTCGGATCCGGGCTTCGCGGACTGGAGCACGGAACAGAAGGTCGAGCTGGCCGTGGCCATCGAGCACGCGGCGCGGGCCAAGGACGGGGTCAGCCAGGTCGAGGACACCGTCTACGCGGATTCCTCGGAGACAGTTGCGATAGCGAACTCCCAGGGCTTCAGTGCCTCTTTCGACGCCACCTCGGCCTGGTCATACGCCTCCGCGTTCGCGGGCGAGGGCGCCGACCTGATGACCGGGATGGGCCTGGGGCTGGGACGCGGCCCCGGTGCTATCGACGCCGAGGCGGTGGGGAACGAGGCCGCCGATCGGGCCATCTCCCTGCGAGGCGCGCGCCAGGGCGAGAGCAGCCACTGCCCGGTGGTGCTCGACGCATTCGTGGCGGCCAGCTTCATCGGGTTCATCGGCTCGATGCTCTCGGCCGATGCGGTGCAGCGCGGCCGGTCGCTCTTCGCCGGCAAGGAGGGCCAGGACGTTGCGGCGCTCCAGTTCGGCCTGGTCGACGATGGGCTGGACCCCGACGGTCCCTCGAGCAGCCCCTTCGACGGTGAGGGATCGCCACGGCGCCAGACGCCGTTGATCGAGGACGGCCGGATCGCCAGCTTCATCTTCGACGCGAGGACGGCACGCCGTGCGGATCGCGAGACCACGGGGGGCGCATCTCGCCGCTCCTACCGGACCCCGCCCTCGGTCGGAACCTCCAACCTGGTCCTCGGCCCGGGTGACCTCAGCTTCGAGGAACTGCTCGGGCAGGCCGGCGACGGCCTCTACGTGACCGACGTGGCCGGGCTTCATTCAGGCGTCAACCCGGTGTCCGGGACCTTCTCCGTGGGGGCCACCGGACGGCTCATCCGCGGCGGCGAGCTGGCCGAGCCGGTGCGCGAGATAACCATCGCCAGCGACCTGGTCGGAATGCTCAAGGCCGTGCTCGCGGTCGGCTCCGATGCCCGCTGGGTGCCCTTCGGCGGCAGTGTCCGTGCGGCTCCGGTACTGATTGCCGACATGGCCGTTTCGGGCTCATAGCGCTCTACAGAGCGGTTTTTCGAAAGCGGCGAACACCGCAAAATGCGGGAATTTGCCTGGGAAAACCCGTTAGTAATGCGGATTCGGGCTTCCGTCATCCGAAGGCGTTGTTAGGTTCGATGCTCCATGCGAGCCCCTTTAAGGAGGAGCAGGTGACTAAGTCCGAGTTCGTAGACCAGGTTGCAGACAAGGCCGGTATAGGTAAGGGCTCAGCGTCCGACGCCGTAGACGCCGTCCTGGCCGTCGTCGAGGAGACGTTGCAGCGCGGGGGAGAGATCAACTTCACCGGCTTCGGCAAGTTCTCCGTCGCCGACCGTAGTGCCCGTCAGGGCGTGAACCCGCAGACGGGTGAGCGGATCCAGATCGCGGCCAGCCGCGTTCCCCGGTTCAGCGCCGGATCGGCTCTCAAGAAGGCCGTCAAGTCCGGGATGTAGGCATGACCCGCCCCACCGCTGCGTGCGGTGGGGCGGCGCAGGTCTCTTGAACACGTCCTTTCCCGATCGGCTCGCTGCCCTCGTAGAGGAGCGGCGCAGCCAGATCGTTCTCGGTCTCGACCCGGATCCGGCCGCGCTCTGGCCCGGCTCCGCCGAAGACCAGCCGGACGCCGGCGCGGATGACGCCGCCCGGCTGACCGGGGCCGCGGTGGCGCGCCACTGCAGCGCCGTCATCGACGCGGCGGGCTCCGAATGCGTGGCCGTCAAGGTTCAGCTGGCCTGCTTCGAGCGCCTGGGCGCGCCGGGCTGGCAGGCCCTGGGCGACACCATCGCCGCCGCGCGGGCGGCGGGGCTCCTTGTGATTGCCGATGGCAAGCGCGGCGACGTGCCCGTCACCGCCCGCGCGTACGCGCAGGCCATGGTCGGCCAGACGCCCGGCCCGTATGGACCGGTTCCGGGGCTCGGCGCCGACGCCTTCACTGCCAACCCGCTGCTGGGCACCGACTCGCTCGAGCCGTTCGCCGAGGCCGCCGGCCAGGCCGGCGCCGGTGTCTTCTGCCTGGTCTCGACCTCCAATCCCGGAGCGGCCGACTTCCAGGACCTACCCGCGCCCCAAGCCCCGCTGCACGAGGCGCTGGCCGCGGCGGTCGACCGCCTGGGGGCGGATCTGGTGGGGGACTGCGGCCTGTCGGCGATCGGTGCGGTGACTGGTGCCACCCGCCCCGAGCGGCTGACGCGGCTCCGCGACCTGATGCCGAAGGCCATCTTCCTGCTGCCCGGCGTGGGCGCCCAGGGCGGGAGCGCTGCCGACCTGGGCCCCGCGTTCGCACCCCATCCCGCGGGCGGCCTGGTGACCGCCTCACGCTCAATCGTGGGGGCGCACGGGCAGGCCGGGGGAGACCCCGCGGCGGCCGCATCGGCAGCGGCACGCGACCTGCGGGCGGCCGCCTGGCGGGCGGCCACCGCGGCCTGACCACCGGGCGCGATCCTGCAGCGCGCCTGGCGCCGCCCGGAAACGCGCGATTTCCAGCGGGTTCCAGGTAGCCTTTCGGCGATGAACGGCCAGTCCAGCGGCGGTCTGAGGATGCTCGCCCCGATAGCCCTCGTGGTGGTCGGCATCGTCTTCTTCATAATCCTCACCTCTTCGGGCGGCAGCGGCGACGATTTCAGCACCCAGCCGGTCGACTTCGGGGCGGGCCAGGACAAGGTCAAGCAGCCGAAGAAGGACAAGAATCCGCTGGGGGTGGACACCACCACCGAGGCAACGGTCACGGACCTGACCACGGAGACCGACACCACGTCCACGGACCCGTTGGCCACCGACACCACAAGCACGACGCTCACGCCCACGCCCACGAAGACCAATTACGTGGTCAAGCCCGGGGACACCCTCGAGGCGATCTCGGCCAAGACCGGCGTCTCGGTGGATGAGCTGACAACGCTCAACCCCGAGATCGACCCGCAGGCGCTGGTAGCCGGGTCGAAGCTCAAGCTCACCGAGTGAGCCGCGCATGACCCGGGTCCTGCGCGCGACAACGCTCGCGCTTCTCCTCGTGGCCGTATCCGCTCCCGGCGGCGCCCTGGCGGCCAAGCCTCCTGAGATCACCGCCGCCAGCGCGATCGTCGTCGACGCCGACACGGGTGAGGTGCTCTTCGAGAAGGACCCGGACAACAAGAGCGCCATCGCAAGCACCACAAAGCTGATGACAGCGTTCCTGACGCTGGAACTGACCAAGCCGGATGACGTGTTCACCTCGTCCGGCTACAGCGGGCTCGCGTCCGAGTCCACATTGGGCCTTCAGCCGGGGGAGAAGATGAAGGTCAAGGACCTCCTCACCGCGCTGCTGCTCAAGAGCGCGAACGATGCGGCCGCGACGCTGGCCGAGGGAATCGCCGGATCCCAGAAGAAGTTCGTCGACCTCATGAACCAGAAGGCCGAGGAACTGGGACTGGACTCCACGAGCTACGCCAACCCGATCGGGCTCGACGACAAGGACAACTACTCAACGGCTCGCGACCTCACGACCCTCGCCACCAAGCTGATGGACGACCCGCGCTTCGCGAAGGTCGTGGGGCAGACCAGCGCCACGCTCGGGAGCGGCAACGAGCCGCGGACCGTTGAGAACCGAAACCAGCTCGTGTCGACCAAGCTGGTCGACGGGGTGAAGACGGGCTACACGGTCGACGCGAAGAACGTCCTGGTGGGCTCCGGGCGAGCTCACGGCGCCCACGTGATCAGCGCGGTGCTGGGCGAGCCGACGGAGTCCGAGCGGGACGCCGACACACTCGCACTGCTCGAGTACGGGGCCAGCGGTTTCCAGCGCTATGCGGCGGTCAAGCCCGGCCAGAAGCTGGCGGGCGCGGGGGTCAGGCTGAGCGACAGCGCCCAGATCCCGCTGGTGGCGACCGACGGCGTGAACGTGACGATCAGGAAGGGCGACGAATCCGAGGTCGACGTGCGCGTGAACGCGCCACCGGTTCTCGAGGGGCCCTTGCCTGCCGGAACCCGGATCGGGGGAGCCACGGTTCTTTACACCGGCGCGGAAGTGGGTAAGACAACGCTGGAGACCGGAACGGCGGTGCCCGCACCGCCGCTTGCAGCCAAGGCGCGAATCGCGCTCGAGCGGTACCTGCCCTGGCTCATCCTGGCCGGGGTCGTTATCGTCCTGCTCGTGGTTCTGGCTCGCTCCCGCAGACGCCGATCACGCCGCCCATGATCATCACGGTCACCCTCAACGCAGCCATCGACAAGACCCTTGCCGTGCCGAACTTCCGGCTCGGCCGGAGGCATCGCGCCGTCGAGCAGACCGCGATGGCCGGCGGCAAGGGCGTGAATGTGGCGCGTGCGCTGAAGACCCTGGGCCAGCCGGTGATCGCGACAGGCGTGGCCGGCGGCCCCACCGGGATGCGAATCATCGAACAGCTCACCGAAGAGGCGATCCTCAACGACTTCGTCCGGATCCAACAGGAGTCGCGCACCTCGACGGCGGTGGTCGACCCCACGTCCGGCGAGCAGACCGAGATCAACGAGCAGGGGCCCGAGGTGTCCGCCGGCGAGCTCGACCTGTTCCGCGAGAAGCTCCTGTACCTGGCGAAGGGAGCGGCCTTCTGCATCTTCGCCGGAAGCCTTCCTCGCGGCGCCGAGCCCGACCTCTACGCCCAGCTGGTCACCGACGTGGGCCGGATGGGCGTGACGTGCATCCTGGACTCGGCCGGCGAGCCGCTGAACCTGGGAACGCGTGCCGGCCCCGCAGTGGTCATGCCGAACGAGCCGGAGGCGGAGGAGCTCGTGGGGCACGAGTTCTCCGACGAGGAGGACCGCGTGCTCGGCGTGGGTGAGATGGTCGACCTGGGCGCCGCCGAGGCCATCATGACCCTGCCCTGGGGCTGTGTGGCCAGGGTTGCCGACCCCGATGCCGGCGATGGCGTCAAGAAGACCTACCGCGCGAGGCTCGACCCGGTCGAGACCCCCGTGTCCAAGGTCGGGTCCGGGGATGCCTTCCTGGCGGGCTACGTGGCCGCGCGTTACGGCGGGGGGTCATCGCGCGATGCCCTGCGGTTCGGAGTGGCATGCGGCGCGGAGTCGACCCAGCATTTCGGTGCCGGCGTGCTCGATGCGCGCGCCGCCGAGCGCCTGGCCGGGGACGTGGAGATCGAGCTGCAGCCCCAGGCTGAGGTCGGCTCCAGGGCCTAAACGGCACAACGTTCCCGCAAACAGCGGCTTTCCGGGCGACGGGGCCGCGTGCGGCCATTGCTAAGGTCAGTTGACGCCCTTTCACGGGGCCTTCGTTTGTCCGCCGCCAAACCTAGGATGCCTTCATGGAAGTAGAGATCGGACGGGGCAAGAAGGGCCGTCGCGCCTACGGGTTCGATGACATCGCCATCGTTCCCTCCCGCCGTACGCGGGACCCCGATGACATCGACATCACCTGGACTCTCGGTCCCTATCGATTCGAGCTCCCGCTGCTGGCAGCCGCCATGGACGGAGTGGTCTCGCCCGAGACCGCGGCCGCCATGGGCAAGCTCGGAGGCCTCGGCGTGCTCAACCTCGAGGGCATCTGGACCCGCTACGAGGACGCCGGCGAACAGCTCGAGCGCATCGCCCAGCTGCCCCGGGAGCAGGCAACTGCGGAGATGCAGCGCATCTATCAGCAGCCGATCATCCCCGAGCTGATCGGGGAGCGGATCCGCGAGATCAAGGAGCAGGGCGTGGTGGTCGCCGCTTCGCTGACCCCGCAGCGGGTCACCGAGTACTACGAGCGCGCGCTCGAGGCCGGGCTCGACATCCTCGTGGTGCAGGGCACCGTCATCTCGGCCGAGCACGTCTCCACCACGGTGGAGCCGCTCAACCTCAAGGAATTCACCAAGGAGGTCCCGGTACCGGTCATCGTCGGCGGCTGCGCCTCCTACTCGACCGGCCTACACCTCATGCGCACCGGCGCCGTTGCAGTCCTTGTGGGCGTCGGGCCCGGCGCTGCGTGCACCACGCGCGGCGTGCTCGGGATCGGCGTGCCGCAGGCAACCGCAATCTCCGACGTCCAGGCGGCCCGGTCCCAGCACATGCTCGAGACGGGTGAGTACGTCAAGGTCATCGCCGACGGCGGAATGCGCAACGGCGGCGACATCTCCAAGGCCTTCGCCTGCGGTGCCGACGCCGTGATGATCGGCTCCCCGCTGGCGCGTGCCTACGAGGCGCCCGGCCATGGCTACCACTGGGGCATGGCCACGTTCCATCCGACTCTGCCCCGCGGGGCGCGCGTGAAGACCACGCAGAACGGCACGCTGGAGCAGATCGTGCTCGGGCCGGCCCACGAGAACGACGGCACGTTCAACCTCATGGGCAGCCTGCGGACATCGATGGCCACGTGCGGGTACGCCGACATCCCGGCGTTCCACCGCGCGGAGGTCATGGTCGCGCCCGCTCTCCAGAGCGAGGGCAAGCAGCTTCAGCGCGAGCAGGCGATCGGCATGGGCAGCTCGGGCGCGGCGCCGGCTCCCGCGCCAGGTGTGGCTACCAACGGCTCGACCCACGCGGTCGATCCTGTAGAGGCCCCGGTCGGCGTCGAGTGAGCGTCTCGGCCGGCAGCGCCCAGGCCCCAGAGGCCGAGGGCCGGCCGGCGGGCGAGGCCGGGGGTGAGCCGATGACGGCCCGGCAGGAGGTCGTGGTCCTCGACTTCGGGGGCCAGTACTCCCAGCTGATCGCGCGCCGAGTCCGCGAGTGCGGCGTTTTCTCCGAGCTGCTGCCCCATCACGTCCCGCTCGAGGAGATCAAGAAGCGCAACCCGCGCGGGCTGATCCTCTCCGGGGGGCCGGCGTCGGTGTACGCGGATGACGCCCCACGCCTGCGCAGCGAGCTGCTCGAGCTGGGCATCCCGGTCCTCGGCATCTGTTACGGCATGCAGGCCATGGTGCTCGCGCTGGGTGGCCGGGTCGAGGCCGCCGAGGTCGGCGAGTTCGGCCGTTCCGAGTTGACGATCCGCGAGCCCGGCACCCTCCTCGCGGGCCTGCCGGAGGTCCAGCCCTGCTGGATGAGCCACCGCGACACCGTCTTCCAGGAGCCGCCGGGCTTCACCGCCCTGGCCAGCTCCAGCGAGTCACCGGTCGCGGCCGTGGAGGACACCGAGCGCCGGCTCTATGGCATCCAGTTTCACCCGGAGGTCGTGCACACCCCGCACGGCACCGAGATCCTCACGACCTTCCTGCGCGACGCCTGCGGCTGTGACATGACCTGGAGCCCGGCGAGTGTGGCCGACGAGCAGATCGAGGCGATCCGGCGCCAGGTGGGCAGCGAGCGCGTGGTCTGTGGCCTGTCCGGCGGCGTCGACTCCTCGGTGGCAGCGCTGCTGGTGCACCGGGCAGTGGGTGACCAGCTCACGTGCGTCTTCGTGGATCACGGCTTCATGCGCAAGGAAGAGGGCGATCAGGTCATCGCCGCCTTCGCGGACAACTTCAAGGTGCCCCTGGTGGCCGTCGACGCCGAGGGCCGGTTCCTCGAGCGGCTCGCCGGAGTCACGGAGCCCGAGGCCAAGCGCAAGATCATCGGCGCCGAGTTCATCCGCGTGTTCGAGGAGGAGGCGGCCAAGCTCGGCAATCCGCGCTTCCTGGTCCAGGGCACCCTCTACTCCGACGTGATCGAGTCGGGTGGAGGCACCGGTGCGGCCACGATCAAGTCACACCACAACGTGGGAGGGCTCCCCGAGGACCTCAAGTTCGAGCTGGTCGAGCCACTGCGCGGCCTGTTCAAGGACGAGGTCCGCCAGGTTGGCGCCGAGCTGGGCATGTCGGACAAGCTGGTCTGGCGCCAGCCGTTCCCCGGTCCCGGCCTGGCCATCCGCGTGGTCGGTGGCGAGATCACGAAGGAGCGCCTGGACATCCTGCGCGAGGCCGACTGGGTCCTGATGGACGAGATCAAGGCGGCCGGCCTGTACCGCGACCTCTGGCAGTCCTTCTGTGTGCTCCCGGCCGACCTGCGCACCGTGGGGGTACAGGGCGACGAGCGCAGCTACGGCCACGTGGTGGCCATCCGCGCGGTCACCAGCGATGACGCCATGACGGCCGACTGGGCACGCCTGCCTTACGACCTGATCGAGAAGATCGCATCGCGGATGATCAACGAGATTCCCGACGTGAACCGTGTGGTACTGGACGTCACCTCGAAGCCGCCCGGCACCATCGAGTGGGAATAGCCCGCAACGGCGAGGTCGAGCTGTACTACGAGCGGCTGGGAGAGGGCGGCGCCGGCCCCGTGTTGCTCATCAACGGCCTTGGCGGCCAGGTCGGACTCTCGGGGTTCCTCGACCCGCTCTGCCAGATGGCGGTCGACGCCGGGCTCGAGGTCATCCGCTTCGACAACCGGGACGCCGGGCTGTCCACCGAGTTCACGGCTGCCGGCGCCGTAGACATGGCGGCGCTGGGCGAGGGCCGGCAGGTGCCGATTCCCTACACGCTCCACGACATGGTCGACGACGCCCTGGCCGTGCTGGACGACGCCGGAGCCGGCACGGCGCACATCCTGGGAATGTCGCTCGGTGGCTTCATCGCACGCTGGCTGGCGGTGGATCACCCCGCGCGCGTGGCCTCGCTCACCCTGCTCGTGACCGGCTCGGCCGCCCCCGCGGGTGCCGGCCCGCAACTCGCGCCGGAGGCCGCCGCCCGCTTCATCGAGTTCGCACAGCCACGTGAGCGCGATGACGCCATCGCCCGGGCGGTCGAGCTCTACAGCTGGCTCTGGGGGACGGCGGGCGATCCGGCCTCGGAGGAGGCGCTCAGGAGCCTGGCGACCGCCGCCTACGAGCGGGCCTATCGCCCGCTGGGGATTCAGCGTCAGCTATTGGCGTCGATGGCGTCGCCTGGGCTCTACGAGGCGCAAGGCCGGATCGGGTGCCCCACGCTGGTCATCCAAGGTGAGGCCGACCCGGTCTTCCCCCAGCCCCACGGCGAAGCCATTGCCGCGAGCATCCCGGGCGCGGACTACTGGCTGGTCGAGCGGATGGGCCACGGAGTCCCGCCCGAGCACTGGCCAGAGCTCGTCCAGCGAATCGCCGCCCAAGTCGCCGGCTAACTGAACTTATCCCAGCCCTTCAATTGGGGCAGGGGGTCGTAGGCCTTGCCGCCCTCGAACCAGCCGGGGGCGGTCCATAGCTCGAAGTGCAGGTGGCAGCCCTGGGCGTCGCCGGTGTCGCCGACCTGGCCGAACACCTCGCCCGTGGAGATCTTGTCGCCCTCGCGGAAGTCCGAGCGCTTCTTGAGGTGCATGTAGACGTAGTCGACGTCGGTGCCGTCGCCGTCGATCACCACGTAATAGCCGGCATCGGACTGGAACTGGTTCGCCTGGATCTTCCCGCCGCGGGCGGCCCGCAGAGGGGTGCCGCACTTGGCGAACGTGTCCTGGCCCTGGTGCTTGTGGCCGTTGCGCCCGGCGCCGAAACGACCCGCCTTGCCGCCGAACTCGTGCTTGCCCATGATGGGGAAGATGTTGGTGTAGAAGTCGAAGGTGGTCGGATCGGCACGGTGGCCGTCCTTGGGCTTGATCACCTTCCCGTCGACAGTGGTTGTCAGGACGAATTGGTACTTGCCCGGGCTGGGGGCCTTGTTCTTGGTCTTGCCGTGCTTGGCCGCGCTGTCCCACTTGATCGTCTGGTCATCCGAGTCCTCCACCGGGACCCGCCAGGTGTCGATCTCCTCCTTGCGGTTCTTCTTCTGGAGGTCGATCTTGGCCACGACGCGGTGGTCGTCGAAGTACTTCTTGTCGCGGAAGTCGAGCGAGAAGGTGAACCTGGCCGGCTTCTTCGTGTCGTAGAAGACCTTGTTGTCGACGTCGGTCTCGATGGCCGGCTGCTTGCCCCCGCCGACGGTGAAGTCGTTGTTGCGGTGGCGCCCGCCGCCGCTGCCCGGCGTCGTGCGGTC
>JAXDIE010000062.1:0-21939 GCA_034664165.1 Thermoleophilaceae bacterium | reverse complement strand
GCCGCGACGATGGCCTTGTAGCCGAAGATCGGCTTGCGGGCGAACACCGGCAGGATCTCCGAGATCATGCCGAAGGCCGGCAGGATCATGATGTAGACCTCGGGGTGCCCGAAGAACCAGAACAGGTGCTGCCAGAGCATCGGGTCGCCGCCCCCGCTGACGTTGAAGAAAGAGGTGCCGAAGTGGCGATCGGTGAGCAGCATCGTGACCGCCGCCGCGATGGCCGGCAGTGCGATCACCAGCAGGTAGCTGTAGATCAGTACGGTCCAAACGAAGATCGGCATGCGGCCCCAGCTCATGCCCTTGGCGCGCATGTTGTGGATGGTCGCGATGAAGTTGATGGCGCCGACGATCGAGCTGATGCCCGTCAGGTGGATCAGGAAGATCCACGCGTCGATCCCGCCGGTGGGCGAGTACGCGGCCTCGGAGAGCGGCGCGTAGCTGGTCCAGCCGGCCTCGGGCGGGCTGAAGAAGATGCTGGTGTAGAACGCGATCCCGCCGAACAGCAGCAGCCAGAACGAGAGCGCGTTCAGCCGCGGGAAGGCCATGTCCCGCGCGCCGATCATCAGCGGGACCATGTAGTTGGCGAACCCGGCGAGGACCGGAACGACGAACAGGAAGATCATCGTGGTGCCGTGCAGCGAGACCAGGCCGTTGTAGGTCTCGGCGTTGATCAGGGTGCTCTCGGGCCCGGCGAGCTGGAGGCGCATCATCAGCGCCTCGGCGCCGCCGAGGATGAAGAAGAGGAACGTCGCGAACAGGTAGAGGATCGCGATCTTCTTGTGGTCGGTCGTGGTCAGCCACTGGAGCCAGCCACGCTGGCGCTGGTCGGCGCCGCGCATGACGATCTCGGGGCTGGCGCCCCGGCCGTTGGCTGCGTGTGCGGAAATCGACACCACTCCTCCTAGTTCTGTTGCGCTTCCATCGCTTTACGCTGCTCGGTGAGCTGCGTCTTCGCATCGGCGATGTCGGCGCGCTGGCGCTCCGCCCACACCTGGTAGTCGTCGACCGGCAGGGCCGTGACCTGGGCCTTCATGTCGGCATGGTTGGCGCCGCACAGCTCGGCGCACTGGCCCTTGTACACGCCCGGCTTGGCGATCTTGAACCACGTCTGGTTGGTGTGGCCGGGGATGGCGTCGGCCTTGCCCCCGAGCGTCGGGATCCACCAGGAGTGCGCGACGTCCGAGGACGTGATGCTCAGGGTGACAGTGGTGTTGACCGGGACGACCATGTCGTAGTAGCTGAAGAGCTGGTTGTCGCCATAGCCCTCGTAGTCGTAGCGCCAGAGGTACTGCTGGCCATTGACGTTGATGTGGAGGGCCTTGCCTCCGGGCGGCGGGACCTGGCTGACCGAGGCGAACTTGACGCCAGTCGAGGCCTCGAAGCCGCCCGGGCCGGTGGCCGGCGGGTTCTGGATGTCCCCGATGTAGACGAAGGTCACGACGGTCAGGAGAACGAGGATGAGCGCCGCGCCGACCGTCCAGCCCACCTCGAGCGGGGTGTTGCCGCGCACCTGGGCCGGCTCGGTGCCGCCCTTTCGGGCGCGGTAGCGGAACAGGGACCAGAGCAGCGTGCCCTCGACGCCGACGAAGATGACGATCGCGATGTAGAGGGTGATCTCGTAGAGCGAGGAGATGTCGTCGGCGTTGGGCGACCCCCCGGACTCGGGTGAGATCACACCGGCGAAGGCCGGCCCGGCCACCGCGAGCGCGACAAGCGCAAAGGCGGCGAACAAAGCCGCCATGAGGCGGCGTCGGCGCTGGCGCGAGGACTGTGGGTCTTCCCTTCGCAAGACGCGGGCATCATATCCACGGCCCGGCGGATCGGCCGGGCCGTGGACACTGCGCCACGCGCGGCTCAGGCGCCCGTGAAGGCGGCCGCGCGCTTCTGCACGAAGGCCAGGGCGCCCTCCACGAAGTCCGAGGTGCGCCCCAGGGCGTGCTGGAGCTCGGCCTCGAGGTCCAGCTGGCCCTCGAGGTCCGGGTAGAGCATCTTGTTCAGCGCCCGCTTGGTTCCGGCGTAGGAGCGGGTCGGCCCCGCCGCCAGCTTCTCCACCAGGTCATTGGCCTCGTCCATCAGCTTGTCGTCGGGGTGGACGAAGTTGATCAGGCCCCATTCGAGGGCCTTGGCCGCGTCGAGGCGCTCGCCCAGCATCGCCATCTGGAACGCCCGGGCCTTGCCCACGGCCGAGGGCACGAAGAGCGTCGAGCCGCCATCCGGCATCAGCCCGATGTTCACGAAGGCAAGCCCGAAGTAGGCCGACTCGGCCGCCAGGATCAGGTCGCAGTCGAGTGCCAGCGAGCAGCCTATGCCCACCGCGGGCCCGTTGACCGCCGCGATCACCGGCTTCTCCAGCCGGCGGACCCCGGTGATGACCGGGTGGTAGACGTTGTGGAGGTTGCCCAGGATGTCGGGGCCGCCATCCTCGGCCTGGACGAATCCCGCCTTGAGGTCGGCGCCGGAGGAAAATGCCCGGCCGGCTCCGGTGATCAATACGGCGCGCACGCTCGGGTCAGCGGCTTCCCCCTCGATGATTCCCTTCAGCTGCTCGCCGAACTCCGTTGTCCAGGCGTTGAGGCTGTCGGGGCGGTTCAGCGTCAGCCGGCCCACGCCTCCGTCCTGCTGCCACAAAACCAGCTGCTCGTCGCTCATCTCGCTCCTCGGGTTCAGGTTTGGACTGCTGGAGGCGGAACTATGCTCCATTGATGCTCCTCGAGGCCGTTCAGTGGCTCGGTCACGCGGGATTTCGCATCGATGCAGGAGGGGCGTACGTCTACATCGACCCCTACCGCGCCGGCGAAGGACCGCCCGCCGACCTCATCCTCATCACCCACGGGCACTACGACCACTTCTCCCCGCTCGAGGTGGAGCGGCTGTCGCACCCCCGCACCCTGGTGGTGGCTCCGCCCCAGGTGGCCGAGCGGGTCAAGGGCAACGTCGTGTCCCTGGCTCCCGGGGAGATGCTGGAGCTCGATCGCATCGGCCGCGGCGTCGACGTGAGGGCAGTTGCGGCCTACAACACCTCCAAGCACGCGCCCGATGGCAGGCTTTTCCACCCGCGCGAGGCCGGCTGCCTGGGCTACGAGCTGAGGGTTGGCGGCGAACGGCTCTACCACTCGGGCGACACCGACGTGATCCCGGAGATGGACGCCGTGGCCGGGGTGGACGTGGCGCTGTTGCCGGTCAGTGGCGTGTACGTGATGACCGCGGAGGAGGCGGCGGAGGCCGCCCGGCGAATCCAGCCCCGCGTGGCTGTTCCAATGCACTGGGGTGATCACATCGGCAGCCGGGCCGACGCGGAGGTCTTCGCGCGCCGCGCGCCGGTGAAGGTGGCCATCCTGGAGCGGGTGGCCTGATCACGTGCGCGGGCTGACGCCGGGCAGGGCACTCGCTCTCGGGGCGGTTGCCGTGGGCCTGGCGGTGCCCCGCCTACGGCAGCGCCTGGGGATACCGCCGGCTGTTGCATCGGTCACGGCCTGGCAGGCGCCCCTGGGCGTGGCGCTGGCCTATCCGCCGTCACGCGCACGCAACCTGGCGATCTACACGCTGCAGATGTTCGCCTACCTCGTGAACTACGAGATACCGGCCGACAACATCGAGCGGGTCCGCCGGCGCACGAAGATCCGCTACCCGATCCTGGCCGACCGCCTCATCGGGCTCGGCCGGACGCCCGCCAACCGGCTCCAGGACACGCTGCGAACCCCCGGAGAGGTCAACGCGTACGACATGGTCTTCTCCACGCTCCACTGGCTCTGGTACTTCGTGCCCCACGCCGCCGTCGTCTACGTGATGGTCAAGCGGCCCGACCGGCTGGGGCACGCGGCAGGTGTCGTGGCCGTCACCTTCGACATGGGCCTTGTGATCTATCGAGCGGTGCCCACCGCGCCCCCGTGGTGGGCGGCTGAGCATGGCTACCTCCCACCGCTGGAGCGGGTCCTGCTCCAGACCAGCCCGCGGGTGTTCGGGCCCGCCTGGGAGGGGCTCTACAGCCGCCTGGCGAGCAATCCCTATGCGGCCATGCCCTCGCTGCACTTCGCGTCGTCGGTGTCGGCGGCGCGCGCCCTTCGCGAGGTCAGCCCGCGGGCTGCGGCCGTGGGCTGGGCATACGCGGGCGGCCTGGCGATCGCCCTGGTCTACCTGGGCGAGCACTACGTGGTCGACCTGCTGGCTGGGCTGGCCCTGGCCGAGGGCGCGCGCGGGATCGTCGCCTCGCCTGCGTTCGATGCGCTCACACGGGCTGCGCGGGGGGCCGAGCCGTGATCCGGGACGAGGGCCGTGCCGAGGCACCGAGCCCGTCGGAGGGGGATGAGGAGGAGGCCCAGGAGGAGCGGCGGATAGCGGCGCTCTTCGACGACAAGCGCCGGCTGCTGCTGGTGGCCGGCGCCTTCGTCGTGGTGCTGGTGGCGCTCTACGTGTTGCTTCCGGACATCGTCGGGCTGCGGGGAGCACTGCGGAGGATGGGCCAGGCCACCTGGTACTGGGTCGCGGGCGCCGCTGTGGCCACCGTCGCCGGATTTGCAGCCTACGTGGCGCTGTTCCGGGGGATCCTGGGCGACCTCTCGCCCGAGACGCAGAGGCGGCTGGGGTTCCGGGCGGCCTACGAGATCACCCTGGCCGGCGTCGCCGCGTCGAGGGTGCTTTCAGCGGCCGGCGCGGGCGGCATCATCGTCACCTACTGGGCGCTGCGCAACGCCGGGATGCCACGGCGCCTGGCGGCCAGCCGCATGGTCGCGTTCCTCGTCGTGCTCTACTCGGTCTACCTGGTGGTGCTGGTTGCCTTCGGGGTCCTGCTGCGGGCCGGCGTCCTGGCCGGGCCGGCGCCCTTGGCCGGCACGATCGTCCCGGCGGCGGTGTCGGCGGCAGTGATCCTGGCCATCGCCCTGATGGCGCTCGTCCCCGCGGACCTGGAGCGCCGCCTCCTTCTGCTCGCCGCCGATCGCGGGCACCTGCGTACCGCGGCGGTTGCGGCCAAGGTGGCCACGGTCCCGGCCACCGTCGCCACCGGGCTGCGGACCGCCTGGGCCTACGTCCGGCACCCGCGGAAGGGCGCCCTGGCGATGCTGGGCGCCGTGGGCTACTGGGCCGCGAACGTCGCGACGCTCTGGGCTTCGTTCGAGGCTTTCGGCGGCCACGTTCCCTTCGGGGTGCTGGTCCAGGGGTTCTTCGTGGGCATGGCCGCCAACCTGATTCCCTCGCCGGCCGCGGGGGCGGGGACGGTGGACGTGGGCATGATCGCCGCGTTCCTCCTCTTCGGCGTGCCGGGCGAGATCGTGTTCCCGGCGGTTCTCACGTACCGTGTGATGTCGTTCTGGCTGCCGATCCCGCCGGGCGTCGTGGCTTACTTCCAGCTGCGCCGCACGGTGGCCGGATGGCGGGAGGAGCGCTATACTATAAAAAGTAAAGTAACGCCTGGGGCCTAGCGCAGACTGACCTAACAGGGCACAAGCGAAACGGAGCCAACATGACCGACAAGAAGATCGAAAACGTCATCATCATCGGCAGTGGCCCCGCGGGCTACACGGCCGCCCTGTACACGTCGCGTGCCGACCTCGAGCCGCTGGTGTTCGAGGGATTCGAATGGGGCGGGCTGCTCCAGAAGACCACCGACGTCGAGAACTACCCCGGCTACCCCCAGGGCATCATGGGCCCGGAGATGATGCAGCAGTTCCGGGACCAGGCCGAGCGCTTCGGCACCCGCTTCATCGCCGACGACGTCACTCGAGTCGAGCTGTCCAAGGACGGCGGGCTCCACAAGGTGTACATCGACGACGACGAGTACCTCACCAAGTCGGTGATCCTGGCGATGGGGGCCAACCCCAAGGTGCTGGGCGTCCCGGGCGAGGAGGAGTACTCCTCGAAGGGCATCTCCTACTGCGCCACCTGCGACGCGGCGTTCTTCCGCGACAAGACCACCATCGTGGTCGGCGGCGGCGACACCGCCATGGAGGACGCCATCTTCCTGGCCAAGTTCGCCGGCAAGGTCGACATCGTGCACCGTCGCGGCGAGTTCCGCGCGTCGGCCATCATGCTCGATCGCGCCAAGGCGGCGGGGAACATCGAGATGCTGACTCCCTTCGTCGTCGAGCGCTTCGAGGGCGGCGAGCAGGGCCATCTGGCCAAGGCCGTCCTCTCGAACACCGAGGGTGGCGAGGATCGCGTACTGGACATTGACGGCGCCTTCATCGCGATCGGGCACCGGCCGAACTCCGACATCGTGGTCGGACAGCTGGAGGTCGACGACGAGGGCAACGTGATCACCGAGCCCGACTCCACGCGCACCGAGCTGCCGGGCGTCTTCGCGGCGGGCGATCTCGTGGACCACACCTATCGCCAGGCCGTCACCGCAGCGGGAGCCGGCTGCATGGCCGCGCTCGACGCCGAGCGCTACCTGCGGGACCGTCCCGCCGACGGCGCCGAGGTGGCAGCGGTCGAAGCCGCGGCGTAGCCGGGGGGATGGCCCGCTACGTACCTGCGCTGCGCTTCGAGCGCCTCACGGGGCTCTACGACCCGATCGCGCGCCTGACGGCGCGGGACAACAGCTTCAAGCGCCGGGTGGTCGAGGCGGTCGACGTGCCCGACGGCGGGCGGGTTCTCGACCTGGCCTGCGGGACGGGCACGCTGGCCATCAGGTTGGCCATCGCCCGCCCCGGACTGGATGTGGCAGGGGTCGATGGCGACCCCGCGATCCTGCGGCGGGCACGGGCCAATGCCCACGAGGCCGGCGCCGGCATCGACTTCGATGAAGGCCTTTCGACTGGACTTCCCTACGCGGAGGCCAGCTTTGATGCAGTGATGTCGACGCTGTTCTTTCACCACCTCGACCGGGCCTCCAAGGAGGCGACGGTGGCTGAGGTGATGCGGGTCCTGAAGCCCGGTGGAAGACTGCACGTGGCCGACTGGGGCAAGCCGGCCGACCTCCTCATGGCTGCCGCTTTTCTCCCCGTCCGTCTCCTGGACGGCTTCGACGTGACCGAGGACAACGTCACGGGCGAGCTCCCTCGGATCTTCGAACGGGGCGGCCTGCAAGAGGTGCGTCAGACCACGCGCCTGAGGGCCCCGCTCGGAACGATCTCGATCTGGCGGGCCCAGAAGGCCGGCTGAGGCCATGGCCACCTGGACCAACTGGGCGGGCGAGCAGAAGTGCGCGCCGCACTCGATCGAGCGGCCGGCCAGCGAGTCGCAGCTCGTGGACGTCGTCGGCCGGGCGGCTGCCAGCGGCTTGACGGTCAGGGCGGTCGGCGCCGGCCACTCCTTCAGCGACATCGCCTGCACCGACGGCGTGATGGTCGATCTGTCGCGAATGAGCTCGGTGCTCGACGCCGACAGCGCATCCGGCCTGGTCAGGCTGCAGGCGGGCATCAGCCTGCGCACGCTCGGCCCGGAGATCGGGCGCGCCGGCCTGGCGCTGGAGAACCAGGGCGATGTGGATCCCCAGTCCGTGGCGGGTGCGATCTCGACGGCGACCCACGGAACCGGGGCGCGCTTCATGAACATCTCGAGTCAGGTGCGGGCTCTGCGGCTGGTCACCGCGGACGGCCCGGTCGAGATCGATGCGGCCTCTGACCCCGATGGCTTCCGCGCTGCACGCGTGGGGCTCGGGAGCCTCGGCGTGGTTAGCGAGGCCACCCTGCAGTGCGTTCCGTCGTTCACGATCCACCGGATCGACGAGCCAAGGCCGGTCGAGCAGATCCTGGCGAACCTCGACGACCTGGTGGACTCGAACGACCACTTCGAGTTCTTCGCCTTCCCCTACACCGACACCGCCCTGGCCATGACCAGCCAGCGCACCGATCGCGAGCCGCGCCCGCGCCCGAGGTTCGGGGCCTGGGTCGAGGACAAGCTGGTCTACAACCACGTCTTCGGCGCGCTCAACCGCATCGGCAGGCGCGCGCCTGCCGCGATTCCCCGGGTGAACCGGCTGGTTGCCCGGATGATGAGCAGGTCCGAGCATCTCGACCTGAGCTACCGCGTGTACGCCAACGAGCGCGACGTGCGCTTCACGGAGATGGAGTACGCGATTCCGCGTGCGGCCGCGGCCGTGGCCGTGCAACGCGTGCTCGACCTGGTGCGCCGGCGCAACCTGGCGGTGAGCTTCCCGATCGAGGTCAGGTTCGCGGCTCCCGACGACGCCTTCCTCTCGACTGCCGAGGGCCGCGAGACGGCCTACATCGCGGTCCACGTGTTCCACGGAATGGAGTTCGAGTCCTACTTCCGCGGGGTCGAGGCCATCATGGGCGAGTACGGCGGCCGGCCGCACTGGGGCAAGCGCCACTACCAGACGGCCGCGACGCTGAAGCCGCTCTACCCGGGCTGGGACAGGTTCCAGGCGGTGCGGTCGCGGCTGGACCCCCAGCGCGTTTTCGCCAACGAATACAGCGTCCGCGTGCTGGGCCACGTGGGGGCGGCGTGAGCGGCGTCGATCCAGGCATGGCGGTGGGCCACGTCCACCTCAAGGTCTCCAATCTGGATCGCTCGGTGGACTGGTACCGGCGCGTGCTGGGGCTCGATCTCACGGCCCGCTACGGCGACCAGGCCGCGTTCATGTCGGCCGGCGGCTATCACCACCACCTCGGCCTCAACACATGGCACTCGCGCGACGGCTCGCCGCCGCCGCCGAGAACCACCGGCCTGTACCACTTCGCCCTGCTTTTCCCCACGCGAAAGGCACTGGCGGTGGCGGTGGATCGCGTGCTGCGGGCCGGGGTCGACCTCGACGGGGTCGCCGACCACGGCGTGAGCGAGGCCATCTATCTCCACGATCCCGACCACAACGGGATCGAGCTCTACTGGGATCGCCCGCGCGACGAATGGCAGTTCACCCCGGAGGGCGAGATCGTGATGCTCACCGAGCCACTGGACCTGGGCGCGCTGCTGGCGCTGGCCCACGGGGACGACTGACCCGGTTACAGGAAGGCCTTGCCCTCGCCGCGGTAGGTCGGCACCTGGTCCACCACCCGCCCGCCCTCGACCAGATGGAGGGTGTCGAAGCGCTCGCACAGCTCGCCGGCCTTGGCGTGGCGGAAGTAGACGTTGTCCCCGATCTCCAGTCCCGACGCTGCCGGCCCGGACACCGGCGTCTGCACCTCGCCGGCGCCCTCCAGAGGGTCGAGCTCCAGGCCCTCCGGCAACTCGGGCCATGGCAGGCGGTCGGCCCCCGCGCCGCCCGAGGCCGGATAGCCGCCCCCGAGGACGGTGGCCACGCCGGGTCCAGGCCGGCGCACCACCGGCATGGCGAACATGGCGGCGGGGCGGAGGCTGAACGCCGAGTACTCGTCGAAGAGCCGCGGCGCGTAGAAGCCGGATCCCGCGGTGAGCTCGGTCACCGCGTTCTCGAGCCCCGTGGTGTGCAGGCTGCCCGTGCCGCCGCCGTTCACGAGCCCGACCGGCGCCACCTGCTGGATGGCCGCGACGGCTGCCGCTCGCCGCTCGGCCAGCTCCGCGGCGGAGCGGCGCTGCATCAGGCCGATCATCCGCCCTCGCACCGGCCGCCCGCGCGGGCGGTCGCCGACCCCGGCTATGTGGCCCTCATAGGCCATCAACCCCGCCAGCTCCAGGCCGGGCCGGGCAACGATCTGGCGAGCAAGTGCCACGGCGTCGGCCGGCGTGTGCACCGGGGAGCGCTTCGGGCCGATCTTCAGCCGTCCGGCAAGCGGCCACCAGCCGGCGTCCAGGTCGATGCACACGCGAACCCGGCGGCCACCGGTCGCGGAGGTGATCAGGTCCAGGTGCTCTGTCGAGTCGACCATGACGATCGGGGGCGCGTCCGTCTCAAGGGCGGCGAGCTCGGCCAGCGCGCCGCGGTCAGCGGTGGGGTAGGCCAGGAGCAGGTCGCCCAAGCCCTCGCGGGCCAGCCAGAGGGTCTCGGGCAGGGTGAACGTCAGGAGCCCGCGGAAGCCCGGGTCCGTCGCCAGGATCCGGTTGAGCAGGTCGCGGCAGCGCACCGACTTGGATGCAATGCGGATCGGCTTTCCGCCCGCGCGCCCGAGCATCTCGCTCCCGTTCGCGCGGAGCGCGTCGAGGTCGACCATGGCGAATGGCGCCGTGACTCCGGCGAAGGCCTGCTCGTAGGTCTCGTAGGCGCCCATGGGTCAGCGCATGTAGATCGGGTTGGACAGGATCCAGGTGCGCTCGGCACCGCGGTGCTGAAGCCTCGCCTCCACGCGGTAGACGCCCGGCTCATCGGCGTGATGGTGGAGGCCCGTGCCCTCGATCTCGCTGATTACCACGCCGTTTCGCACCAGCTGCAGCCTGGCCGGGATAGGCAGGCGGGCATGGATCTCCCAGCCTGGGGCCACGGGGCCGTCGGCGCCCATGGCCAGGGTGGCATCCCTCCCGTGCTCTGCCCAGAACGCGAAGCCCGCCGGCGGGTGAATGGAGTCCATCGACAGATACGAACGGCCCTCCCGGAGGGCGTCGCAGACCTGTGCGCGGTCGTGCTCCAGGTCGCCGCTCAGCGGGCTCCGGCACATCACATGGGTCCGGAGGTGGCTGAATGAGCGCCGGTAGGACATCAGCCGGAGCGGGACCCGCCCGAGAATGCGCAACCCGACCTGGTGCGCGTCGATCCCGGCGATGGCCGCCACGCGGCGCTCCTGGCACATGCGATCCCACTCGGCCAGGTTGCGCTCGGGCGCCAGCTTGACGAAGCGGCCTGGGCGCCTCAGGAAGCGGACCGCGTCGCGCCGGCTGCGGATCTGCTCACCGTTGTCGTTCACGAAGCTCCACAGCTCGATGCCCTTGAGGGCCGCCGTGTCGAGGTCGCCCCAGGGCATGGCGCGCGCCCGCTCGAAGAGCTCGGAGCCGCGCGAGAACGGATGGGCTGCGAAGCCGAAGCCGCCGGCCTGCTCGACCGCCTGGCAGATCTCGGCGGGGGAGAGCCCGGCGTGGTCGATCGGCCCATCGGTGCCGAAGGCCAGGTAGTGGTTGCCGCCCCTGGGCGACACCTCTTCGCCCACCAGCAACAGGACGCTGCGGTGGTAGCCCTCGTCTCCGGCGTCCCGCGCGGCCAGCGTGTCATGGTCGGTGAGCAGCACCACGTCGGCATGCGCCCGCCGCGCCGCACGCATGATCTGGCGAACGGTGCCCGTCCCATCCGAGTGGGTCGAGTGCAGGTGGATGACGCAGGCGTAGTCGTGTAGCTCCGGGCGAGGCACGCGAGTCGATAGCGTAAGCCCACGGAGATGAGCAACCACCCGGACAGCTTCGGAGCACGTGGCACTTTGGAGGTGGCCGGCACCAGCCACGAGATCTTCCGGCTCGACGCGCTCCAGGCCGAACACGATGTGGCGCGCCTTCCGTACTCGTTGAAGGTCCTGCTGGAGAACCTGCTTCGCAACGAGGACGGCAAGGCTGTGACCGCCGATGACATCAAGGGCATCGCGGGCTGGTCGGCATCCGATGAGCCCTCGAAGGAGATCGCGTATTCGCCCGCCCGCGTACTCATGCAGGACTTCACGGGGGTGCCCGCCATCGTCGACCTCGCCGCCATGCGCGATGCCATGGAGGCGCTCGGCGGCGACCCCACCTCGATCAACCCGCTGGTCCCGGTCGAGCTCGTGATCGACCACTCGATCCAGGTCGACAGCTTCGCCGAGCGGCTGGCCTTCCAGAAGAACGCCGACCTGGAGTTCGAGCGCAACCGCGAGCGTTATGCCTTCCTGCGCTGGGGCCAGAGCGCGTTCGACAACTTCGCGGTGGTGCCGCCGAACACCGGCATCTGCCACCAGGTCAACCTGGAGTACCTGGCACAGGTCGTGATCGCCCGGGACGGCCAGGCGTTCCCGGACACGCTGGTCGGCACCGACTCTCACACCACGATGGTCAACGGGCTCGGGGTTCTCGGATGGGGCGTCGGCGGGATCGAGGCCGAGGCGGCCATGCTCGGCCAGCCGGTGTCGATGCTGCTGCCGCAGGTCGTCGGCTTCAGGCTCGACGGCGAGCTGCCGGAAGGCGCGACCGCCACCGATCTGGTGCTCACCGTGACCCAGATGCTGCGTGCGCGCGGCGTGGTCGGCAAGTTCGTCGAGTTCTACGGACCCGGGCTGCCCACCCTTCCGCTGGCCGACCGGGCCACCATCAGCAACATGTCGCCCGAGTACGGCGCCACCTGCGGGATCTTCCCCGTCGACGCCGAGACCTTGCGCTACCTGGAGTCATCGGGCCGCCCCGCCGAGCTGATCGAGCTGGTCGAGGCCTACGCGCGCGAGCAGGGGATGTTCCACGAGCCCGATCGGACCGACCCCGAGTACTCGGACACGCTCGAGCTGAACCTGGGCGAGGTCGTGCCGAGCATGGCCGGTCCCAAGCGCCCACAGGACCGCGTGCCGCTGTCCGAGGCGAAGGACGCCTTCCTCAAGGCCCTCCGCTCGGATCTCGGCGAGAACGGGCACGGCCGCGACCTCAAGGGCGCAGACGAGTCTGCTGCCGAGTCGTTCCCGGCGAGCGATCCGCCGGCACATGCGGAATCCGACGCCGATGAGGCGGACGCTCCGGATGCACCGGACGGAGGCGGCGCCGAACCCGGCGACGGCGAGGGCCTGGGCCATGGCTCGGTCGTGATCGCGGCAATCACCAGCTGCACCAACACCTCGAACCCATCGGTGATGCTCGGCGCCGGCCTGCTCGCGAAGAAGGCCGTGGAGCGCGGCCTGGAGAGCAAGCCCTGGGTCAAGACCAGCCTGGCTCCAGGCTCGAAGGTGGTGACCGAGTACCTCGGCCGTGCCGGCCTCCAGGAGTACCTGGACGAGCTGGGCTTCAACCTCGTTGGCTACGGATGCACGACCTGCATCGGGAACTCCGGCCCGCTGCCGGAGGAGATCTCGGCAGAGATCAGCGAGCGCGACCTCTCCGTCTGTTCGGTGCTGAGCGGGAACCGCAACTTCGAGGGGCGCGTCCACCCGGAGGTGAAGATGAACTATCTGGCCTCGCCGCCGCTCTGCGTGGCGTACGCGCTGGCCGGCCGGATGGACCTGGACATGATCAACGAGCCTCTGGGCACCGGATCCGATGGAAACGACGTGTACCTGAAGGACCTCTGGCCCACCCAGGCCGAGGTGACGCAGGAGATCGAGCGGGCCATCGAGTCCGACATGTTCCGCAAGAGCTACGGCGATGTGTTCGAGGGCGACGAGACCTGGAACTCGCTGCCGCTGCCCGAGGGCGACCGCTACGAGTGGGATGACGAGTCGACCTACGTGAAGCGCCCTCCGTACTTCGAGGACATGCCGGCGGATCCGCCGGACGGCTTCGAGCAGATCCAGGGAGCCCGGATACTCGCGAAGCTCGGCGATTCCGTGACCACCGATCACATCTCACCGGCCGGTGCGATCAAGGAGGAGACACCTGGGGGCCGCTATCTGGTCGAGCACGGGGTCCAGAAGCGCGACTTCAACTCCTATGGGTCACGGCGCGGCAACCACGAGGTGATGATGCGCGGCACGTTCGCCAACGTCCGGCTGCGCAACCAGCTGGCGCCGGGAACCGAGGGCGGCTACACCACCAAGCTGCCCGAGGGGGAGGAGGCCTTCATCTTCGACGCCGCCATGGAGTACGCCGACGAGGGCGTGCCGCTGGGGGTCCTGGCGGGCAAGGAGTACGGATCGGGGTCCTCCCGCGACTGGGCCGCCAAAGGCCCGCGCCTGCAGGGCATCCGCTTCGCGATCGCCGAGAGCTATGAGCGGATCCACCGCTCCAACCTGGTGGGTATGGGCATCCTCCCGCTCCAGTTCCCGGACGGGGAGACCGCCGAGTCGCTGGGGCTCACCGGCCAGGAGGTCTTCGACCTGGCGCCCCTCGAGGACGGCGCCCGCGAGCTCGAGGTCACCGCAACCCCGGACGACGGCGAGCCGGTCGTGTTCAAGGCCCGCGTGCGGATCGACACCCCCAACGAGTGGCTCTACTACCGCCACGGCGGGATCCTGCATTTCGTTCTGCGCCAGCTGCTGGCGCGCTCGTCCTAGGCCCTACGGCGCCTTCCGCAGCGAGTTCTTGTTGCCGGAGTCGATTGTCTTCTTGCTCGGCACGCCCTTGAAGGTCGTCCCGCTCTGGTACGGATAGGCGTCGTTGAAGTTGACCTGGCGCCCGCCGTTGTCATCCGCGCCGTAGCGGGCACCCTGCATGATCGGTCCCTCCGGATAGCCGCGGTTGCCCTCCTGGCAGTTGGCCTTGCCCGACTTGTCAAGCACGGGATGCTCCGGCGAGTAGAAGAGCTGGTTGGGGCGAGTGGCCGGTCCCAGCGGGAACGCGCTGTCGTCGTACACGCTGACTCCCTTGCCCACGTCGGCCTGGCGCGAATTCTCCGTGGAGCCGATCCGGTTCTCCTGCATGAAGTTGTCGAAGTTCAGCTCGATCCGCTCTGACGTTCCGCCGTCGACCTGCTGGGAGATGTGCTCGCCGAGGCCGGTGAAGAACCACGTGGCGTAGTCGCACACCGAGCTGACCGGCCCCACGTACTGGATTGCGGGATTGAGCTGGGCGAACGCGTAGCGGAGGTCCCTGGTGGAGCCGAGGGTGTTGGGGTCGCGGCCCAGCTCGTCCAGAGCCTTGAGGGTGCCTTCCAGCTTCTGGCTCATGGAGACGGTCCGCGGCAGCGTGTCCTCACCCTCTTCCAGCGCGTCGTTCACGTCCGGTAGGGCGTGGGGGAGGATGCGCGCGGCGGGCTGGAGCTTGGCGGACAGTTCCGCAAGGTCATCCAGGAACGGCCGCTGGACCACGAAAGACGAGGTTGCCTGCTGCAGGGTTGGCGGCGTCTCGGTGATCGTGGCCCGGAGGGCAGCGGGATCCCGGTCGATGGCGGCGAAGGTGTCGGCCATGTGGGTGAACAGCTCGGCCTGGGTGGCGGCCACGGGCGCGAGCTCCTCCACCACCGCACCGATCTGGGTGAAGAACTGGTCGAGCCGGGTGCTCGGGTCGTTGAGGGCGTCCATCACGTTGGTGAGAGAGCCGAAGAACTCCGGCAGGGCTCCAATGGCCTCGTTGAGTGACTGGCCGCGGCCCGCCAGCGCATCGCCGAACCCGGCGATGGCCTGCTCCTGGGCCACCCGCGTGCGGTCGTCGAACGTGTTGGTGAAGTCATCGAATTCGACCGGCCGGGTGGCATTGGCCAGCGGGATGGTGTCACCCGGCAGCAGCATGGCGCTCGAGGTTCCCGGGCTGATCTGCAGGTACTTCAGGCCCAGGGCCGATCGCGTCCTGACGATGACCTGGGTATCGACCGGCAGCGGCTCGGCGGCCTTCTCCAGCGCCAGCTCGAGCACGGCGATCGAGCGGGTTCGGCCGTTCTCCTGCACGGTCTTGGGGCTCATCTTCGTGATCTGCCCGACCCTGAACCCCCCGAGCTTCACCTCGTTGCCGACCACGAGGTTGGCTCCCGACGGAAGCTCGACGTTCAGCTGGTAGATCGGGATGAAGGGAAGCCCCTGATTGGCGCTGAAGCCGAGCATCACGGCGATGACGATGATCAGCGTGGTGATCGCGCCGATCAGCAGCGGGCTGGCGACGATCGACCTGGTTGCCCGCCTTCTCATTCAGCAGCCAGTCGCGCCTCAACCGACTGGACCTTGTCCTCGAGGGACTGGTCCGGGCGGTCGCGGCGCTCGTCGAGCTTGAGCACCGTGTAGACGCGGGGGATGCCCATCTCGAAAGGCACCCGGTGCAGCTCGCCGGTGATGGCGAGGATGTCCTCGGTGCTGCCCTCGAGGGAGGTCCCCATGGCATGCATTTGAAAGCGGACCCTGTCCTGGGCGGACAGCCTCCGTTGGATTTCGGCCACGTACTCTGACGCGCTGGGGTCAGCGCGCCCCAGAGAAAGGACCGTCAGGTCAGCGGTGGCCATGAGCACTCCATGAGGGACGCGCCCATCGTCGCCGCCGACCTGCCGGCCGCTGTGTGACCGTGGTCACACTCGCCTCTCTAAGCGATGTTGGTCCAGACGGTCTTGATCTCCTGGTAGGCATCGAGATTGGCGTGTCCCATCTCTCGGCCGATCCCGGAGGCCTTGAAACCGCCGAACGGCGCCGCCGCATCTGACGGCGCGTAGCAGTTGATGTAGACCGAGCCCGCATCCAGAAGGGCTGCGAGGCGGTGGGCGTTGCCCACGTCACGTGTCCACACGCCGGCCGCCAGGCCGTACTCCGTGTCATTCGCGCGGCGGGCCACCTCTTCGATGTCCTTGTAGGGGAGGGCGACGAGCACCGGGCCGAAGATCTCCTCGCGGGCGATCGTCATGTCGTCGGTCACGCCGGCGAACAGCGTTGGCTCCACGAAATAGCCGCCGTTGCTGCCCTCGGGCACGCCGCCGCCCACAACCGCCTCGGCGCCGGCCTCCTTGCCCGCCTCGATGTAGGAGAGCACGCGGTCGTGCTGGACCTTGGAGACAACCGGGCCGAACATGGTGGTCGGGTCGAGGCCCGGGCCCACCGCGGCGGTCTTGGCGGCGTCGGCCAGTGCCGAGACAACCGTGTCGTACTGGTCCTCCTGCACGAACAGGCGGGACCCGGCGTTGCAGGCCTGGCCGGTGTTGAAGTAGATGCCCATGAAGGAGCCCTTGATGGCGGCCTCCAGATCGGCATCCGGCAGGATGATGTTCGGGCTCTTGCCGCCCAGCTCGAGCGTTGCCCGCTTGAGCTGGCGACCGCAGCTCTCGCCGATGATGCGGCCGACCTCGGTGGAGCCGGTGAACGCGACCTTGTTGATCCCGGGATGCTCCACCACGGCGGCGCCGGTCTCGCCATCACCGGTCAGGACGTTGAGCACTCCGGGCGGCACCCCGGCCTCGAGTGCCAGCTCGCCGACACGCAGTGCCGTGAGCGGCGTCTGCTCGGCCGGCTTCAGCACGATGGTGCAGCCGGCGGCCATGGCGGGAGCGATCTTCCAGGCGGCCATCAGCAGCGGGAAGTTCCACGGGATGATCTGCCCGCATACGCCGATCGGCTCCTTGCGCGTGTACACGTGCATCCCGGGCGTGCCCACGGGAATGGTCTCGCCCTCGATCTTGGTGGGCCAGCCCGCGTAGTAGCGCAGGTGCGCCACCGACATGGCCAGGTCGACCATCTTGGCCATCGTCACCGGCTTGCCGTTGTCGAGGGCCTCCAGCTCGGCCAGCTCGTCGGCTGCGGCCTCCATGGCGTCGGCCAGGGCGTGCATGGCGCGCTCGCGGGCCGCGGCAGGCTGCTGCGACCAGGGCCCGAAGGCCTCGCGCGCTGCCTTCACGGCGCGGTCGACGTCCTCTGCGCCGGCCTGGGCGACGGAGCAGATCGGGTCGCCGGTGGCGGGATCCAGGGTCTCGAAGGTGCGGCCGTCGGCGGCCTCCACCCACTCGGATCCGATCAGAAGCTTGTGCGGGCCCTTGTCGATGAACGACTGGGCGGCGGCGGAAACGGCGGGGGCGGCGGTGACGGACATGCTGGCTCTCTCCTCGGTCGGCTGGTGGGTCCCACGAGGAAAGCTACACCCGCTGCCCTGGCGGGGCTATGCGCTGCCGGCCGCCAGCCTGCGAAGGAGCGGCGCGGCGCGGTAGCGCTCCTCGTGCCGCTCCTCCCAGAGGGCGTCGATCGTGGCCAGCACGGAGTCGAATCCGATCTCCGTGGCCCACTCCATCGGGCCGTGGGGGTGGTTGAGGCCGAGGCTCAAACCGGTGTCCACGTCGTCGGGTGTGCCGACTCCCTCGCCCACTGCGAAGCAGGCTTCGTTGACCAGCTGGGCCACGATCCGCCCGAGCACCAGGCCCGGGGCGTCCTCGACCCATTCGCAGATCAACCCGAGCGACCCGAAGAAGGCCTCGGCTGCCTTGACGGTCTCCTCGGGGGTCGAGGGGAGGCGGGTGAGCTCCACCAGCTTGGCCGAGTCGAGCGGCGGGACCACGTTGAAGCCGCATGACCAGCCCCCGCCCAGCGTCAGCAGGCTGCCGGCAGTGCAGCCGACAAGCCGCGGAGAGTCATCGCCGGCGCTGCCCGTCAGGTCGATCACCAGCGGCTCCGGGTCGCCGTCACGGCCCTCCACGAGCGTGTAGCCGGCCTGGGTCGAGCGCTCGCGGAGGAGCGAGGCAAGCGAGCTGTGGCCGGCCACGTGGATCGCCTTGCCATTGCCCCCGCCGATCGCCGGCGGCTCCGGGTCCTCGGGCCGGTGCCCGCCTTCGCCCGAGTAGTCGTAGTAGCCGCGCCCGCTCTTGCGTCCCAGGCGGCCCGCGGCCACCATCCGCGCCTGGATGGGGTTGGGGCGCCAGCGCGGCTCGCCAAAGGAAAGCTCCGTGAAGGACTGGGCGACCGCGAACCCGACGTCGATTCCAACCAGGTCCATCAACTCGAAGGGCCCCATGCGGAAGCCGGCGCCCATCCGGCAGATCCGGTCGATCTGCTCGTGGGTCGCGACGCGCTCCTGGAGCAGCTTCAGGGCCTCGGTGTAGAACGGGCGGCCACAGCGGTTGACCAGGAAGCCGGGGCCATCGGCGGCCACGATCACGGTCTTGCCCATGGCCTCGCCGGTCGCGCGCGCCATGGCCAGGGCGCGCTCGCCGGTCTGGTCGGCGGCGATCACCTCGAGCAGGCGCATCAGCGGGGCGGGGTTGAAGAAGTGCATTCCCACGACGTTCTCCGGGCGTGCCGCGGCTGAGGCAAGGGCCGTGACCGGGATCGACGAGGTGTTGGTGCCGATGATGGTCTCGGGCGCGCAGACCTCCGAGAGGTTCTGGAACAGCTCACGCTTGATCTCCATGCGCTCGGGGGCGGCCTCGATGACCAGCTGGCAGTCGGCCAGGCCGCTGACCTCGGCGGTGGTGGTCAGGCGCTCCTTGGCGGATTGCGCGTCCTCCGCGCTCCAGCGCCCGCGCTCGGCCCCCTTGTCCAGGTTCTTGCCTATGCTCGCCGCGCCGCGCTCGAGGGCGTCGGCGAACGGGTCGTGGAGGATTGTCGGCATCCCGGCCATGGCACCCAGCTGCGCGATGCCGGCGCCCATGGTGCCCGCGCCGACCACTCCAAGGACCTTCGGCAGATCGGCCACGGGTCAGCTGCCCCGGAAGTCGGGCGCGCGCTTCTCGATGAACGCGTTCATGCCCTCGACGCGGTCGTCGGTGTCCATGGCCTCTTCGAAGAGCCGGCCCTCTTCCTGGAGCCCCTCCTCGAGGGTCAGACGGTCGGCCGCGAGCACGGCCTGCTTTCCCAGGCGCGCTGCGATCGGAGGGCGCTCGGCGATCACGCCCGCCACTTCGATGGCCTTGTCCAGCCACTCCTTCTTGCCCGTCACCTGGTTCACCAGACCCCAGCTGTGGGCCTCGTGGGCGCTGATGCGCCGGCCCGTGAGAACCATCTCCATGGCGCGCTGCTTCCCGATCACGCGCGTGAGCCGCTGGGTGCCGCCGCCGCCGGGGATGATCCCCACCATGATCTCGGCCTGCCCGAACTCGGCTGTCTCGGAGGCGATGATCAGATCGCACGCCAGCGCCAGCTCGCAGCCGCCGCCCAGCGCGTAGCCGGAGACCGCGGCGATGAGGGGCGTCTCGATGTCCGCCAGCTCTGTCCAGAACGCCGCTCGCTCCAGATCGGGCGGGCCGCCGCGCTCGCGCGCCGCCATCGCTCGGATGTCACCGCCGGCCACGAAGTACTTGTCACCACCCTCGATCACGATCGCGCGGATCGCCGGGTCGGCGTCGAAGTCCTTGAGGCAGGCCAGCAGGCCGTCCTTGAGGTCGGGCGAGAGGGCGTTGCGGGCCTCCGGCCGATTGAGCTTGACGACCCCGACCGCTCCCTCGGTCCGGATCAGCACGGGGTGCGGCGAGGTGCCCATGCTCAGGTCATCGCATTGATGCCGGTGACCGACCTGGCGATGATCAGCTTCTGGATCTGCGAGGTCCCCTCGTACAGGGTGGTCACACGTGCGTCACGCATGTAACGCTCGACGGGATGGTCGTCCACATAGCCGGAGCCGCCGTGGATCTGGATCGCCGTGTTGGCGGAGCGGATGGCGGCCTCGGTCGCGTAGAGCTTGGCCACCGAGGTCTCCTTGGTGTTGGGCTTGCCCATGTCCTTGAGCCAGCCGGCGCGCCAGACCAGGCCGCGCGAGGCCTCGGTGTCGACCACGATGTCGGCGATCATGGCCTGGACCAGCTGGAAGGCCGCGATCGGGCGGCCGAACTGCTCGCGCTCCTGGGAGTACGCCACCGAGGCGTCCAGGCACCCCTGGCAGATGCCGACGCAGCCCGAGGCCACGCTGAAGCGGCCCGAGTCCAGGGCCGACATGGCCACCTTGAAGCCGTCGCCGATCCCGCCGAGCATCGCCTCCTCGCCCACCAGGACCTCGTCCAGCGCCAGCTCCGCGGTGTCGGAGGCGTGCAGGCCGAGCTTGCCGTGAATCGAGGATGAGGTGAAGCCCTCGCTGTCGGTCGGCACCATGAACGCCGCCAGCCCCTTGTACTTCAGCTCGGGGTCTGTCTGGGCGAAGATCAGCGCCATCTTGGCGTAGTTGCCCATCGAGATGAACTGCTTCTGGCCGCTGATCGACCAGCCCTCGGCGGTCTTGGTGGCGCGGGTGGAGAGGTTTGCGGCATCGGAGCCGGTGCCCGGCTCGGTCAGGCCGAAGCAGCCGAAGATCTCGCCCGAGCAGAGCTTGGGCAGCCACTCGTGCTTCTGGTCCTCGGTGCCCCACTTCTCGATCGCCGAGCACACCAGCGAGGTCTGGACAGACACCACGGTGCGGGCGGAGCTGTCGGCGCGGCCGATCTCCTCGACGATCAATCCGTAGGTCCGGTAGTCCAGGCCGCGGCCGCCGTAATCCTCGGAGACGATGCAGCCGAGGAAGCCCATGTCGGCGATCTTGTTGGCCAGCTCGAGGTCGAACTTGCCGGTGCGGTCGCTCTCCCGTGCCCGCGGGGCGATCTCGTTGTTGGCGAAGTCGCGCGCGGTCTCCTGGATGAGCCGCTGCTCGTCGGTGAGTTCGAAGTCGATCACGCGGCGGGGGAGACTATCCGGACTCGCCGGATTCGAAAGCCCAGACCGCCTCGGGCACGTGCAGGAACGGCTTCCAGCGCATGATCTTGCCGTCCCTTGTCCACCACACGGCGTTCCAGTTCTCGGTCTCGGCCTCCTCGTCGCCATCGACCCAGATCCACGTGCGCTCGGTTGCGGCCAGAGCGCGGTCGCCGTCCTCGCGGATCTGGTGCACATCGATCCGCGAGCGCAGGTTGGGGCCGGGGGTGCCGAGCCAGCGGCGGGCCTCCTCGTGGCCCGTGTACGTGCCCTTGTAGCCCTCGAGCACCACGTCCTCGGCCAGCAGCGCGATCAGCGCGTCCGCGTCGTACGCATTCATCGCGTCGATGAATGCCTGGGCCAGCTCCGACGGCGTCATGCGCATGCCCCGATCCTAGATAGTCGGCCCCTCTTAGACTTGTCCGGTGGACGGCTTCACCGCGATGGCGATCTTCTTCGGCGTTCTCGCCTTCGGGATCTTCTACGCGCTGGGCAGGTACCACCCGATGACCGGGCCCGAGGTGCTCGACTGGAAGCCCACGCGTTCCTATGAGGACGAGGTGGCGCTGGAGCTCGAGGACGTCGAGCAGATGCTCGAGGCCCAGAACGCGCGGCGGCGGGCCGACGGCCGACCCGAGCTCACCGAGGAAGGGCTTGAGGCCGAAGTCCACCGGCAGCTCAACGATCAACGGGCGAGGGCGCGCGCCTATGAGGATGACCAGCGCTAGATGGCCCGCGTCCTGATCGTCGGCTGCGGATGCCGCGGCCGGGAGCTGGCCACGCGGCTGATTGCGGCGGGCCACGCGGTGAGGGGGACGACGCGTGACCCGGATGCGGTCGCGGCCATCGACGCGACGGGCGCCGAGGGCGTGGTCGCCGATCCGCTGCGGCTGATGACCGTCGCGCTCCAGTTCGAGGGCGTGAGCGCGATGTGCTGGCTGATGGCCGGCGCCGAGGGTGAGCCCGATGACGTGGCCGCTCTGCA